>NZ_QSNX01000002.1:551-486660 GCF_009498575.1 Rahnella sp. RcJ3
GCATAGTCCCTGAATCGAAAGATTCAGGGACTTTTTGCATTTATTTTCCAGTGAAAATGCAAACCGGACTCCTTTCTTTCTCTGATATATTTATTATCTCACAGGCTCACGTTTATCTCATCGGCGTTTCTTACAGGATTTAATCCTGAGGAGTTAACTGATATTAAACTATTATCTTTAACTAAATAGAATGGTTATCAGTTTGAATTTATCAAAGAATAAGTATATCCAGACATCCAGGGAATACTTTGTATCAAATTGAAAAATTTGTGTGTTCAGATAAACCTGCAAAGTACTAATAAAGCTCATAATAAATGAGTACTAAAATTCTTAATCCAGTTCAATAAGTTGTCAGATTACAGATGCAAGTTCCAATAAAATACCATAAAGTCTCAATTTGGAATAATCACAAAGATCATCATTATGAAATTCTCATTGGATATACTGGACTGGCGGGCAGTGGCTCCGGGAGTCGATAGTTGTGAGCACTGGATCCAATGGGCTCAGTGCTCAGATATAAATACATTTTCCGGTGAGAACCCCAAAAGCCAGCAAATTCCAATGATGTCAGCACGTCGAATGAGTACCGGCAGTCGTTTTGCTGTTGATGCCGGGCTTGCATTGCTCGTCAATAACAACGTAGATGCGGCAATTTTTACCAGCCGCCATGGTGAGCTGGAGAATACAGGGCGCATTTTGCATTCTCTGGCAGAGGAAGACGCTTTATCTCCGACTGAATTCTCCATGTCAGTACATAATACCGCAGCAGGTTGGCTTACCATTATTAGCAAAAATCCGTTGCCGGTAACCTCATTAGCAGCCGGAAAAGACAGTTTTCAGCAAGGGATACTGGAAGCTCAGTCGATGCTGGCAACCGGTGCTTCCAGCGTCATGCTGGTCGATTTTGATGGTGAAATCCCCGATATATATAACGAATCGGTAAATTCTGAGTTTCTACCTTACGCTGTAGCAATAATATTAACTTCTGGCGATAGTTTGCAGTGCCAGCGTATTTCATTGCCGGGTGAGGATCTGAATTCAGAAATTCCGCAGAGTCTGCAATTTCTGCGAGGTTATCTTTCTTCCTCTTCTTTATTCAATGTCAGTGCAGATAGCCGCCATAGCTGGCAATGGGTTCGGGATTTGTGATGAGAGAAACGCTAGTACCCGAAGAAAAGTCTTCTCTGGTAAATCGCATCTGGCGATGGCTGGTAACTGGATTCTTTTTCGCACTTTTCGGAATTGGCGGGCTGTTGCTTTCTATTATCTGGTTTAATCTGTTGCGACTGATCATCCGGCAACCCGACAGATTGCACCGAATGACGCTAAACAGCATCCGTAATAGTTTTAGGTTTTTTCTGAGTGGATTACGGAGGGTGGGAGTGATGGATTACCGGTTTACCGGTGATGAAAAGTTTCAGCAAGATACCGGGTGTCTGATCGTGGCGAATCATCCCAGCCTTCTTGATTATGTGATCCTGGCATCCCGGATGCCGCGTTGTGACTGCATCGTCAAACAGGCTTTGTTGCAAAACCCATTCTTAAGCGGAGTGATAAAAGCGGCGGGCTACCTGATTAACTCTGGGTCTGACGCTCTGTTGCAGGCCTGTGAAACCCGGTTGCAAGCAGGCGGTACGCTGTTAATTTTCCCGGAAGGAACGCGCTCCTTACCTGAGAAACCGATGACGCTGCAGCGTGGTGCCGCTAACATTGCTCTGAGGGCGGGGTGTGATGTCAGGATTGTCCATATTTCATGTCAGCCACCCATGCTGACAAAAAATGGGAAGTGGTACGAAATTCCCCGTGTAAAACCTCAGTTTGTGATTACCGTTGCCGATAAGGTAAAGGCTGAAGACTTTTTAGATGAAAGCGATCTTTCACCTGCTTTGGCTGCACGGCGTCTGACGCAGTATTTGTGCACTGAGTTGATGCGCAGCAATATGCAAAATAATGAGAATTAAGTCATGGATTCATTAAGTAACGACATAAAAGCACTTATCATTGAGACGCTGAATCTGGAAGGAATGACGCCAGATGAGATAGAGACGCAGGCCCCACTTTTTGGTGACGGATTAGGGCTGGATTCTATTGATGCCCTTGAGCTTGGTCTGGCATTAAAGAAGCAATACGGTGTGATCCTTTCGGCGGAAAGTCAGGAAATGCGCGAGCACTTTTATTCTGTTGAAAGTTTGGCCAGATTTATATCAGTACAGCGTGGTTAAAGAGATTCCTATGCAGAAGCAAGAAATTTACCAGCAGATTAGCGCGTTATTAGTCAAGCTATTTGAAATCGATGAAGATGATATCCGCCCGGATGCAAAACTCTATGAGGATTTGGAATTAGACAGCATTGATGCTGTTGATCTGGTGGTTCATTTGCAGAAAATCACTGGCAGAAAAATTAAGCCTGAAATGTTTAAATCTGTTCGCACCGTTCAGGATGTTGTTGATGCCATAGATGAATTACTTAATTCCCCGGCGCCATAGTATGTGTGGGTATCTTTTTTGTGGATAAACCCCGGCGCTTCTCATTTTCTCAGGTTGCGAAGATTGCCCGCTGGGCGATGCCGGTGGCGGTTATTGTCTATCCGCTAGCCGTATGGTGCGGTTTAAAAAGTTGGGGAATTAGCGTTCTGGCACCTGTGCTGATTGCTGTCTTTATTCTGCGATTACTGACTTTTCGCGGAAAATTATCCCAGTTAACTTTTTTTGGAAAAGCGATTGCGGCCTCAGGGATTGTGCTGGTCGCCAGCAGCCTTTTATTACGCGAAACCTCTATGCTGTTGTATTACCCGGTCGCGGTAAATGCTTTATTACTGGGGGTATTTTTCAGTTCCTTATACGCCCGGCAATCTTTGGTTGAACGTCTTGCGCGACTGAATGAACCCGATTTACCGCCCGAAGGTGTTGTTTATACACGCCGTGTCACCCAGGTCTGGTGCATTTTTTTTCTGTGGAATGGATCATTTGCTTTATATACCTGCCTGAAAGGCGATATGGCCCTATGGGCTCTTTACAACGGCGGGATCAGTTATCTGCTGATTGGCTTATTAATGGGTATTGAATGGATAGTCAGAAAGCGTCTGCGCCAGCCATGACGCTGCCAATGTGCAAATGGCTAAGCACGGAAAGAGCAGATGATTATCTGGTTGCCTGGAGCGAAAGCCGGGAATGGCGTCAGTGTGATTTCCGCCAGGACGTATTATCTCTGCTGACTCATATCAGCGCGACATCGCATACCCGCTGGGCATTGTGTTTTGAAGATAACTATTCATTTGCCGTGGCGCTGCTGGCAGTGCTTTACAGCGGTAACACGCCGGTTTTACCTGGACATTTTCGCCCGGCCGTTCTGGCTGAACAACGCGATGAATTTGATGCGTTAATTACCGATCTTGATTTGACGATTGATTGCCCTGTTCTGCGTTTGCCTTGCTCAGTGGATCAGCCATTGACTGTTTTACCCAACTGGCCAGAAAATCCCGCGCTTCACTTATTTACCTCCGGTTCGACCGGTAAACCGCAAAAAATAATCAAACCAATTACCTGTCTTGAACTGGAGAGCCAGTGGCTTTCAGCGCGATGGGGCGATCAATTCGCAGATGCACACTTTGTTGCCACCGTGGCGCCTCATCATATGTACGGCCTGAGTTTTGCTTTTATGTTGCCGCTGTCGCTTGGCCGGCCTTTTGCGACGAAAAGTGTGGAGTATCACGAACAGTTGCAGTCACTTGCCAGTAAAAATACTTTGGTGCTGACCAGCAGCCCGGCCTTTCTTAAACGCCTTGATCCGGCTTTGGAGCCAACTCACTGCCGGCATGTCTTTTCTGCCGGAGGCCCGCTAAGTAATGAGGCCGCCTTGCTGGTAGAAAATGTCTGTGGTTGTCTGCCGACAGAAATCTATGGCACCAGCGAAAGCGGCATTATTGCTTTTCGTACGCAACATCAGCCAGACGAAGCCTGGACGCTTTTTGAAAATATCCGATTCTCTTCCTGTGCTGATGGCAATATTTCCCTGATTTCTCCGCTGATCCCGCAACCGGAAGGCATGATCCTCAGTGATAAAATCCAGCTATTGCCCGCCGGACAACGCCAGTTTGTTCTTTTAGGCCGTAAGGATCGGATCGTTAAGATTGCAGAGCAGCGGATCTCACTGACTGAAATTGAGCAGCGTTTGTGTGCGTTGGATCTTTTAAGCGACGCCAGCGTGCTGACACTCGAAAAACAGGGGCGGCTTTATATCGCAGCCGTACTGGTATTAAGTCACGGCGGAGAGCTGTTATTACAGGCGCAGGGGCAGGCCGCGCTGCTTGGGCAGATTCGCCTGACGCTGCACCAGTGGTTATCGCCGGTCTCTGTGCCGCGATACTGGCGTCTGGCGTCTGCCATTCCTCTTAACCAGCAAGGCAAACGCGCGACTGCTGAATTACAGGAACTGTTCTTATGATTTTGCCGCAAGTGCTGAACCAGCAACTCGTCAGCGACACCCGTCTGCTTCTCACGTTCCGGTTGTCTGCGGATTTATTCTGGTTTAAAGGCCATTTCCCGTCGTCTCCGATTTTGCCTGGCGTGACACAGGTGAACTGGGCCATGGGCTACGCCGAAGAACTTCTGGGGCTGGATAAAGCGTTTTCCGGCATGGAAGTGGTGAAATTCCAGCGACCACTTTTGCCTGAAGAAACCGTAGATTTGCACATCGACTGGCTGAAAGAAAAAAACCGGCTGGTATTCCGGTACAGCGTAGGTGATGCCGTCGCCAGCAGTGGAAAAATTACCTTATGTCCATAATGCTGTCAGTTTCTTTTTCTCCCTGCCTGATTATTCCCTGCTACAACCACGGGCCGATGATGGCCGGTGTACTGGAGAGTCTCCGGCCATTCGGTTTGCCCTGCATTGTGGTGGATGATGGCAGCGACGAGCAGACAGCAGAAGAGTTGCAACGCCTGGCCAGTGTGACGCCGTGGATGAGCCTGACGCGATTAACTGTAAATCAGGGGAAAGGTGGGGCTGTGATGGCGGCCCTGCGGCTGGCCGTTGAAAAAGGCTTTACGCACGCCTTACAGGTGGATGCCGACGGCCAGCATCAGCTTTCAGACGTTCCCGCGATGCTGTCTGAAGCCAGAAGTCATCCGGATTGTCTGATCTCCGGACAGCCGGTTTACGATGACAGCGTGCCGAAATCGCGCCTGTATGGCCGCTATATCACCCATTTCTGGGTCTGGATTGAAACCCTGTCATTCTCAATCAAAGACAGTATGTGTGGATTTCGCGTGTATCCTCTCAAACCTTGTCTGCAACTGATGGCGGAAAAAACACTGGGTTTACGGATGGATTTCGATACGGAAATCATGGTGCGCCTTTACTGGCAGGGCACGCGCAGCCGTTTCCTGCCCACGCGGGTGACCTATCCCGAAGATGGCCTCTCGCATTTTGATGCAGTGAAGGACAATCTGCAGATTTCCTGGATGCACACGCGGCTGTTTTTTGGCATGTTGGCGCGTATTCCTTATTTGCTGCGTCAGCGAAGAAAATGTCCCCGGCACTGGTCTGCTACACAGGAACGCAAAGGATTGTGGGGTATTCGCCTGATGCTGGCGGTTTACCGGACACTGGGATATCAGGCTTTTCGTCTGCTGCTTTATCCGGTCATCACCTATTTTTGGCTTACCGGCCGCAAACAGCGCAATGCCTCTGCCAGCTGGCTGGAACGTGTCCGCGTAACGGCCGCACATCGCAATATTTCCCTGCCTTATCCGCTGAGCACTTTCCGGCATTTCATGCGGTTTGGTGAATCTATGCTGAGTAAACTGGCGAGCTGGCAGGGCGATAAAACCCTGACCGATGCGGTACTGGTCAATCCCGAAATTTGCGAATCGCATATTGCCTCGGGGCGTGGCACGGTGATCCTCGCCTCGCATTTAGGCGATATCGAATCCTGCCGCGCGATTGGCGCGCTCAATCACCGCATTACCGTCAATGCGCTGGTATTTACCGAACATGCCGAGCGGTTCAATCAGGTAATGAAAGAGATTAATCCGCAGGCCGTGGTTAACCTTATCCAGGTAAGCAAGATGGGGCCGGAGACCGCCATTTTATTGCAGGAAAAACTGGATGCCGGTGAGTGGGTGGCGATTGTCGGCGACCGGACATCTGCCAGTCCTCATCAGCGTGGAGAGCATGCCCGCGTGATTTACAGCGAGTTTCTGGGTGAACCCGCCGCATTCCCGCAGGGGCCCTTTATTCTGGCTGCAGCGCTACGCGCGCCCGTCATGCTGATGTTTGGCATCATGCAGCGACAGCGTCTGCATATTTACTGCGAATCTTTTGCGGATCCTCTGATCCTGCCGCGTACCAGCCGCCTGTCTGCGTTACAGTCTGCCGTCGATCACTATGCCGCACGACTTGAGCATTACAGCCTGCTGGCGCCTCACGACTGGTTCAATTTTTATGATTTCTGGCAACATCCGACGGATGTTGCCCCTGACAGGAAACCTGACTGATATGACTTCCAAACTTGATCCGCGTTTTAACGATCCGCGATTTTCTACCCGCGTTGAAATCACGGTTCCTTTCCACGACGCAGATGCAATGGGCGTGGTCTGGCATGGCAACTATTTCCGTTATCTGGAAGTCGCGCGCGAGCAGTTACTCAAGCAATTTGATTACGGTTATCGTCAGATGCAAGCGTCAGGTTATGTCTGGCCGATCGTTGATACCCGCGTGAAATATATCGCGCCGCTGCTCTTTGAACAGCGTATTGCCGTTCATGCGCAGCTTGAGGAAATCGAAAACCGTTTGCGCATCGGCTATCAGATTTACGACATCGAAACCGGTAAACGCACAACGACAGGTTACACGTTACAGGTCGCGGTAGACGCTGCCACCAAAGAAATGTGTTTTGTCTCGCCGCAGGTTCTTTTTGATAAAACAGGAGTCAGCCTGTGAAAGCCTTTTTGCTATTTGTACTGACGGTTTTCAGCGTAACGGCAAACGCTGTTGCCCTGGAAGAATTACAACAGCGCTTCAGCCAGGTGCCGGTACTCCGTGCTGAGTTTGCGCAGCAAAGAACCATCAGCGGGATGGCGCAACCGCTCAATTCCAGCGGAAATCTGCTGATTGCCCGGCAACAAGGGCTGTGGTGGCAGCAGGAAAAACCGTTCAGCCTGACATTATTACTGACTGAAAACCGCATGGTGCAAATCATGGCGGGGCAGCAGCCACAGGTGGTCACGGCGGAGACGAATCCGCAAATGTTCCAGTTTAATTCCTTGCTCAGCGCGCTGTTCCACGCAGACCGCAAGGTGCTGGAAGAGAATTTTTCGCTTGATTTTACCGATCACGGTAAAGGCGCCTGGACGCTGATTCTGACGCCGAAGGTCTCGCCGCTAAACCGTCTGTTCCGCAGTATTACGCTCAATGGCGAAACCTTTCTGAACAATATCGATATTAATGACATGCAGGGAGACGCCACGCATATTCGTTTCTTCAATCAGAAAACGACGCCAGCCATGCTGACTGACGCAGAGAAACGCCATTTTGCATCCTGACCTTCATCGAAAACTGGCGCAAAGCTGGCTGCTGATTATCGTGCTACTGGTCGCGGCGCTGTTCTGGTTACTGCCACGCAGCCAGATTAACAGCAGCGTTCTGGCGCTGTTGCCGCAGCAGCAGGAAACGGATATTCCGCAGGCTTTTTCTGACGGCTTTACTCAGCGTCTGGATCGCCAGCTGATGTGGCTGGTCAGCCCGCCGCCGGGAGCGGGTATTCAGCCCGCTGCTGAGTGGCTGCAGCATTTGCAGGCGCTGCCTGAACTGAGTCAGGTACAGGGCCCGATGGACGCACAGCGTCAGCAGGAGTGGGGCACTTTCTTCTTCAAACATCGCAATGCGTTGCTCGATGACGCCACACGCCAGCGTCTGATGGCAGGTGCTGAATCGCAAAGCCAGTGGATCCTCGGCCAGATCTATTCGGCGTTTGCCGGTGTCAGCGGCAAAGAGCTGGCAAACGATCCGTTATTGCTGGTTCGTGCCTCGCAGATGGCGCAACAGCAGAGCAGCGGCGGTATGACGCTGGATCAGGGCTGGCTGATGGTCCGTGATAAAAAGGGGCGTAGCTGGTACATGGTGCATGGCGAGCTGAAGGCGTCTTCTTATGACATCACGTCGGCTAAACAAACCGTAGCGGCTCTTGGTGCGGTGAAAGAAGCTTTTGAGGCGCGCTGGCCGGGTGCAAAAGTGCTTGAGCGTGGCACGATTTTCTACAGCAATTATGCCAGCCAGCAGGCTGAGCACGATCTTTCCACGATTGGTGCGGCGTCAGTAACTGGCGTGTTTGTGCTGATTTTACTGATGTTTCGTTCGGTCCTGCCGATGCTGCTCAGCTTACTGTCAATCGCTATCGGCGCGCTGTCAGGCACGGTGTTTACCCTGTGGGTATTTGGTGAAATCCACGTGATGACATTGGTGCTGAGCACCAGCATTGTTGGTATTTCTGCCGATTACACGCTGTATTTCCTGACCGAACGGCGGGTGCATGGCGATTCCAGCACACCGCTGGAAAGTCTGAAAAAACTGTTCCCTGCGTTATCGGTGGCGCTGCTGACCACGGTGGTGGCCTATCTGCTGTTGCTGATTGCGCCATTCCCCGGCTTGCGGCAACTGGCAGTGTTTGCCGCCGCCGGGCTGAGTGCGGCCTGCATCACCGTGATGTGCTGGTATCCGTATTTGTCCAGGCGTTTGCCGACAGGGCCAGCGCCGGGGCTGACGCTGATCATGCGCTGGTTACTGGCCTGGCGCAGTCGCAAGGCTGTGCGCATTGGCCTGCCGTTACTGATTTTAGTGCTGGTGTTGGCAGGAATATCGCGGCTGAAAATCAATGATGACATTGCGGATTTGCAATCTCTTCCGGCTGGTTTGCAACTACAGGAACAGCAAATCGCCGCGCTGACCGGGCAGACGAACGATCAGAAATGGCTGGTGGTATACGGCGATAGCGCAGAGCAGACACTGCAACGTCTGGAAGCATTGCGGCCAAAGCTGGCGCAGGCTAAAGAGAAGGGGGGGATTGACGGATTCCGGGCGATCACTCTGCCTTCTCAGGCACAGCAGCAGCGGGATTTATCGCTGCTTCGCCAGCACGCACCGCAAATTATTGCGCAATTGCAGCAGGCGGGGATCCCGGTGGCGAAGCCGGATCTCAGTGCGCAGACGGTTGATGTGCCGGAATGGCGCAACAGCGTGGTCAGTGAGGGCTGGCGTTTGTTGTGGCTGTCCCTGCCGGACGGGCGCAGCGCCGCACTGATCCCGGTGAATGGCGTTCATGACAGCGCAGCCATGGCGGCGCTGGCGGCATCCATGCCGGGGACCGGCTGGATCGATCGTAAAACTGAATTCAGCGAACTGTTTTCGCAATACCGTGTTTATCTGACCTGGCTACTGGCGCTCGCCGTTGCAGTCATTGCGGTCACTTATCTCTGGCGTTTTCGCCTGCCACACGGGCTTGTTTGTCTGGTTCCGACCTTACTTTCCCTTGGGATGGGCGTCGCTGCGCTGGGCTTCAGTGGCCATAATCTTAATTTGTTTTCCCTGCTGGCGCTGATTCTGGTGCTGGGGATCGGCATCAATTACACCCTGTTTTTCACCAATCCACGCGGCACGCCGACGACATCCATGTTTGCCATTTTTATGGCTGCGGTCACCACGTTGCTGACGTTCGGTATGCTGGTGTTCAGTTCCACGCAGGCGATCAGCAGTTTTGGCATCGTGCTGAGCTTTGGCATATTAACGGCATTTCTGTTGTCGCCACTGACCTTGCCAGCTAAAAAAAGAGGACGCAAAAAATGACCCGGTTTATGCTGCCAGCTCTGACACTCCTGATTTTTATGCTTGGCGGGTGCGCGACAAATCCCCCTTCAGATACGCAGCCTCAAGCCTGGCTGAAACGCGGCGTGCAGGTGAAATTACCCGCGCCCACCCTGGATAAACCGGTCAGCCAGCAGCAGTTGCTGACAGCCACAGTGAAAGGTAAACAACAGTCTTTGCTGGTGCTGCTCAATGCAGATGGAAAGTCGTTACAGCTTGCCGGGCTTTCCCCTCTGGGGATCCGCCTGTTCAAAGTGGTCTACGATCAAACGGGGATCCACACCGAACAGGCCATGAAGATCGACGGTTTACCTCCAGCAAATCAAGTTCTGGCCGATATTATGCTGAGCTACTGGCCAGCGCAGCGCTGGCAGCCGCTGTTGCCGGCGGGCTGGAAACTGGACGATCAGCCGCTGCGCCGCACATTACTGGATAACAAGGGCAAAACGATCACCCGCATCGACTATCTGCCACAGGGCAGCGGACGTCAGCCGGTATCAATCACGCAGATGGCGTTCCACTACCAGATAACTATCCAGAATGTGGGTGACTAACATGATTTATTTTTCGGCTGTGGGCATGGTTAACGCGCTGGGAAACAGCAATGCGCAAATCGCTGCCAGCCTGACATCAGGTGCCGCGCCGGGAATGTCGTTGCAGGAAGGCTGGCTGACGGAAGAACGGCCGGTCTGGCTCGGCGCGGTGACCGGCGAACTGCCCGCGATCCCCGGCTCTCTGTCAGCGCACCGCAGCCGCAACAACCAGTTGTTGCTGGCTGCGCTGGCACAGATTGAGCCTCAGGTTCACGCGGCTGTCAGCCGGTACGGTAAAGATCGTGTCGCGGTCATTATGGGCACCAGTACCTCGGGCATTGCCGAAGGTGAAGAGGCGGTGCGCCATCTGCACCGGCATGGGCAATTTCCGTCGGGCTATGATTACCAGCAACAGGAACTGGGCGATCCTTCACTTTTTATGGCGGAGTTGCTGGATCTCTGTGGCCCGGCTTACACATTATCAACAGCCTGCTCATCCAGCGCGCGAGCGATTATCAGCGGGAAACGCCTGATTGACGCAGGGCTGGCCGACGCGGCGCTGGTGGGTGGCGCTGACAGCCTGTGCCGGATGCCGGTGAACGGCTTCAACAGCCTGGAATCTTTCTCCCGCGGACGCTGTACGCCGTTCGGGCAAGATCGTGATGGCATCAATATCGGTGAAGCCTCGGCGTTGATCCTGCTGACCCGTGAGCCCGCAGACGTCGCATTACTGGGGGCTGGCGAATCATCCGATGCGTGGCATATGTCTGCACCGCATCCGGAAGGCCTCGGCGCGGAACGGGCAATCCGCATGGCACTGGCGCAGGCCGGGCTGAGTGCGGCAGACGTGGGTTACATCAACGCACACGGTACCGCCACACCGCTCAATGATCAGGCAGAAGCCGCTGTCATACACCGGCTGTTTGGCAGCCAGACGCCGTGCAGTTCGACCAAGCATCTCACCGGCCATACGCTGGGCGCGGCGGGTGCGACAGAAGCGGCGCTGGGCTGGCTGATCCTGACGCAAAATCTTAACCTGCCGCCACAGGATTTCAGCGTGATGCCCCGTGATACCCATCTGGCGGCGATCCGGCTGGTGGAAAAAGGCGAAGCGCTGGCGAAACCCGTTATTCTCTCCAACTCGTTTGCCTTTGGCGGTAATAACGCCTGCATTGTGATCGGGAGGCCGTCATGAGTATGCTCAGCGCGGAGCATTATCTGCCGCATGAATCACCGATGGTTTTGCTGGATAAGGTACTTAGCGTCACAGAAGAGACCGCGCTGTGCAGCGTGGTGGTGTCCGAAAACAGCGTGCTGGCACCGTTTCTCAATGTCCGTGGCGCGTTACCTGCGTGGTATGCCCTTGAGCTTATCGCGCAAACGGTCGGCGTCTGGAGCGGCTGGCACGGTGCACAAAGTGGCGAACCGCCTCAGGTTGGCATGTTGCTGGGCGGCAGGGCTTTGAAATGCAGCGTGCCGGAATTTGCGGCAGGCAGTGAATTATTCATCAGCGTCTCAATGGTGCTGCGCGATGAAAAACTCGCCAGCTTCGAAGGCGTGATCTGCATTAAACAAGAAAAAGACAACCTGCAGGTTGCAAAAGGACGGCTGAATACATACCAGCCAGACAAGGATGAACTTATTAAGTTAACTCAGGGGAAACAGGAATGATGCGTTCGGTATTAGTAACCGGTGCCAGCAAAGGGATCGGCAAAGCCATTGCCAGCCAGTTAGCCGGCGATGGTTTTTTGGTGGTCATTCACTACCACAGCGATAAAGCAGGGGCAGAAAGCACCCTGCAACAGATAACCGACAACGGCGGCAGCGGGCGAATTGTGCAGTTTGATATCAGCAACCGCCAGCAGTGCCGCGACGTTATTGAAGCCGATATTGAGGCGCATGGCGCGTACTACGGTGTGATCAATAATGCCGGGATTACCCGCGACGCGGCATTTCCGGCACTGACCGACGAAGACTGGGACGGCGTGATCCACACCAATCTCGACAGCTTCTACAATGTTTTACAGCCCTGCGTGATGCCGATGATTGGGCTGCGTCAGGGCGGGCGTATAATCGCGCTTTCCTCGGTTTCCGGTATTACGGGCAACCGCGGACAGGTCAACTACAGCGCGGCGAAAGCCGGAATTATCGGTGCCTGTAAAGCGCTGTCGCTGGAACTGGCGAAACGCAAAATCACTGTTAACTGTATTGCGCCGGGGCTGATCGACACTGGCATGCTGGATATGGAAAAAACGGCACTCGATGCCGCAATGGGTATGATCCCGCTCAAACGTATGGGCCGGGCAGAAGAAGTTGCCGGACTGGCAAGCTATCTGATGTCAGATATCGCCGGTTATGTGACCCGCCAGGTGATCTCCATCAACGGAGGCATGGTATGAGCCAGCGCGTAGTCATTACCGGTATGAAAGGCATAACGGCGTTCGGCAATCATTGGGACGAGATTTCCATCCGCCTGCAACAGGGTAAAAACGCTGTCCGCCACATGGACGAATGGCTGATTTACCAGGGGCTGAATACGCATCTGGGTGCGCCGGTGGATGATTTTGTTATCCCGGCGCATTACACCCGCAAGCGCATCCGTTCGATGGGCCGCGTCTCCCTGCTGTCAACCCGTGCGGTTGAACTGGCGCTGGAGCAGGCCGGTTTACTGGAAGACCCGGTGCTGACTGACGGCGAAACCGGTATTGCCTTCGGGTCATCCACCGGCAGCACGGGTCCGGTCAGCGAATTCGCGACCATGCTGACGGAAAAGCACACTAACAATATTACCGGTACGACTTACGTGCAGATGATGCCGCACACCACAGCGGTGAATGCAGGTTTGTTCTTTGGCCTGAAAGGACGGGTGATCCCAACCTCCAGCGCCTGCACCTCGGGCAGCCAGGCGATCGGTTATGCCTATGAAGCCATCAGACACGGTTACCAGACGGTGATGGTGGCAGGCGGCGCGGAAGAACTTTGCCCGTCAGAAGCTGCTGTGTTTGACACGCTGTTCGCCACCAGCCAGCAAAATGAGCACCCTGAACTGTCGCCGCGTCCGTTTGATACGCAGCGCGACGGACTGGTGATCGGCGAAGGTGCCGGGGCACTGATCCTCGAGTCACTGGAACATGCACAGGCGCGCGGTGCGAAAATTTACGCCGAGATCGTGGGTTTTGCCACTAACTGCGACGCGTCCCATATCACTCAGCCGCAGCAATCGACGATGCAGATTTGCATCGAAAAAGCGCTGAAAAATGCCGGTATACCTGCTTCTGAAATCGGTTATATCAGTGCACATGGCACGGCCACCGACCGCGGTGATATTGCCGAAAGCCACGCGACCGCTGCGGTGTTTGGCAATCAGACGCCAATCTCGTCACTGAAAAGCTACTTCGGTCATACACTCGGTGCCTGCGGTGCACTGGAAGCGTGGATGTCGCTGGAAATGATGCGCGAAGACCGGTTCGTGCCGACTATCAACCTGACGCAGCCGGATCCGCTTTGCGGCGAACTCGACTACGTAATGGGCGAATCACGTCATATTCAGACTGAATTTATCCAGTCGAATAACTTTGCATTCGGTGGAATTAATACCTCTTTAGTTTTCCGTCGCTGGCCGTAACGATGAATTTTGCGCGTGTCATTACTGCGTCGCTGGATGACAACTTTTCGTTGTCACGTTTGCCCGCAGAATGGCTCGAAAAAAGTGAAGGGATGAATCCTGCCCGCCGCCAGCAATGGTACGCGGGCAGGGCGCTTCTGGCCGAGGCCATGTCAGTTTTCAACGGCTGTGACAACTTACCCGTCCTGCAGATTTCCGCGCAGGGAAAACCGTCTTTTGCGGATGCTTCTCTGCCACATTTCTCCCTCAGCCACAGTAAAAATCATCTGCAACTGTTGTTATGTCCGGCGGGTGAAAGTGGCGGTGATGTGGAGCAAATCCGCCCGCGCCCACGTTATCTTGACGTGGCACGCGCAGCATTCAGTGATATCGAATGTCAGTGGCTGGTGGAACAGGCTTGCCCGCAAACGGCGTTCTGGCAGCTATGGTGTCTGCGTGAGGCGTGGCTGAAACAGCAGGGTGGCAGTGTGTGGCAGATGGACAGGCTTCGCCTGGATCCAGGCAATCAGCGGTTTACTTCACAATCTGCCGCTGAAAGCCGGTTATGGTGCGCTGCGGATGAGTCCGTGATGCGCGCGCTGGCGTTGCCTGCCGGTGTCTCTGACGTTGATGAATATCGGTTTGATGCCGCGTCAGGCGGTTTTATCTGGCAGGTTTCACGGCACTGGACCCGTTTTTCCCTTTCCTGATTATTGCGCTCACATCAAAAGTCTTCTGGCAAAGCGGTCGTTTTTATCCATGAATGCGCAGTCCATACTCTCTCCAAGATTTATCTTCCTGAAACATTAAAAGAGAGAACAGTATGAGTATTCCTGCATTCGGTCTGGGCACATTCCGCCTGAAAGATGACGTGGTCAAAGCGTCCGTAGCCACCGCCGTGGAACTGGGCTATCGCGCCATCGATACCGCACAAATTTATGACAACGAAGCGGCTGTCGGCGATGCACTGGCTGAAAGCGGTGTCTCGCGTGAAGAGTTTTACATCACCACCAAAATCTGGATTGAAAACCTTGCGGCTGACAAAGTCATCGACAGCCTGAAAGACAGTCTGCGCAAACTGAAAACCGATTATGTCGATCTGACGCTGATCCACTGGCCGTCACCGAATCAGGCCGTCAGCGTGGCAGAAACAATGCATGCGCTGGTTGAGGCGAAGAAAATGGGCCTGACCCGTGAAATTGGTATTTCCAACTTTACCGTTGCACTGATGCAGGAAGCGATCGACGCGGTGGGCGCGGATCAGATTGCGACTAACCAGATTGAACTTTCACCGTTCCTGCAAAACCAGACCGTAGTCGATTTTGCCCGCCAGAACGGTATTGCCGTGACGTCTTACATGACGCTGGCTTACGGCGACGCGTTGAAAGATTCGACGATTATTGAGATTGCCGCCCGCCATAACGCAACACCTGCACAGATCGTTCTGGCCTGGGCATTGCAACTGGGTTACGCGGTGATCCCGTCATCGACCAAACGTGAAAACCTGCAAAGTAATCTGCTGGCGCAACAACTGACGCTGACAGATGCGGATATGCAGCAGATCGCTGCGCTTGAACGCAACGGGCGTCTGGTCAGCCCTGAAGGTCTGGCGCCTGCGTGGGATTGATCCACAACGCCTTCCCCTGCAAAGGGGGAGGCGCAGGCATTTAAGCTCTTCCAGCCCCAAGCTTCTCACTCAGAAAATCAATAAAACACCGGATACGTGTGCTGACGGTCTGATCGCTGTAATACACCGCGTGCAACGGCATGGCGATGCGCATAATGTCCGGCACCAGCAGTTTTACCAAATCACCCCGCGCCACATCTTCATCAGTCATAAAATCCGACAGACAGGCAATACCATTGCCCTGCAAACACAGCCTGCGCAGTGTTTCACCGCTTCCTGAACTGATAAATGGTGTGACCGTCAGTTGCTGACCGTCAGCGCACAGCAGCGGCCATTTATTCAGCGCAACCACTTCGTTAAAGCCCAGACAACGGTGTTTCAGTAAATCATCGGCGCTTTGCGGCGTTCCCCATTTTTTCAGGTAATCCGGCGAAGCCAGCACGCTGCGATAGCTCAGCATCAGTTTGCGCGCCCGCAGGCTGGAATCTTCCAGCTCACCGACGCGGATCGCCACATCCACTTTATGGTCGATCAGATTGATATTGCTCTCGGAGGAGAACAGCGCGAGCGACATCTTCGGGAAACGTTCAGTAAATTCCGCCACCAGCGGTGAAATGACATGCAAAATGACCGGCGTTGCGGCATCGATTCGCAACAGCCCCTGCGGATCGTCGCGGTTCTCCAGCAAATCATCTTCTGCAGCCGCCATCTCATGCAGGATTTTTTGTACCCGGACGAAATAGCGCTCGCCTTCGTGCGTCAGGCTGATCTGACGCGTGGTGCGGTTGAGCAGGGTGATCCCCAGCTTTTGTTCCAGACGTTTTAATGTCCGGCTGACCACTGAATTATCCTGACCCAGTTGTTCAGCGGCACGGCTGAAACTGCCACTTTCCACCACAGTCACAAACGTAATCAACTCTTCGGAACTGGCTCGCATTGTTGTTACTCCAGCATAAATAAATTGATACTTTGGTTATTTAAGTCATTTAAGCACAAGCTGATAATCGTCGCCATCAAATCGATATTCATGTGGAGTAAAGGTTATGCCGCTTGCACTATTAGCACTGACCATCAGTGCGTTTGCTATAGGAACAACAGAGTTTGTCATCGTCGGGCTGGTGCCGACTATCGCGCAGCAACTGGGGGTTTCGGTCCCGTCAGCCGGTTTGCTGGTGTCTATATACGCCCTCGGTGTGGCGATTGGCGCGCCGGTTCTGACGGCGCTGACCGGCCGCGTACCGCGCAAAGCGCTGCTGATTGGTTTGATGGTGTTGTTCACGCTGGGTAATCTGCTGGCGTGGCAGTCACCGAATTACAGCACGCTGGTGATGGCGCGTCTGCTGACCGGTCTGGCGCATGGCGTTTTCTTCTCTATTGGCTCGACGATCGCCACCAGTCTGGTGGCGAAAGAAAAAGCGGCTTCTGCGATTGCGCTGATGTTTGGCGGTCTGACCGTCGCGCTGGTGACCGGTGTGCCGCTCGGGACATTTATAGGTCAGCATTTTGGCTGGCGCGAAACCTTCCTCGCCGTGTCAGTTATTGGTGTCGTGGCGATTATTGCCAGCGCTATTCTGGTGCCCAATAACATCAAAAACAAACCTGCGTCACGCATTGTAGATCAGGTAAAAGTGCTGATGAATCCGCGACTGTTACTCATTTACGCCATTACCGCGCTGGGTTACGGTGGCGTATTCACTACCTTTACGTTCCTTGCTCCGATGATGCAGGAACAAGCCGGTTTCTCAGCCAGCATGGTGAGCTGGATCCTGCTGGCGTATGGCGTGTCGGTGGCCATCGGGAATATCTGGGGCGGCAAACTGGCTGACCGTCATGGCGCAGTCAAAGCGCTGACGATTATTTTTGCCGCACTCGCTGTGCTGCTCCTGATTTTCCAGTTCACTTCAGGTTTCGGTATTCCGGCGTTAATCACGCTGTTGGTGATGGGCATCTTTGCTTTCGGTAACGTACCGGGATTACAGGTTTATGTGGTGCAGAAAGCCGAAGAGGTGACGCCAAATGCGGTCGATGTTGCTTCCGGCCTGAACATTGCGGCCTTTAACGTCGGTATTGCCCTGGGGTCAGTGATTGGCGGGCAGGTGGTTTCCACCCTTGGCCTGGCGCAAACGCCATGGATTGGAGCGGTTATCGTCGCGGGCGCGCTGCTGCTTATCTGCCTGAGCGGGCATCTGGACCGAAAACCCAAAGCGGCGCTGGCCTGATTATCCTGTCATTCTGCGTCTGCACGGCTCGCCTCTGGCGGGCCGTTTTTATTTTTATGCTAGCCTATAGATGTGACCAGGTTGTATACCAATGTAAACAGATTTGGCCTGAGCGCTTGCGGGCGTATACTGAGCTTTCGCTGTGAGAATCTCTCTCATATAGCAACGATATAACGGGTAAACAGGCGATTAGCGTGCGGAAAAAAACATATGCAATGAGGTATGTCGCAGGTCAGCCCGCAGAGCAAATCTTTCCGGGAGTCCTCGCACATTTAGGACCAGATTTGCCGCCGGGTGCTGCACTGCCCAATTCGAATATTTTGCGCGTGATGGTGTGGAATATCTTCAAACAACAGCGGGCTGACTGGTTGTCAGTTCTGCGTGATTATGGCAAAGATGCGCAACTGGTCTTGCTTCAGGAAGCCCAGACAACCCCTGAACTGATCCGTTACGCGACCTCAAATTATCTGGCCGCCGATCAGGTGCCTGCCTTTATGCTGCCTCAGCACCCCTCTGGCGTGATGACACTCTCTGCGGCACATCCGGTTTATTGTTGCCCGCTGCGTGAGCGTGAGCCGCTTCTGAGGCTGTCTAAATCGGCTTTAGTTACGGTGTATCCGCTTGTAGATGGTCGTTTATTGATGGTGGTGAACATTCATGCGGTCAATTTCAGCATTGGCATCGACGTTTACAGCAAGCAGTTGGATCCGATTGGTGAGCAGATTGCTAATCACAAAGGGCCGGTGATCATGGCCGGGGATTTTAATGCGTGGAGCAAACAGCGTATCAATGCCTTGTTTGGCTTTGCGGGAAATATCCATCTGGAGGAAGTCCGTTTTCCTTCTGATTACCGCAAGCGGGCGTTCGGCAGACCGCTGGACTTCATTTTCTACCGGGATCTCAGCGTCACCAGCGCATCGGTGATGGAAACACGAGCCTCTGACCATAACCCGTTGCGGGTAGAATTTATGGCGGGAAAACCGCTGACGCAATAACGCTTAATTCGTCCGCTAAAAAACGCAGACATAAAAAAAGCACCCGGAATATTCAGGGTGCTTTTTTATTACCGGTACCTTTCGAATCAGGTATCAGGACTCATCTTGTTGCTGACGAACAACGTTAACTTGTTGCCCGGCTGCAGGTTGTCGGCATTGGTGTTCCAGCGCATCACATCCTTGATGTTGACGCCGTGACGCTTAGCAATGCTCGACAATGAATCACCTTTACGTACCTGATAAGTGATACTGCCGCCATTGGCACTGGTATTGCTGACGCTGTTATCCGCCACCTGCAGTGTTTGCCCAACTTTTAACGCGCCTGCTGAGCGCAAATTGTTCCAACGCTGTAAATCACGGGTCTTCACATTCAGCCGGGCTGCAATGCCAGACAAGCTGTCGCCGGAGCGAACCTTGTACTGTTTTGCACCTGACGGAGTGTTGCTGGCCAGTTTGGTTTCCTGTACTGCGGCAATATCGCCATCAGCCAGTGAATCTTTTAACTGGTCGGCATGCGCCTTCGGCAGAACAATGTAATGCGGGCCATTCGGCGCGGTTACATTTTTCTTGTAGCCAGTGTTAAACGACTTAAGCTTGGTCAGGGACATGCCCGCCATCTCAGCCGCCTGGGTCAGTTGCATCTGCTGTCCGACTTCAACACGCGCAAGAGCACGGTCTTCACTCGGTTTCGGCAGATTGATACCGTATTTCTTGCTGTGCTTGAGAATGTCGCTAAGGGCTAACATTTTCGGCACATAAATCGATGTTTCACGTGGCAGCGCCAGTGCCCAGAAATCCGTGGAACGGCCTCTGGCTTTGTTCGCTTTCACCGCTTGCATGACACGGCCTTCACCGCTGTTATACGCAGCAACGGTCAGTAACCAGTCGCCACCAAACATCTTGTTCAGACGTTGCATCATATCAAGCGCAGCAGTTGTCGAAGCCACAACATCACGGCGTCCGTCATACCACTGGTTTTGTTTCAAACCATAGTTTCGACCCGTCTGCGGCACAATTTGCCACAACCCTGCAGCGTTAGCTGATGAGGTTGCTTTGGGGTCAAAAGCGCTCTCCACTATGGGTAGCAGTACCAGTTCCATCGGCATATTACGTTTCTTAATCTGCTCGGTGATCCAGTACATGTACGGCTCTGCCCGTAATGTTACATCGTGGAGATAGCTCTTATTTTTTAAATATTTAACTCTTTGCTCGCGGATCCGGGGATTATCCGGAACCTTCATCTTCAGCTCGTCGCCTATGAAGTTCCACAGATTTTGTTGGGAGACGGTGTCGTTTCCATCCAACCATCCCCCAGAGGCCGCTCGGCCATCACCTGTGAACTGTCCTGCTTCTTCACTTTGACTTGCTGAAGACAAACTCTGTGCATGTTGTTCCGGTACCTTCACGCCCTGCCTGGACGCCTGGCAACCTGTGAGCAACATGGAGGCGATTATTAGGATCGCGTTTGCCTTCATGTGTGTGTCATAGTTGCTTAAAAGACGAGCGATAATACTTTGCTTCGGAAAAAAACACAACCTTTGGGTCTAGTAGCTATCCTTGAGTGCCCTTAAATAGGCAAAAACCTGCCAGTCAGGCTTTAAGGGATCGTTAAGGTTTAATTTGTTTTGTAAATCAACGTCATTGCATCGTAAAAAGAGGTTGATTTTACGCTCAAGACCGAGGGTTGAAGGCAGGGAAGATTGTCCCTTTTCACGCATTTGTTGCACTTTGTGCTCATGAGAAAGAATATCATCATCCTCCGGTAAAATAGAGCGCGCAAACTTAAGATTTGAAAGAGTGTACTCATGTGCTGCGCAGACTAATGTTTCGTCAGGCAACGCCGCTAACCGTTGAAACGACTGGTACATTTGCTCCGGCGTCCCTTCGAACAAACGACCACATCCGGCGGAAAACATCGTGTCTCCACAGAAAAGATAAGGCGCGCTATAGTATGAAATATGACCAAGCGTATGACCGGGCGTAGCAAAGATCTGCCATTCCAGACCGCCAATTACCCTTTTTTCACCATTTTTAAGACTAGTCTGACTAAATTTATTCTCAGTTTCGTGAGGTCCGTATACTTTTAGACCCGGAAAATGGCTCGAAATCTCATCAACGCCCCCCACATGATCGTGATGATGATGTGTCAGAAGGATGGCTGTCGGGGTTAAATTGGCCTTTTTCAACGCGGCCAAAACAGGCGCTGCTTCGCCGGGATCGACGATCAGGCAATGCCCCTGCTGGTCATCGAGCATCCAAATGTAATTGTCCTGCAACGCCGGAATACTGATAAGATTCATGGCAACCTCTCTTTGGCAACTGCTTGAAAGAAGATAATAAACTATGCGACCAGCCCGCATCCGCAAGACCATTGTTGCTCCGGCTTCCTGGGATGAGATCCCGTGCGGCGGCTACTACCGTGCCGCGCTTGAGCAACAACTGCAACCCTGGTGGGGGAAACTTTACGGTTTCCACCTGCTGAAAATCGGCGCATTAAGTGCCGAAATCGACGCCCGGGCATGCCCGATCTCGCATCAGGTAAACTTTGCCCAGGAAGGCGAGGGGCTGCATGTTCGGGGTGATCCGTACCATTTACCTTTCGCAGCAAAATCAGTGGATGCCTGCCTGCTCAGCCATACGCTGGCCTACGCGGATGACCCGCACCGCATTCTGCGCGAAGTGGACCGCGTGCTGATTGATGATGGCTGGATGGTGCTCAGTAGCTTTAATCCGCTCAGCCTGCTGGGCATTGGCAAACTGATGCCGCTTTTTCGCAAGCGTCAGCCGTACAGCAGCCGCTTGTTTACCCAAATGCGTCTGCTCGACTGGCTGTCGTTGCTTAATTATGAAGTGATGTTGCACCGGCGTTTTCACGTGCTGCCGTGGAAAAAGAATGGCGGAAAATTGCTGAGTACGCACCTTCCCGCGCTGGGGTGCATGACGCTGATTATTGCCCGTAAACGGACTTTCCCGCTGACGCCAACGGCGAAAAAAGTTCTTGCGCAGAAACAGAAAATACCGCAGGCGGTGGGCGCAACGAAGAGTTACCGGAAGGAGCATCGCGACTGAAGTCTTGCGCCTTCCCCTTTCACAAGGGGAAGGTTGAGATGGGCTGTGGGGCCTGCGGAATTAATTCTCCGCCTGATAGCCTAAATCGTCCAGCGTCGGATTCCCTGCGGCTTCTTTCGCCAGTACATCACAGCGTTCATTTTCAGGGTGTCCGGCATGGCCTTTCACCCACATCCAGTTCAGTTCATGCGTCTGGATCGCGGCATCAAGACGCTTCCACAAATCGACGTTTTTCACCGGTTTTTTATCGGCAGTTTTCCAGCCACGTTTTTTCCAGTTGTGGATCCACAATGTGATCCCCTGACGAACATACTGGCTGTCGGTGCTCAGCGTCACTTCGCATGGTGTGCTCAGAGCTTCAAGCGCCACAATCGCCGCCATCATTTCCATGCGGTTATTGGTGGTCAGACGAAAACCCGCGCTGAACTCTTTTTCGTATTGCTTATAGCGTAAAATCGCGCCGAAACCGCCGGGGCCGGGATTACCCAGGCAGGAGCCGTCGGTGAAAATTTCTACCTGTTTGGTCATATCTGGCAGGCTCTTTCATCAAATGTAAAAACCAAGTCTGACATAAACCGCCGTGCCGGGCACAGCAATATCTTGAGGTGTAACTGTCTGAAAGCGGGGGGATGAAACAGGTTGCCCGGGCATTCATCACTCTTTTGGCTGGAGAGCGCTGTCTTTTGCAATATAATAGGAAAATGCAGAGTGCCAGTTCAAAACTCTGAGCGAGTTGAGCCTTTCATAGTTTTTTCACTGCCAATTTTTCAATGCTTTAAGGATGTCTGATGAGAAATGTAACGGTTTCTGCAACACAAATGAGCTGCAGCTGGGATCTGGAAAATAATATTGTTAACGCCGAAAAGCTGGTTCGCCAGGCACATGCCAAAGGCGCGCAAGTTATTCTGATTCAGGAACTTTTTGCTGCACCTTACTTCTGTATTGATCAGAGCCCTGAGCATTACAGCCTGGCACAGGAGCTGGACAACAGCGCGCTTATCCGCCATTTCTCTGCGCTGGCGAAAGAACTGGAAGTGGTGCTTCCTCTGAGCTTCTTTGAGAAGTGCAATAACGCCTATTATAACTCGCTGGTCATGATTGATGCTGACGGCAGTGTGCTGGATGTCTATCGCAAAACTCACATTCCGAACGGCCCGGCCTATCAGGAAAAACAATTCTTCATTCCTGGTGATACCGGCTTCAAAGTGTGGAATACCCGTTACGCGAAAATCGGCGTGGGTATCTGCTGGGATCAATGGTTCCCGGAAACTGCCCGCTGTCTGGCATTGCAAGGCGCGGAAATTATCTTCTATCCGACAGCGATTGGTTCCGAACCGGCCTATCCGGAAATTGACAGCCAGCCACACTGGACACGTGTTCAGCAGGGCCACGCTGCGGCAAATCTGGTGCCGGTGATCGCCTCAAACCGCATTGGTACTGAAAAAAGCAAATTCATTCCTGATTATGAAATGACCTTCTACGGTTCTTCCTTCATTGCTGATCAGACCGGTGCGCTGGTTGAGCAGGCCAACAAAACGGAAGAAGCCGTGCTGGTTCATACCTTTGATCTGGATGCTATCGCTGCACAGCGCGCATCCTGGGGTCTGTTCCGCGACCGCCGTCCTGAAATGTATGGCGCAATCGCGACGTCCGACGGTTCAACAAGGAAATAACTGATGTCTTCTATTGATATCAATCCTCAGGCTGAAGGTTTTGCGATGCCCGCTGAATGGGCTGCGCAGCAGGCTGTCTGGATGATCTGGCCTTATCGCACCGATAACTGGCGCTCTAACGGGCGTCCGGCCCAGTTGGCTTTTGCTAACGTAGCGGCAGCGATTGCGACCAAAACGCCGGTATTTATGGCGGTTCCGGCAGCAGAAATGGCAAATGCACGCGAAGTGATGCCAGCACAAATTACGCTGGTGGAAATGGAAAGCGATGATGCGTGGATGCGTGATACCGGCCCGACCATTGTGGTCAATCCGCAAGGTGAACGTCTGGCAATTGACTGGACATTCAACGCATGGGGCGGCTTGCACGGTGGCCTTTACTCAAGCTGGGAGCGTGATCAGCGGGTGGCGCGTCAGGTGGCGAACTATCATCACATTCCTTATGTTTCAACGGATCTGGTACTGGAAGGTGGCTCCATTCATGTTGATGGTGAAGGCACTTTGCTGACCACCGCTGAATGTTTGCTCAATCCTAACCGCAATCCTGATTTGTCGAAGGCAGAGATTGAGGCGAAATTGCGGGAACTCCTCGGTGTTAAGCAATTCATCTGGCTGGAAGACGGCGTATTTAACGACGAAACAGACGGTCACATTGATAACATGTGCTGCTTCGTGCGTCCGGGAGAAGTCGCATTGCACTGGACTGACGATCAGCAGGATCCGCAATACGCGCGTTCGGCGGCAGCGTTGAAAGTGCTGGAAGCGGCGAAAGATGCCAAAGGGCGCAGCCTGAAAATCTGGAAAATGCCCTCACCTCCGGTTATGCATGCCACTGCGGAAGAAACGATCGGGGTGTTGCCGGGCACAGCCATTGAGCGTGTGGAAGGTAACCGTCTGGCGGCGTCTTACGTCAATTACCTGATCAGCAACAACCACATTATCTTCCCGCTGCTGGACGCTAAAACGGATAAGCAGGCTGAGAAGTTGCTGGGTGAAATGTATCCTGAGTACAAAATCACGGGTATTCCTGCCCGTGAAATTTTGCTGGGTGGTGGTAACATCCACTGCATTACACAGCAAATCCCTGCGTAAGAAAAAGTGCCCGGCGCGTCACCCTGTCTCGCGCCGGGCAGATCGTTTCTGTAATTGACTGTCAGCGTTGGATAATGAGCCATGGATTTACAAAACACCTCTAACAGGATCGTCGTTCTCGATACTGAAACCACCGGTATGAATAAACTCGGCGTCCATTATGAAGGGCACCGGATTATCGAAATCGGTGCTGTTGAAGTGGTTAACCGCCGCCTGACAGGGCGCAATTTCCATGTTTATCTCAAACCCGATCGTCTGGTGGATCCGGAAGCCTTTGGCGTTCACGGTATCAGCGACGAATTCCTCGCTGATAAACCGACGTTTGCCGACGTGGCCGACGACTTCATTGAATACATTCGCGGCGGCGAATTAGTCATTCATAACGCGACGTTCGACATCGGCTTTATGGATTACGAGTTCGACATGCTCGGCCGTAATCTGCCGAAAACCGAGACGTTCTGCAAAATTACCGACAGCCTGGCCATGGCGCGCAAGCTGTTCCCGGGCAAGCGTAATAACCTCGATGCCCTGAGCGATCGCTACCTGATCGACAACAGCAAGCGTACGCTCCATGGCGCGTTGCTTGACTCCGAGATTCTTGCCGAAGTCTATCTGATGATGACCGGCGGCCAGACCAGCATTAAATTCACCCACGAAGGCGAGCAAAATACTGGCGCTGACGGCTTGGGGATCCAGCGTGTTGCGCGGCCAGCCTCCGGGTTAAAAGTCATCGCCGCCACTGATCAGGAACTGGCGTGGCATGAAGAGCGTTTAGATTTAGTGGTGAAAAAGGGCGGCAGCTGTTTGTGGCGTTCGTAAGCCGTTTTTCTGACTTTTGGATTGAAATTGTTCAGCCTGCGGAAAAACTGTGCGGTTGATTGAAAATATCAGGAAAAGCATTGACGTAACGGCGGCCATTCCTTAATATCCGCTCCGTTCTTAACCAGAACACAACGCGGAGCGGTAGTTCAGTTGGTTAGAATACCTGCCTGTCACGCAGGGGGTCGCGGGTTCGAGCCCCGTCCGTTCCGCCACTATTCAGAAGCCCTGAGTGAGAAATCACTCAGGGCTTCGTCGTTTCAGCCGTCCTGGCTATTTCCTTCCTGTTATTCCGCTTCGGTTTTCATATAGCCAATTGCGCCGCTGGTCGCACGATCATGACGGGCGATGTAACGATAGAAACCGCCAGCCAGGAAGGCACCAATAAACCAGCTGAAGTTCGCTACCTGATGCAGGCTCGGCGTAAAGCTTATCACCAGACCAATCACCACCGCCGGCACCAGCGCGGCAATCGCTTTCGGGTTGAACCCGTTGCGGTACCAGTAACGGCCGGAAGGCGTGGCGTTAAACAGCGCATCCACATCCATATGACCGCGTTTAATCAGGTAATAATCCGCCAGTAAAATCCCGAACAGTGGCCCGATAAAGGATCCCAGCACGTCCAGCGTATAGTGGATAATTTCCGGTGACTGGAACAGGTTCCACGGTGTCAGCAGAACAGAACCGACTGCGGCGATCATCCCGCCGGTACGGAAACTGATTTTCTGCGGAGAACAGTTAGAGAAGTCGAACGCAGGAGACACGAAGTTCGCCACGATATTGATACCGATGGTCGCGATGATCATGGTCAGCAGGCCGAGCGCCACAGCCACGCTGTTACCCACACGGCTGACGGTTTCGATAGGATCGGTGATCATCTGCCCGAACAGTGATTGTGTCCCTGAAACGATCACTACGGTCACAATCGAGAACAGCAGGAAGTTAAACGGCAGGCCCCAGCGGTTACCACGACGGATTTCGCCCATGCTTTTCCCGTAACGTGAGAAGTCGCCGAAGTTCAGCAGCGGACCGGAGAAGTAAGACACCACCAGCGCCGTGGCGGTCAGCATTTCCCAGCCTTGCTGGCCGACCGTCAGGGTTTTGGTGGATAACGTAAAGGAGATATTGCTCAGCCCGGTTTTATACAAAATCCAGCCCGCCAGCATCAGCATAACGACATATACCGCCGGACCCGCCACATCGATAAAACGCTTAATCGCGCTCATCCCGTGCCAGAACACCATCGCCTGCAACACCCACATAATGCCGAAACACACCCATCCCAGCGCCGACAATCCCAGCCAGTGCGGAAGGGTCATAGGTGTCAGCGATGGGAAGAATTTGAGCAGCACCAGCATTAACGCATTAGCCGCCAGATAGGTCTGAATGCCGTACCAGGCGAAAGCGATCAGCCCGCGGATCACTGCCGGTATATTCGCTCCGAATACGCCAAATGCCTGACGGCAAATGACCGCGTAAGGCACACCGGCCTGCTGGCTCGGTTTCGCCACCAGGTTGGCACAAATCTGCACGATACAAATCCCGCACAACAAACACAGCAGAACCTGCCAGCTGGTCAGGCCGAGCGTAAAGAAGCTCGCGGCCACCACATAGCCGCCCATACTGTGTACATCGGACATCCAGAAAGAAAATATGTTGTACCAGCTCCAGTTTTGGTCACGGGTGGGCGCTAAATCATCGTTACACAGCTTCGGGCTGTAATAAGGTTTGATGATCCCGGCGCTCTGTTCTGATGACGCCGTGGCGGAGGTGATTTCCTGATTTGGCATAAATCGTGCTCCTGTCATAAACAACATGTGAAAGTCGGAAGCCGGATGCCGGCTGCCAAAAGTTAAAAAGCAGTCACAGGAGCACTGCATGAATCAGGCCAAATTTCATTTTTTGTATACAAAAAATAACTTTCATGTATACGATTAAATTCTCGAACGGTATACGGAGTAACGGCAATGACCAGTTGGAACGGGCTTAATACGGCCTATTTTACCGAGGATAAGGACGACCATATTTATAACGCGCTGGTGAAATCTATTGTGGAACACCAGCTTTTGCCGGGCAGTAAATTGCCGGAAGAAGCGCTGGCTGAGGTGTTTTCAGTCAGCCGCACGGGGATTCGCCGCGTCCTGCAGCGCCTTGCCGCAGTGCAACTGGTGACGTTATTGCCCAAGCGTGGTGCGCATGTCACCACGCCGGACGCTGAAGAATCGCGCGATGTCTTCGCAACCCGTAAAATCCTGGAGTGCGCCAACCTGCCGCTGGTGATTGCGCATTGCCAGTCGCCACATCTGGTGGCGCTGAAAAAACTGGTGCAGGAAGAAAAGCGTGCGCACGATGAACGTGACGGTGCCGCTGCGATCCGCCTTTCCGCCGCCTTCCATGTTCAGCTTCAGGCTATTTCCGGCAATAAAGTGCTGACTGAATCTGTCTCGCAACTGACCCTGCGTTCCTCGCTGGCGATTGCTGCCTGGGGCGCACCGTGGCAACAGGGCTGCCGTTGCCATGATCATGACGACCTTATTGAGTTGCTGAAAAAGTGCGACGTCGCCGGGCTGACGGCAAGCATGGCGCATCATTTCGACACCATCGTCGCCAGTCTGCGTTTTGAGCAACATAACGGGCAGACCCCCGATTTTGCGCAGATATTTGCGGTTCAGAAGCCGGTTGCAGGTAAGGAGCCAGGCTGATGGTCAAATCACTTTGTATACAACTGATCAATCCGAACACCAGCCAGGCGATGACCGAAGTGATGGCGCAAACTGCCCGCTCGGTTGCGGGGATGGATACACAAATTCTGGCCGTTTGCCCTGAAGAAGGTGCGCCGTCAATTGAAGGCCACTTCGATGAAGCGATTGCCACGTTGGGCGTGTTGCAGCAGATAAAAGCCGGGCGCGATGCCGGTGTCGACGGCCATATTATTGCCTGTTTCGGTGACCCCGGATTACTGGCTGCCCGCGAGCTGGCGCATGCGCCGGTTATCGGTATTGCGGAAGCGGCAATGCATCTGGCGACGATGCTGGCGACGCGATTTTCTATCGTGACGACCTTGCCGCGCACACTGACGATCGCCCGGCATTTACTGCATCAGTACGGGTTCGAACGCCATTGCGCGGCCTTGCACGCCATCGATCTGCCGGTGTTATCACTGGAAGACGGCAGCGGGCTGGCGCAGGAAAAAGTGCGCGAGCAGTGTATCGCGGCGAAAAAATCTGACGGCAGCGGGGCGATCGTGCTCGGTTGTGGCGGAATGGCCGATCTGGCGCAGGAACTGACGCGCGAGCTGCGTATACCGGTGATCGATGGCGTCAGCGCGGCAGTCAAAATGATCGAGTCACTGGCAGCTCTTCGCCTGACGACCAGTAAACACGGTGATCTGGATTATCCGCTGGAAAAACCCTTGTCTGGCCGTTTTGCCGGGCTGAATCTGAGAGAACACTATGTCTGATACTGAATACGGTTTTACTGATGCTTACCCGCGCGATTTAATCGGTTACGCCGGACGCCCGCCCCACGCTAACTGGCCGGGCAACGCGCGCATTGCGGTACAGTTTGTGCTCAATTATGAAGAGGGCGCAGAGAATAACGTTCTGCATGGTGATGCCGGTTCTGAACAATTTTTATCGGACATTATCGGTGCCGCCAGTTTCCCCGACCGCCACATGTCGATGGATTCGCTGTACGAATACGGTTCGCGTGCTGGTTTCTGGCGCATCCACAATGAGTTTCAGAAACGCGGCTTACCGCTGACCGTTTTCGGCGTGGCGATGGCACTGGCTCGCAATCCGGAAATCGTCAGTGCGATCAAAGCAGCGGATTACGATGTTGTCAGCCACGGCTGGCGCTGGATCCATTATCAGGACATGAGCAAAGCCGAAGAGGCGGAGCACATGCAAAAAGCCATCACCGTGCTGCGTGACTTGTTCGGCAAAGCGCCATCCGGCTGGTATACCGGACGCGACAGCCCGAACACCCGTCAGCTGGTGGTGGAATCGGGCGGGTTGCAGTATGACAGCGATTATTATGGCGATGACCTGCCGTTCTGGACGCCGGTAAAACTGGAAAATGGCGAAACCAGGCAGCATCTGGTCATCCCTTACACGCTGGAAACCAACGACATGCGGTTTGCCTCTCCGCAGGGTTTCAACACCGGCGAACAGTTTTATACCTATCTGAAAGACACATTTGACGTGTTGTACGCCGAGGGCGAAACCTCACCGAAAATGATGTCGATTGGGATGCATTGTCGGATCCTGGGACGCCCGGGGAGATTTCGCGCTTTACAGCGGTTTCTCGATTACGTCGAATCGCATGATCGCGTGTGGGTGTGTAAGCGGCAGGAAATTGCGGAACATTGGGTTAAACATTTCGGTGTTTAATCTCGAAATTCAAATTCAAATTCAAATTCAAATTCAAAACCTTGGGCTCGCCGCCCAAACTGGCCCAGAGGACGCGTAAGCGCGCGCCCTCTGGACTCCCGCGCTTTTTCACTGCGCGCTATCGCTAGATAATATGTTTCAGGTATCACCGTGACAGGCTGGAAATCTTGCCGCTGCGCGGTTCCCTCTCTCGGTCCTGAAGCCTTAGGTCTTCAGGCCGCTCCGTTCGGCAAGATTTCTGAATCGCCCGCGCGATTTTAAATTCAAAGGCAGACTGCTTTCATCTTTTAGAAAAGTGCATTGGCGTGATCAAAAATTTTGCTGAACGGAGCGGCTTCGAGACCACAGGCTCGAAGACCGAGAGAAGGAACCGCGAAGCGGCAATATTTTGCGGCACTCTCTGTTCTACCGGAACATGTCCGTCATGCCTGCGATAGCGCGCAGTTAAAAGACGTGGGAGATCCAAGAGGGGCCCGTCCTGGCCCCTTTTGGGCGGTTTCGGCGCAGCGCGATAAGTGATCGCTGTTATTGAGAAACCGAAATTATCACCGTTCAGATTTCCCCTCGGTGGGAACCGAAATTGTCACCGTCCATTCCTGGAAAAGAACAGTTTCCTCAGCTTTCCAAAGCTGAACCGCCCATTGGTTCGGTCAAACCATCAGACTCACATGCGCCGCCACAATCTTCCATCCACTCGCCATCTTCACCCACGTTTGCTGCTGGCGACCAATCTTGTCGCTGCCTTCCCGGCGGAATTCTGTGCTGGCGACCGCCATGTCATCGCCAAACGTGGTGATAGTCGTGTTGACCAGTTCCCGGTCTAACCCTTGTGACGATCGCGCGGTGCGGAATGCGCGGATGGCGTCAATGCCGTAAAGATTTTCTCCCGCGCCGTAGCGCACGGTACGCGGGTCGTGCCAGAACAGTTCGTCGAGTACGGCGGTATCGTTGGTGATCAGCGCCTGTTCATAGCGATAAAACGCCGCATTCATTTCGGCGAGGATCGCCGGGCGGTCGATATGTTCAGTTTTCATAGTGACTCTCTTTACTCTTTTCACTTCACCCTGGGAAAACGGGGATGCGGGTTGTTACGCGGGCATCACCGGAGAACTGCTGACATTCACTATTCCCTGCTGCTCAAGTGCCCAGGCGGCACGCAGGCAGAGATCTTCGCGCCACGGTGGCGCAATCAATTGTAATCCTATCGGCAGGCCGGTCGACGTGGTGACCGGCACCGTCACCACCGGCAAGCCGAGGAACGAAATTGGCTGCGTCAGCATGCCCATGTTGGCGCGTGTCGGCAGATCCTGACCGTTGATGCGAATGGTTTCCTGACCAAGCAACGTTGCCGGACACGGCGTGGCAGGGGCGATCAGAATGTCCCAATGATCGAACAAGGGCAAGATTTGCTGCTGAAATTGCTGACGGAAACGCTGCGCCTGAACATACCATGCCGCCGGGATCATTGCGCCAGCGAGCAGACGCTCACGTGAAAGTGGCTCAAACTGTTCCGGAATGCTGCGCAGTTTTGGCAGGTACTGATTGCCGCCTTCCGACGCGCTGATGATAAACGCGGCGGATCGTGCCAGCCCGGCCTGTGGCATTTCAATTTCTTCCTGGGCTTCCAGTGCCTGCGCTATCCGGTGTACGGCTGCTTTGGCGTGGTCGTCACACCAGAGAGAAAAGTATCCGCCCAGTACGGCGCTGCGCAGGCCCTGTTGCCCGCGCTTAAGCTGGGAAAATGTTTCTGTGACAGGTTTGTCAGCCTGAAAGTGATCCTGCGGATCCGTGCCCTGTATGGCGTCATAGACCTGCGACAAATCTTCGCTGCAACGTGCCATCGGGCCGATGTGATCGAGGCTGGCGACAAACGGCTGGCTGCCGCGACGTGAAATCCGCCCGAAGGTCGGTTTCAGGCCGAGAATACCACTTAATGAGGACGGCACACGGATCGAACCGTTGGTATCACTGCCGAGGGTGAAATGCACCAGCCCGGCAGCCACGGCGGCGGCCGAACCACCGGAAGAACCTCCGGCTACCCGCGCCAGATCCCGCGGGTTACGGGTGGCACCGTAATGGCTGTTTTCTGTGGTGAAACCGTACGCGTAAGCATCCATATTCAGCATGCCGGAAAGCATCGCGCCCTGAGAAGCCAGGCGTGAAACCGTCCAGGCGTCATGGCGTGCAGCGGCGTTGCTGCTGTTGAGGCTGGCACCGGCCAGCGTCACTTCACCGGCCACGTCCAGCAGGTTTTTCACCGCATAAGGAATGCCCGCCAGCGGCGGAAGTACGGCACCGCTGGCGCGGCTTTTATCCACTTTCGCTGCTTCACTCAGCATGCGATCGCCGGTGATCTGCGTCCAGGCGTTGATGACCGGATTGGCCTGTTCAACGGCGTCAAGCGTAGAGGTGGCGATTTCTGTGGCCGAGATTTCGCCCTGCGCAATCGCCTGATGTAACTGGCTGATGGTAAAGCTATCAAACGATTTCATGCGCGGTACACCCCGGCAATTTCCAGACGCGGATCCAGCGGTAAATCCATCAGCGGTTGTGCCATTTGGGCAATGCGGCTGAACTGCACCAGCAATTCCTGACGGCGTGCGTCGTCGAGTTCCAGCGCCAGAACGGATTCCATCTGGCGGATATAGGCGGCCCAGTCGGTCGCTGCGGAGGTATTTTTCATTCTGCTTCCTTATCCATTCTGTTATACAAACCCTGATCAAAAACCGGCGGCGCTGCCGTTGCTGCGCGGGTCGGAGGCACCTTCGAACATGCCGTTGGTATGGCGAACGATGGCACCGGCGTGACCGACGGCTTCACTGAAATCCGGCAACAGTTCGACGTCGTGACCACGCTGCCTCAGCCCGGCCAGCGTCGGATAGGCAAAACGGCCTTCGAGTTTCAGTGAATCCGAACTCTCGCCCCAGGTACGGCCAAGCAGCCAGCGCGGGCCGCTGATCGCCTGTTGCAACGATTGCCCCTGTACTACATGGCGGATAAACACGGCGGCCTGCGTCTGCGGCTGGCCGTCACCCCCCATCGAGCCGTAAACCATGGTGCGCCCGTCGTATAAGCGTGCGGCGGCAGGATTGAGGGTATGGAACGGTTGCTTGCCCGGTGCCAGCGCCAGTAAATGGCTGGCGTCGAGGCTGAAGGACGCGCCGCGGTTTTGCCACAACACGCCGCTGCCCGGCAGCACCACGCCACTGCCGAACTCGTGATAAATGCTCTGGATAAAAGAAACCGCCAGCCCGCTGCTGTCCATCACGCCCATCCAGACGGTATCGCCTGGCCCTTTACCTTTACCCCAGTCGGCGGCGCTGTGTGGTTTGATGCGGGTCGCAAGAGCATCGAGATACTGTGGATCCAGCAGTTCCTGTGCATCCTGCGTCATCATGCGCGGATCGGTGATAAAGCGATCGCGCAGACCGAACGCCAGTTTGGTGGCTTCCACCACGCTGTGAATGGTGGCACTTTCGTCCATGGTTTCCAGCGGCAAACGGTCAGTCAGGCCGAGGATCGCCAGCGAAACCAGCCCCTGCGTCGGGGGTGTCAGGTTGTAGATTTCGCCTTTACTGTGTTTGAGCCGCAACGGCACACGGCGCTGTGGCCTGTAAGCCGCGAGATCAGCGCGGGTCACCGGCATGCCGAGCTTTTCCATGTCGGCGGCCATATTGTCGGCCAGCTCACCGCGATAGAAACTGTTCAGCCCGTCCTCGCACAGCATCGATAACGTCTGCGCCAGTTGCGGCTGAGTGAAGCGGTTTCCGGCGCGGGGCACATCGCCGTTAGGCAGAAAAACATCGGCAAAGCTGCGGAAATCTTTCAGTTCGTGTTGCTTGGCGCGGGTCGCCGCTTCCTGCGATGCTGTCACCGGAATACCATCAGCGGCATAACGGATGGCGTCACGCAGCAGGCGGGAGAGCGGTTTTTGCTCGCCGCCAAATTCAGCCGACACATTCAGCGCTTCCTGCCAGCCGCCGACGGTGCCCGCTACCGTCAGCGCGGCTTTCGGGCCACGGTGCGGAATGTGCGTTTCACCGGCGTAGAAATCGAGAGAGGCGAGGGAGCCTGCGGCACCGCTGGCGTCTATCGCCACCGGATTGCCCTGCGGCGGCACGATCAGCCAGAAGCCATCGCCCCCCAGCCCGTTCATGTGCGGATAGACCACGGCAATCGTCGCGGCCGCAGCCACCATGGCTTCGATGGCATTGCCACCTTCGCGCAATACCGCAAGCGCACTCTGGCTCGCCAGATGATGAGGTGTGACCGCCATGCCCAGCGGTGCGCTGTTACTGTTAATCATGCGATGTCCTTTTTAGAAGCGCTTTTTATGCTGCCCGTGCTTGCAGGGTTGTGGGCGCGTAGGGATAAAGTTAAGCAAGAGGTGTTCCACATCGGCAAAACCTTGCAGCTTTAGCGCTAATTTATCTTGCATTGGCAAGCATAGTGCATGGTATGTTCCGCTGATTTACTGAAACATTGGTTACAAAAGGGCCAGAGATGAAACAGATTGATGAGCGTCTGCGTGACCATTACGCAGAACTGACGCCGCAGGAACAGCGGGTGGCCGACTTTATTTTTGCCAGTATTGACGACCTGATGAGCTATAACAGCGCCGAACTGGCGCGGCTTAGCGGCGTATCGAAAGCCACGGTCAGCCGCCTGTTCAAACGCCTCGGTTACCCGAGCTACCGCGATATGCGCGATGAAATGCGCACCCTGCGCCAGAGCGGGATGCCGCTGACCGACAGCCGCGACGCAGTGCAAGGTAACACCTTGTTATCACGGCACTATAAACAGGAAATGGCCAACCTGACGCAGTGGATTAACCAGATTGATGGCACCCAGTTCGGTGCGCTGATCGCCGCCCTGAATCAGGCGCGGCAAGTACGTTTGCTGGGTTTTCGTAACAGTTACCCGGTGGCGCTGCACCTGCGTCAGCAACTGATTCAGGTGCGCGCTGGCGTGATGATAATGCCGCAGCCGGGGCAAACGCTGGCGGAAGAACTGGTGGATCTTACCGCGCAGGACGTGGTGATATTCGTCGCTTTCCGCCGCAGGCCGCGCATGGCGAAGGCAATTCTGATGCAGTTACAGTCACTTGGCGTGCCGGTGTTGCTGATTTGCGAGCCGCAGGCGCAGACACTTATCCCGCTGGCAACCTGGCATCTGGCTGCTCCGCTCGACAGCGTATCGGCGTTCGACAGTTATTCTTCTGCCATGAGTCTGGCGAATTTGCTCAGCAATGCATTGCTGCACGATATGCTCGCTTCAGGCCGCCAGCGTATTCATCAGATAAGCGATTTGTATAACGATCTGGATGAGCTGGAGCAGCGCTGATTCCCGTTTGAAGAACAAATCGGGCGCTTTTCTGGTGCTTGCGCACAATTTCAGTGCATCATATTTTTCATTGGTTCACGCTTTTTGCCCTGATTCAGGGCAAAAAAACCTCTTCTGATCGCGCCTCTCATTGTCTAATTCCTTGTCATACCGTGACTTTGTGCACAATTTTTCTGCTGCACGGCTTTTGGCACATTCGTTGCAAAGCTATAAACATAAGAATCTATCGTTCCAAAAACCTTTCACCGGAGATAATCTATGAACATGAACAAATGGCTGTTGGCATGGGCAGGTGCGGCAATGCTGGTGCTTCAGGCATCCAGCGTAATGGCGGATCAGTTGCAGGATATTCAGAAACGTGGCGTGCTGCGTGTGGCTGTTCCTCAGGATTTCCCGCCGTTTGGTTCGGTGAGCAAGGATTTGCAGCCGGAAGGTTATGACATCGATATGGCGCATTATCTGGCCGATAAGATGAAACTTAAGTTGCAACTGGTGCCGGTCACCAGCGCCAACCGCGTGCCTTATCTGCAAACGGATAAAGTCGATCTGGTGATTTCAAGCCTGGGTAAAAACGCTGAGCGCGAAAAAGTCATCGACTTCAGCAACGCTTACGCACCGTTCTTCCTCGGCGTGTTTGGTGCCCAGGGTGACAAACTGTCCGACCTGAAAGAACTGTCCGGTAAAACCATCGGCGTGACCCGTGGCGCGGTGGAAGATCTGGCACTGACCGGCGTGGCACCGAAAGATGCCAAAATTCAGCGGTATGAAGACAACAACACCACGCTGTCTGCATACCTTTCCGGCCAGGTGGAATACATCGCTACCGGCAACCTGGTGGTCGCCGCGATTGCCCGCATGAACCCGGCCAAAGCACCGGTTTCGAAAGTCATGCTGAAAGATTCACCATGCTACGTCGGTCTGCGTAAAGACGAACCCGCGCTGAAAGACAAAGTGAATGAACTGATCGCCGAAGGCATCAAAGACAAGACGCTGAATACACTGTCTGAAAAATGGATGAAGGCACCGCTGCCAGCGTCCATCGGCGCGTGATCAGAGGCCTGACGGAGATCTTTCATGACCTATCAGCTTAACTTTAGCGCGCTATGGCCTTATATGCCGGAACTGCTGGCCGGTTTATGGACCACCATTGAGCTGACGGTAATGGCAACGGTTGGCGGTGTCGCAATAGGGATTTGCGGCGCGGCCATCCGCTGCGGCAACCATAAAACCCTGCGTGCGGTCTGGGGCGTGTATGTCGAAGCCATCCGTAATACGCCGTTTGTGGTGCAGCTGTTTTTCATTGTCTTTGGCCTGCCAGCCATTGGCCTGAAAATGACTGCCGGTGAAGCGGCGCTGCTGGCGATGCTGATTAACCTCGGCGCCTACAGCACGGAGATTATCCGCGCCGGTATTCAGGTGACGCCGAAAGGTCAGTGGGAAGCCGGGCGCGTGCTGGGATTAACCCGCAGTCAGACGTTTCTGCGCATCGTGCTGCCGCCGTCGCTGAAACGCATTTATCCGTCGCTGGTCAGCCAGTGCATTATCGTGATGCTCGGATCTTCCGTGGTATCGCAGGTGTCCTATGAAGAACTGACGTTTGCCGCGAACTTAATTCAGTCGCGCACCTTCCTCAGTTTTGAAGTGTATCTGGTCACCACGTTGTTTTATTTATTGCTGTCGGTTGCGATGCGTCAGTTGTTGCTGCTGGCCGGACGCCGTGTCTTTGGGAGTGAAAACTGATGATGACCTTCACCGACTGGGACATTGTGCGCAATCTCCTGCTGGCGGCGCGCTGGACGTTATTGTTGTCGCTGACCGCTTTTATCGGCGGCACGCTGGTGACGTTGCCGTTGCTGTTACTGCGTCTCACCAAACGCCGCTGGCCGACGCTTTTTGTCCGTCTGTATTCCGAGCTGTTTCAGGGCACGCCGCTGCTGATGCAGCTATTCCTGGCCTTCTTCGGCCTTGGGCTGTTTGGGATTAATGTCAGCCCGTGGACCGCCGCCGCGCTGGCGCTGACGCTGTATACCAGCGCTTATCTGGTGGATATCTGGAGCGGCAGTATTGCCGCATTACCGAAAGGCCAGTGGGAAGCGTCGCGCTGTCTCGGCCTGAATTTCGGCCAGACGTTATGGCGGGTGATCACCCCGCAGGCGCTGCGCATTGCTATCGCGCCGACCGTCGGGTTTTCCGTGCAGGTGGTGAAGGGGACCGCGCTGGCCTCGATTATCGGTTTTGTCGAACTGACCAAAGCCGGAACGATGCTGAACAACGTGACGTATGAGCCGTTCAAAGTGTTTGGATTAGTGGCGCTGGGCTACTTCCTGATGTGCTATCCGCTGTCCCGTTACAGCCAGCATTTAGAAAAATCATTGCGTGGAGAGAAACAGTAATGCCACTGATCACCATCAACCAGGTTCAGAAATTTTACGGTCAGAACCACGTACTGAAAGGCGTGGATCTGGATATTGACAGCGGCGAAGTGATTTCGATCATCGGCCGCAGCGGTTCAGGGAAAAGTACGCTGTTGCGCTGCATGAACGGGCTGGAAGGCTATCAGGAAGGCAGCATCAAACTCGGCGGGATGACCATTACCGACCGCGATTCTCAGGCGCGTGACATCAGCCGTTCCGTGGGCATGGTGTTCCAGAGTTTCAATCTTTTCCCGCACATGACCGCGCTGGAAAACGTCATGCTGGCGCCACGCCGCGTGCTGAAAAAGTCCGCTGCCGAATGCCGTGAACTGGCCGCGCAGATGCTGGCGAAAGTCGGTCTGGCGGATCGCATGGATTATTACCCGTCGAATCTTTCCGGCGGCCAGCAGCAACGCGTGGCGATTGCCCGTGCGCTGGCCATGAACCCGAAAGTGCTGCTGTGTGATGAAATCACCTCGGCGCTGGATCCGGAACTGGTCGGCGAAGTATTGAAAGTGCTCGAGCAACTGGCGAAAGAAGGCATGACGCTGGTGCTGGTGACACACGAAATGAATTTTGCCCGCGAAGTGGGTGACCGCGTGGTGTTTATGCATCAGGGCACCGTGTGGGAACAGGGCGAAAGCCGGGCGCTGTTTGCTAACCCGCAAACGCCGGAGTTAAAACAATTTATAGCATCCGTACGCGGCCTTACTGAGGCTACCGCAAGCTAACATCGTAAAGGATTAACTATGTCAGATTTCATCTCTCCCGGACAAATCAACCCGCCAACCCGTCTGCTGATGGGGCCGGGACCCATCAATGCCGATCCGCGCGTACTGCGGGCGATGGCGAGTCAACTGGTCGGGCAATATGATCCGGTGATGACCGGCTACATGAACGAAGTGATGGCGCTGTACCGCGCCTTGTACAAAACCGACAATCAGTGGACGTTCCTGATCGACGGCACCTCGCGCGCCGGTATCGAAGCCGTGCTGCTTTCCGGTATCCGTCCGGGCGACAAAGTGCTGGTGCCGGTGTTTGGTCGTTTCGGTCATCTGCTGTGCGAAATTGCCCGTCGTTGTCGTGCGGAAGTTCATACCCTCGAAGTGCCGTGGGGCGAAGTGTTTGATCCGCAGCAAATCGAAGATGCGATTAAATCCGTTAAACCGCGCTGGTTGCTGACCGTGCAGGGCGATACCTCCACCACCATGTTGCAGCCGCTGGAGCAACTGGGTGAAATCTGCCACCGTCACGGCGTGCTGTTCTACTCCGATGCCACGGCGTCCTTTGGCGGTAACCCGCTGGAAACCGACGCATGGGGTTTAGACGCCGTATCTGCCGGTTTGCAAAAATGCCTCGGCGGTCCGTCAGGCAGCTCGCCAGTGACCATCAGCCCGCGCTTTGAAGAACAAATCCGCCGCCGTAAATGTGTCGAGCAAGGTATCCGTACCGCCGACCATGCTGATGGCGACGACGAGATGATCTACTCCAACTATTTCGATCTGGGGATGATCATGGATTACTGGGGGCCGGAGCGTCTTAACCACCATACCGAAGCCACCAGCATGCTGTTTGCGGCGCGTGAATGCGCGCGCATCATTCTGGAAGAAGGGCTGGATACCGGCATCGCCCGTCATAAATTACACGGCGGCGCATTACTGGCAGGCATTCAGGGCATGGGGCTGGAAGTGTTCGGCGACCTGAATAACCGCATGAGCAATGTACTCGGCGTAGTCATTCCACCGGGCATCCACGGCGAACAGGTTCGCCAGATGATGCTTAATGATTTCAGCATTGAAATCGGCACCTCATTTGGTCCGCTGGCCGGGAAAATCTGGCGTATCGGCACCATGGGTTACAACGCGCGTAAAGACTGCGTGTTGCAAACGCTGGTGGCGCTTGAAGCGGTGCTCAACCGTCTCGGCTTTGCGTCAAAATACGGCGCAGGGGCGCAGGGTGCCTGGGATCATTACGCGGGAGGTCAGTAATGGCTGAAGCTTTTACGCTGGCTGCGGTTTCAGAAAGCGCAAAGCTTGCCGCTGAACGGGTGATGGCGCGTTGCGACGCACTCGCCGCCATCAGCGAAACGCCGGGACAACTGACCCGCGTCTATCTCTCGCCGGAACATTTGCAGGCTAACCGACAGGTGGGCGAGTGGATGACTGCCGCCGGGATGCGTGTCTGGCAGGACAGCGTCGGCAATATCTGCGGGCGCTATGACGGGCTGGATGCGACATCGCCGGCCATTTTGCTGGGATCACATCTCGACAGCGTGCGTAATGCCGGGCGTTACGACGGCCCGCTGGGCGTGCTGACTGCGCTGGAAGTGGTGGCGCATTTGCATCAGAACGGCATTCGTTTGCCGATGGCGGTGGAAATTGTCGGGTTCTGCGATGAGGAAGGCACACGTTTTGGCATCACGCTGCTCGGCAGTCGTGGACTGACCGGTACCTGGCCTGCGGACTGGCTGGAACGTCAGGACGCGCAGGGGATTTCGGTCGCCCAGGCGATGCGTGATGTCGGGCTGGATCCGCTGAGAATCGGCGCATCACAGCGTGCGGTCAGCGACTTTTGCGCTTACCTGGAATTGCACATCGAGCAGGGGCCGTGCCTGCAAACGGCGGATGTGCCGCTCGGCGTGGTCACGGCGATTAACGGCGCGCGTCGCCTGAATTGTGAATTTACCGGTCACGCCGGTCATGCCGGTACCGTGCCGATGGGGCAGCGTCAGGACGCGCTGACTGCCGCCGCCGAATGGACGCTGGCCATTGAAAGTATCACCACCGCCACCGGCCGCAATCTGGTGGCGACAGTGGGCACGCTGGAATGCCTGCCGGGTGCGGTGAATGTCATTCCGGGACAGGTGAAATTGTCGCTGGATGTACGCGGACCGCGTGATGATGATTTATCGGCACTGCTGGAAACGCTGCTGGCGAAGGGCCGCGATATTGCTGCACGTCGCGGGCTGACGTTTGCCGCCGAACAGTTTTATGGCATCAGCGCGACTGAATGTAACGACGGTTTACAGCATCGTCTCAGCCAGAGTGTTTTGCATTTACAGGGGCAGGCGATGTCACTGCCAAGCGGCGCAGGGCACGACGCGATTGCTATCGCTGAATGCTGGCCGGTCGGCATGTTGTTTGTGCGCTGCAAGGACGGCATCAGCCATCATCCTGATGAATCGGTCACCACCGGCGATGTAGCTTACGCGGTGCAGGCGTATATCAATACGGTGCTGAGTTTTGCTGAGGGACATTTATGACCTTTGAAGAATTCAACGCATTATCCGAATTCGAAGCGGTAGCCCTGTTACGCCCGCTGGTGAATATCCCGTCGTGGGCGAAAACCGTCAGCGATGCGCGGCCTTATGCTTCTGTGCAAGACGTATTGCACAGCGCCGGAGCGGCCTGCGAAAACTGGCAGCCGGAAGATATTACTCAGGCGCTGTCGGCGCACCCGCGTATCGGTGAACGCGCCGCCGGTGCCAGTAAAGAAGCGCAGCTTTCCCGTGGCGAACAGGCGACGCTCAATATCAGCCAGCAGGCAGTGATTGATGCACTGCACGAGGGGAATCTGCGTTATGAGCAGCGTTTCGGGCGGGTGTTTCTGATCCGCGCTAAAGGGCGCAGTTCAGGGGAGATCCTTGATAATCTGCAACGGCGGCTACAGAATTCGCCGGAGGCTGAAGATCAGGAAACGGCGCAACAACTCAAAGAAATTACCCTGCTGCGTTTAAAGGAGATATTTCAATAATGACCCGCATCACTACCCATATTCTCGATACGTCTTTAGGGCAGCCCGCGGCGAATGTGCGCGTCTGGCTGGAATGTATTGAAGGGCAGAACGTCACGATCATCAGTGAAATCCAAACCGATGCCGATGGCCGCGCCGCAAAATTAACGCCGGAACCGGCCACCTCCGGGCATTACCGGTTGTGTGCGGATATCGGCGCGTATTTCGCCGCCACCGGTCGTGAGACGCTGTATCACTCGGCGATCATTGATGTGGTGATCGACGGTGATCAGGATCATTACCATCTGCCGCTGCTGATCAGTCCGTATTCTTATTCAACGTATCGCGGCAGTTAGATCTTTCTGTCAGTCAGCCCATCAGCAGGTGCGGATGTTTAAGCCGCACGCTTTGGGTCAGCGCGGCGTGGCTGACATCGCGGTCACGGTTGCCCTGACGGACCTGTTGCAGGAACGCCATCAGCAGCGGATTTGGCCGCTCGCGGCGTGACATCAGCTCCGGCTGCCCCTGCACACCCATAAAGAACGGATGATTGTTCAGCTCAATTGCCTGCGCCTGTTCGCCACTTTCGTCATACCCTGAAACGATCAGCCCGGCGTTTTCCAGCTCAGCCAGCAAATGCGGATTCAGATAGCGGCGCTGGTTGTAGCGCAGCATAAATTCATCCCCCGTTTTATTGGCCAGCAGGCTGCCGTTGCGGGTAATGACCGGATGATTTCCCACACGCGGCTGCACGTGCTCGGCCAGTGGCAACGCGGTTTGCAGGCTGCCGAGCGTCGACGGCCCGTGCATCACCACGCGTTCCTGCCCGAGCACTTTCTGCCCCAGCGCAGTGATCATCTGATGCATACCCTGATTAATCCCTAATACCGGCGTCTGGTTTTCCAGAGCCCAGGTGGCGGTCGCCAGTTGTCCGGCCTGCGTGTCGCTGCGGGTGAGTGTCGCGCCCGGCAACATAATGCCGTCAACCTCAAACAGCGTGCAATCAAGCTGGCTGCCCAGTAACGTCGATGGCACATAGATCACATCAATGTTCATTGCCAGTGCATCGGCGGCGTCTCCCAGTGCAGCCAGCATCGCCGGATAACTGTCACGCTGCTCGGTAAAATCCCCGACCAGTGCCACACGCAGGGTTTTTCCTGCCCGCATGACCGGTTGTGAAACCGGGCCTAATGCCCAGCGGCCAAAGGCATCACGCCCCCAGCCGTTGCTGCGAATTTTGCCGGTGATGCCGTCTTCCAGCTGGAATTTATCCTGATTACGCACCACGGTTAATGATTCAATTTCAATACCCTGTTCCGCGATTTGCACTGCCAGTTCTGCGGATAACGGTTCACGCAACGGTACGACGATATCTTCTTTAAGTGCCCGATAAATCAGGGATTCAACACCGGATTCTTCACCCGCACCGCGCCCGGTCAGGCGCTCAAGCCACAGCAGTCCGCTGGTCAGTGCATGCCCTTGCGCCGTCACGTGCTGGCGGGCATTCGGGTAACGTTGCGCATCATGGCTGACGGGAAAGTGACACAGCGGCAAAGCGCGTAGCTCAGCAAGTATCGCTGCCATCGCGCCGTACAACGCAGGTTCGGGCGTGGAGTGGGCAATAAAGGTGATAGTCATCAGTGATCCTCTGTCAGATGTTTTTGCGGGGGTATTGAATGCAAGAAGTGATCCACACCGGGATGTTTTTACATGCGCTGACAAAAAGACAGGGGCAGCTCGCAAAGCGGATTTTTCGTCACACTTCATTGCTATAAAACGGCGCGCTGTTCAGACCATAACGCGCTAAGGTAGCGCCAGTTGTTCTAACCCATCATTATTGAGGAAGCATCATGTCAGCATCGCTTTATGGCAGTACGGCGGCACAATTTGTTCGTGGTTTACAAAATCTTTCAGCCTTGCTGGAAAAAGGCGCGGCATGGGCAAAGGAAAACGGAAAATCAGAAGAAGAAGTCCTGAATACCCGTCTGGCAGAAGATATGTATCCACTGGCGCGACAGGTGCAAATCACCAGTGATATGTCAAAAGGCGCAATTGCCCGTCTGGCCGGTATCGCCGCGCCTGCAATGGAAGACAATGAAGTGACATTCGCCCAGTTGCAGGAGCGCATCGCCAAAACGCTGCGTTTTATCGAAAGTGTGGATGCACAACAACTGGAAGGCGATGAATCCCGTGAGATCGTGGTGAAAGGCAGAAATCGTGAAATGAAATTTACTGCGCACAGCTATGTTACCGTGTTTGCCGTGCCGAACTTCTATTTCCACATCACCACCGCCTACAACATTCTGCGCCATCTGGGCGTGAACATCGGTAAAATGGACTTTATTGGTGGGAACTAAACAGACAGGCAGGAATTAAAAATGCCCCGGCTGAAAAGTCCGGGGCATTTTTTTAGTCATGTAACAAATAGGTATCGGCATCGCGCCAGGCGGGGAAGGTTTCGCGGTAATCCTGTAACGCTTCCAGCGACAACTCTGCGTCGATAATCATCGCCGAACCCGGCTCAGCACGCGCCAGCTCTTCCCCCTGCGGATTAATAATCAGGCTGTCACCGCTGTAGTAGTGGCCGTTGTCATCGGTGCCGACGCGGTTGCATCCGGCGACATAAGCCTGATTTTCAATCGCCCGGGCGGCGAGCAGCGTCTGCCAGTGGCGGCTGCGTGGGGCAGGCCAGTTGGCGACGTAAAGCGCCAGGTCATAATCCTGCCGGTTGCGTGAATACACCGGAAAACGCAGGTCATAGCAGACTTGCGGCAGAATACGCCAGCCTCGCCATTCCACGATTTCACGACGTTTACCCGCTACATAATAATTGTGTTCACCGGCCATGCGGAACAGGTGACGTTTATCGTAAAAATGCACCTTGCCCTGCGGTTCAACCAGCAGGAAACGGTTCACGGCGCCTTCCGTAGTGCTTAACGCCACACTGCCGCCAATCATCGCCCCGAGTTGTTTCGCCCACTGTTGCAGCCATTGCACGACACGCGATTCAGGCAGCGCACTGCCCGGTGCCTGCATGGCGAAACCGGTGGTAAACATTTCAGGAAGAACAATCAGGTCGCGGCCGGTCAGCGCACTGAGCAGGCCGTCGAAATGTGCGAGGTTCGCCTCGCCATCCAGCCACACCAGCGGCTGTTGCAATACGGACAGTTTTAAAGTTGACACAGGCGCTCCGAAGCAGCGTCCAGCGTGGCTTCCTGTTTGGCGAAGCACAGCCGGATCAGTTTATGTGGGAAAGGCGCGGCGCAGAAGACCGACATCGGAATGGCCGCTACGCCCACATGTTCAGTCAGCCAGTGGCAGAATGCAACATCGTCTAAACCGGAAACCTCGCTGTAATCGACCAGCAGAAAATAGGTGCCCTGGCTCGGTAAAACTTTCAGGCGGCTGTTCGCCAGCCCTTGCGCCAGACGGTCGCGCTTGGCCTGATAAAAGGCCGGTAATTCCTGCCAGTGTTCCGGCGCTTCACGCAGCATATCCGCCAGCGCCAGTTGAACCGGCGTGGTGACGGAGAAGGTCAGATACTGGTGCACCTTGCGCAGTTCGGCGCTGATAACCGCCGGTGCGATGCAATATCCCACGCGCCAGCCGGTCATGTGGTAAGTCTTGCCGAACGACGATACGGCAATGGCGCGCTGACGCAGCTGCGGATGTCGCAGCACGCTGGCGTGACCTTCCGGCGCAAAACAAATGTGCTCGTACACTTCATCGCTCAGCACGAAAATGTGTTTATCCGCAATGATCTGCCAAAGCTGCCCGACGTCGCTGTGGCTCCAGACGGTAGCCGACGGGTTATGCGGCGTGTTGATGATCACAAGCTTTGTGCGGTCGGTAATCTGATCGGCGAATTCCGCCCAGTTCACTTTGAATTCCGGTGGCTGCAACTGAATGCGTTTCATCACGCCGCCTGCCAGTTCTACCGCCGGGGCGTAACAGTCATAGCTCGGGTCGAAAGCAATCACTTCGTCGCCTTTCGACACCAGCGCGGTGATGGCGATATACAGCGATTCTGTCGCGCCCGCCGTGATGGTGATGTCGGTGTTGGCGTCCGGTGCATAGCCGTAAATCTGTTCAGTTTTGGTGGCAATCGCTTCACGTAGCTGCGCCGTGCCGGTCATCGGGGCGTACTGGTTCGCGCCCTGACTGACGTGATACGCCAGACGATCCCTCAGATATTGCGGGCCGTCGAAATCAGGAAACCCCTGCGACAGGTTAATGGCATTGTGTTTCTGCGCCAGCGCACTCATTTGGGTGAAAATCGTGGTGCCTAATGCAGGAAGTTTACTTTCGGGGATCAATGCTGCTGTGCTCATGGCGGGTCAATACTCCTGGACCGTTGACCTGACAGGCGTCAGGTGTGCAAATAGCGATGTTGCTCACAATATAACACGATGTTAATATTTGGCAATCGAGACGCTTAGATGGCTAAATGCCAATTCGATCTAAGCCGCAACACATTGAATATATCGCGGTAAATAGCGTCAATTTCATTCCGAACTCCGTCCCTCAACGCACAGCTTTTCAGGAATACGATGACAGAGAATTTGCAACTGGGCGCGCTGCTGGCAGCCTGTCACTGGATTGGTCAGAAGGGCTGGAGCCCGGCAACGGGCGGCAATATGTCCGTCCGCGAAGGCGATGCTCATTGCCTGATCACCGAATCGGGAAAAGATAAAGGATCACTCACCGCAGACGATTTCCTGCTGGTGGAACTGGAAAGCGGCCTTGCGCCCAGCGGACGTCGTCCTTCTGCGGAAACCGGGCTGCACACCATGCTGTATTCCCGCTATCCTGAAACAGGCGCGGTGCTGCATACCCATTCGGTCAATTCGACAGTGTTATCGCGGGTAGAACGCAGTGGTGCGCTGGTGCTGGAAGGCTATGAGATGCAGAAATCGCTCAGCGGCCAGACCTCGCACCTTGATCAGGTGGTGATCCCGATTTTCGACAACAGTCAGGATATTCCCGCGCTGGCGCAGAAGATCATCGCATCAGCGGAGCACGCGCCGTTGCAGTATGGTTTTCTGCTGCGCGGTCATGGGCTGACCTGCTGGGGACGGGATGTGGCCGAAGCGCGCCGCCATCTGGAAGGGCTGGAATTTTTATTCCAGTGTGAACTGCAACGTCGCCTGCTGGAGGCTAAATGATCCGCGCCATTGTGACTGATATTGAAGGTACCACCACGGATATCCGTTTTGTGCATCAGGTGTTGTTCCCGTATGCCCGTCAGCGTCTTGCTGAATTCCTGCGCCATGAGCATGAACAGCCGGACGTTGCGGCGGCACTGGATGCCTTACGCGCAGAAATCGACCGGCCACAGGCCAGCGTCGAGGCGCTGATTGAACAACTCTTTACTTACATGGATAACGACGTGAAATCGACGTCGCTGAAAGTGTTGCAGGGCATCATCTGGCGTACCGGTTATGAAAACGGTGATTTTCGCGGGCATCTGTATGCTGACGTCGCACCGCAGCTGGAAGCGTGGAAAGCTGAAGGTCTGCAACTTTGCGTGTATTCCTCGGGGTCGGTGGACGCGCAAAAGCTGTTGTTTGGTTACAGCGATGCCGGTGATTTAACCTCGCTGTTCAGCGGATATTTCGATACCCGCGTCGGTGCTAAGCGTGAAACCGAGTCGTATCAGAACATCGCTGAGCAACTGATCCTGCCGCCGCAGGATTTACTGTTTTTATCAGACATCCGTCAGGAGCTGGACGCCGCGCGCTTAGCGGGCTGGCATACCTGTCAGCTGATCCGCGATGACGCGGACGAACTCAGCGATCACCTGCAAGTTAATCGTTTTGATCAGATAGCCTTAGAAACATTCTTATAAGAGGGTTGACCATGAGTGCATTAACGATTTTTAGTGACCAGGATCCTTCCGCACCGTTGTGGGAAAGCCGCGACGGGGACGCGATCGCTGCTGAACTGAGCAAAATTGATGTGCGTTTCGAACGCTGGCAGGCTGACCGCGATTTAGGCGAGAACCCGCAGCCGCAGGACGTGATTGCCGCCTATCAGCATGAAATCGACAAACTGGTCGAAGAGAAGGGCTATCAGAGCTGGGATGTGATCAGCATGCGCCCGGACAACGAACAGCGTGAGGTGCTGCGCACCAAGTTTCTCTCTGAACATACACATGGCGAAGACGAAGTGCGTTTCTTCGTCGAAGGTGCCGGGCTGTTTTGCCTGCATCTGAACGGCAAGATTTTTCAGATCCTGTGCGAGAAAAACGATCTGATTTCCGTACCGGCTAATACCCGCCACTGGTTTGATATGGGCGGATCCCCGTCGTTTACCGCGATCCGTGTATTCGATAATCCGGAAGGCTGGGTGGCGCATTTCACCGGCGATAAGATTGCGGATGCGTATCCGCGGATGGGGGAGTAAGCTTTGACTCCCTCCCCTGCGAAGGGGAGGGTTGGGGTGGGGTTTTAAAGCAAAATCAAGATGTTGAAGTGTGCTTTAACTGAGGTGTTAGCCCTTAAAACCCCCTCCCAGCCTCCCCCTTCGCAGGGGGAGGAGTAAAACCGAGTTGTTTGCCACAGTTTGCCGGGAGGAGAAAAGATTACTTCAACGCCTTCGCAAACACACCATCCCGTACCTGCTCCGGCGTCACCACCCCCACATCCAGCACCCATCCGCTGATCAACTCCGCCGGTGTGACATCAAACGCCGGGTTATAAACCTGCGCACCGAGCGGCGCCCATTGTACGGAACCAAAGCTGCCGGAAACGCCGGTCACTTCATTTGCCGCGCGCTGTTCGATAGGGATGGCGGCACCGTTCGGGCAGTGCGGGTCATGGGTGGTATGCGGCGCGGCAACATAGAACGGAATACCGTGATATTTCGCCAGCACCGCCAGGCTGTAAGTGCCGATTTTGTTGGCGACATCGCCATTCGCAGCAATGCGGTCAGCGCCGACCCAGATGGCATCAACGCGTTTTTGCGCCATCAGGCTGGCGGCCATCGAATCACAAATCAGCTGATAAGGAATGCCCAGCTCGCCAAGTTCCCACGCGGTCAGGCGCCCCCCTTGCAACAACGGACGGGTTTCATCCACCCAAACCTGTTCTATATTGCCCTGTTCATGGGCTCGGCGGATCACGCCGATGGCCGTGCCGACGCCCGCTGTTGCCAGGCCGCCGGTGTTGCAGTGGGTGAGCAGACGGCTGCCGGGCGTGACCAGTTTTGCGCCGTGAGTGGCAATGCTGTCGCACAATGTCTGATCTTCATCCACCAGCCGCAATGCTTCTTCCACCAGCGCTTTCACGTAATCAGCTTGTTGCAACGCGGCCTTCATACGGTCGAGATTGTTCATCAGATTCACTGCGGTCGGGCGCGAGGCACGCAATGTCTCCAGAGCCTGATGCAATTCATCCTGCGCCATTCCCTGTTCGGCCAGCAGCGCCAGCAACAGACTGGCGGACAAACCAATCAGCGGCGCACCGCGTACGCGCAGGGTGCGGATGTGATCCACCAGTTCGCTGACATCACGGCATTCGCGCCAGTCTGAACGTTGCGGCAGAGCTTGCTGGTCGAGGATCCACAGCTGGTTTTCACGAATACGTAAACTGGTGGTTGTGAGGCTTTGCATTGTTAGTTAAATCCTTGTTGCCCGGTTGCATCTGTTCACTTATTCTGCCAACATGCTTCACGGATGTATAGACGTCTAAACGCTTTAAAGGCTAAAAAAAGAATTCGAGAGGTCAGGATGTCACGCTACTACACATTTACCGCCAACGATGCCGTTGAATATGCCCGTCAGTTTGGTGGCGTGGCGGATCCGCAATCTCTTGTCACGGCCGATGAAATCGGTGACGGAAACCTGAACCTGGTGTTTAAGATCCGCGATACTGCGGGGAAAAACCGGGTGATTGTAAAACAGGCGCTGCCGTACGTGCGGTGTGTGGGGGAATCCTGGCCGCTGACGTTAGATCGTGCGCGCATTGAAGCCGAAACCCTGATTATCCACGGCCAGTACTGTCCGCAGCACACGGTTAATGTGTTGCATCACGACGCTGAACTGGCGGTGATGGTGCAGGAAGATTTATCGGATCATCAGATCTGGCGCAGTGAACTGGTACTGGGGAAACATTACCCGCAGGCGGCAGCCCAGCTCGGTGAGTATCTGGCACAGACACTGTTTCATACTTCCGATTTCTACCAGAATGCGCAGGCCAAAAAAGCCGAAGTCTCGCGTTTTACCAACCCTGAATTGTGTCAGATCACTGAAGATCTGTTCTTCACCGATCCGTATGTTGACCATGAGCGCAATAATTTTGAGCCGGTATTGCAGCCGGCGGTGGATGCACTGCGTCAGGACAAACCGCTGCGTCTGGCTGTGGCCGCGCTCAAACATCGTTTCCTGAGCAAGGCCGAAGCGCTGTTGCACGGTGATATTCACAGTGGTTCGATTTTTGTTGCTGAAGGCAAACTGAAAGCCATTGACGCGGAGTTCGGTTATTACGGCCCGATGGGCTTTGATCCCGGTTCTGCTATCGGCAACCTGTTGCTGAACTATTGTGGTCTGCCGGGGCTGGTGGGTGTGCGCGAGGCGGCGGACGGTCGCGAGCAGCGCCTGAAAGATGTGCGTGAACTGTGGATGAGTTTCTCAGAGCGTTTCCTGCAACTGGCGCGGGATAAATCTCAGGATCCGACGCTGGCGGAAACCGGCTATGCCGGACTCTTTTTGCAGGAAGTCTGGCACGATGCCGTCGGTTACTGCGGCGCGGAGTTAATCCGTCGCACCATCGGCCTGGCACATGTTGCTGATCTCGATACCATTAAAGATGATGCGATGCGCGCCGACTGCCAGCGTCATGCGCTGAGCCTTGGGCAAAAACTGATCCTCACTGCACAACAAATCGGCGATGTGGAGTCACTTATTGCGCGGATACGTCAGTTCAGCTAATCCTGTAAGTTTCTTGTATAATGCCCGCCTTCGAGGTGCGTAGGGGTAAACCCGGTGGCATTTCCTCGGTTTACTTTTAACAGGAATACAGAATTATGATGCATAACCATGTCTTACGCAGCGTGCGCTACATGTTGGATTTAAGCGAAGGCCAGCTGATCGAGATCCTTAAAACCACCGGTACGCCCGTCAGCCCTGACGTGATGTCGCGTTATCTGAAAAAAGAAGACGAAGAAGGTTACATGGAAGTGCCTGACGAAGTGATGGCGAACTTCCTCAATGGCCTGATTACCTTCAAACGCGGTAAAGACGATCGCTTCCCGGCACCGGAAGTGGAAAAACGCCTGACCAATAACATCATGCTGAAAAAATTGCGTGTGGCGTTTGAGCTGAAAACCGAAGACATGATTTCTGTACTGACGGCGGCTGATTTCAAAGTGTCTGAAGGTGAACTGAGCGCATTCTTCCGCAAAGAAGGCCACAAAAATTACCGTCCGTGCGGCGATCAGGTGATGCGTTATTTCCTGAAAGGGCTGACGGCGAAAGTGCGTCCTAAAAAAAGCTGAATATAAAGTATTCATGAAATAAATATTTATATACTGAATGCTTTAATGGTGAATAATAAGCGGGAGCCTTTTTTAAAAGGCTCCCGCTTTACGTTTATTTACTCTGTAATGACGAAATTTCGTTATTTTACTTCCCACATCACGTTTCTCTAGTTTATTTTTGACAGCATATTAATTCGGAAACTATCTTCATCCTTCGCCGTAATACCTCAGGGCACTATTTCAAAAAATAAAACACCGCTGTTAATTGACTGGCAGCGGGTAATTTTTATAGTGAAAAGGATATCTTATTATGACAAAAATTAAACTATTGGCCTTATTCGTCGGATTCGCCATTTCGGGTTCTGCGGTTGCCGCCACGTCTGGAAGCAGCCTTGAAGCCCGTATGGCACAGCTTGAGCAGCGTCTTCAGCAGGCGGAAACACGGGCTGAAACTGCCGAAAAACAAATCCAGCAGTTGAAGCATCAGGATATTAAGCGCGAGCAGGAAATTGCCCGCGTGAAAGAAGCCAGTCCGGTAGAAGTTAAAAAGGATGGTATATCGGAAGACAAATTATTAACACTTAATGGATTCGATAATTTAAAACTGTACGGTGATGTGGAATTTAACGTTGACGGTGCCAGCCGCAGCGGGCAATTAACCTCCGTCAGAACTAAGGACAATAAAAACTGGAAGCCGGGGAATAATGAGCGTTGGGATGTTAACGGACGGTTATTAATCGGTCTTGATGGTTATCGTCGAAATGATAATGGTCAGTTCTCCGGTTTCTCTGTGCAGCCAACGGCTGACCTGAACGGTTCAATGAATCTTGATGATGCCGCTTTCTTCTTCGGTGAAGAAAAAAACTGGATGGCAAAAATCGGCCGCTTCGAAGCTTACGATATGTTCCCGCTTAATCAGGACACCTTCGTTGAATACTCCGGGAATACCGCCAATGATCTGTACGCCGACGGCTACGGTTATGTCTACATGATGAAAGAAGGGCGCGGTCGCAGTGACAGCGGCGGCAACATCATGCTGAATAAAAATATCGGCAACTGGTATTTCGAGCTGAACACCCTGCTGGAAAACGGCACCTCACTGTTTGCTGAGCAAAACTACCACGGCAACCAACTTGAGAATGATAAAAACGTCGCGTACCTGCGTCCGGTCATTGCCTGGAAAGGGGATGCGTTCTCTGTGGCCGCCGCAATGGAAACCAACGTGGTGAACAATGCGTACGGCTACACCGGTGAAAATGGCGAATTCGTTGATCAGTCCAAACGTAATGGTTATGGCATGACCATGACCTGGGACGGGCAGAAAGCGGACCCTGAGAACGGCGTGGTGGCTAACCTGAGCACGGCCTATATGGATGCATCGGATGAAAAAGACTTCACCGTCGGTGCCAATGCCTTATGGAAACGCTTCGAGCTGGGCTACATCTATGCGCACAACAAAATCGAAGACTTCAGCATCAAGGGCCTTCGCGCATCCGATTACGACGATGACTGGTTTGATGAACCGGGCAGCTACGACATTCATACCGTTCACGCCAGTTACCTGATCCCGAACGTGATGGATATGGAAAACTTCAACGTGTATCTGGGCGCTTATGTCTCCATGCTGGAAGCAGATAAAACCTACAGCGGCGATGATGACAGCGATGAGCGGTATGGGGCGCGGGTACGCTTTAAATACTACTTCTGATTACCCGTCATATTTCGCGTCACAGATGCGTTGGTTGCACTCCCAGGGTGAGTGAGCTTACCGCCTTTCTGCAACACGAACTATTTAGGGTAATATGTATGTATCTTCATAAATAATAAAAGCCTGAGTGCGTAAACACTCAGGTTTTTTTATGGATTAACAGTTAAATCAGGCAGCTTCGGTGTGGCGGGGTTTCGCCTCAGCCTTTTTTACGCTGTCTTTCTCCGCTTCTGGTTTTTGTGCGGCCAGTGCGTCAGGTTCAAACTCATCGACGTTGATTGAACGCAGACGGCTTTCTTCCGCACGGCTCAGGATACGCGCATCGTCGGCGCTCAGATGACCGGCATCCAGACCTTTTTGCGCCAGAATATCCAGACGGGTGAACGGCAGTTTTTTGCCCATCGCTTCGCACAGACGTTTGTGAACCGGCTCAGCGGCCAGAATATCCTGCAAGGCTTCTTCCAGCAGACCGACCGGGTTGTGCTCGCCGGGTGTCAGATACTGACCACGACCGATGCGGCTGCGTGTCGCTGAAGGCACCTGCAGAATACGCGCCAGTTGGTGATCCAGACGATCAGACGGTGCGGAGTGCGAACGGCCCAACGGGAAAATCACCAGGCGCATCACGCCAGCCACAAAACGGTTCGGGAAGTTACGCAGCAAATCGTCGATAGCGACTTCGGCCTGATGCAGACAATCCTGCACGCCCCAGTGCACCAGCGGTAAATCCGCTTCGTGACAGCCTTCTTCGTCATAACGTTTCAGCGTCGCCGTCGCCAGATACATCTGGCTGAGGATATCACCGAGGCGGGCGGAAATGCGTTCGCGACGTTTCAGGCTGCCGCCGAGCACGCCCATCGACACATCAGCCAGCAATGCCAGGTTAGCGCTCAGACGGTTGATGTGCTGATAGTAACGGGCGGTTTTATCATTGACCGGCGTATCACTGGTGCGGCCGTTAGTCAGACCGAGCCAGAAACTGCGCATTTTGTTACTGCCGACGTGGCCGATATGCCCGAAGAGTGCACGGTCGAAATCAACCAGATCGTTTTTCTCCGCCGCTGCCATTTCACGAAGAACATAAGGATGACAGCGGATCGCACCCTGACCAAAGATGATCATGCTGCGGGTGAGAATGTTGGCACCTTCCACGGTAATCGCAATCGGCGCACCCTGATAAGCGCGGGCCACGAAGTTGCTGCTGCCGAGCATAATGCCTTTACCACCGGTGATATCCATCGCATCCATCACGGCGCGCTGGCCGCGGTGAGTACAGTGGTATTTGACGATAGCGGACAGCACCGCTGGTTTTTCACCCAGCATAATGCCGTTCGTGATAAGCGTTGCGGCGGCATCCATCACGTAAGCGTTACCGGCAATGCGCGCCAGCGGTTCTTCGATACCTTCCATTTTACCGATAGGCAGTTTGAACTGACGGCGGATATAGGCATAAGCCCCGGTCGCCAGCGCCAGAGATTTCAGGCTGCCGGTAGAGTTAGACGGCAGCGTGATGCCACGGCCGACAGACAGACATTCCACCAGCATACGCCAGCCCTGACCGGCCATTTTCGGGCCGCCAATGATGTAATCGATCGGTACAAAAATATCGCTGCCGCGCGTCGGGCCGTTCTGGAATGGCACGTTCAGCGGGAAGTGGCGGTGACCAATTTCAACACCGGCGGTGTCGGTTGGGATCAGCGCACAGGTAATGCCCAGATCCGTTTCGTTGCCGAGCAGGTGATCGGGATCTTTCAGTTTAAACGCCAGGCCCAGCACGGTGGCGATAGGTGCCAGCGTGATGTAACGCTTGTTCCAGGTCAGGCGCATGCCAAGCACTTCCTTACCCTGCCACTGGCCTTTACACACGATACCAAAGTCCGGGATGGCACCGGCATCAGAACCCGCTTCCGGGCTGGTCAGGGCGAAACAGGGAATTTCCAGACCTTCGGCCAGACGCGGCAGATAGTGATCTTTCTGCTCCGTGGTGCCGTAATGTTGCAGTAATTCGCCTGGCCCGAGGGAGTTCGGCACACCGACGGTGATCGCCAGAATGCCTGACACACCGGCCAGTTTTTGCAGCACACGCGCCTGCGCATAAGCCGAGAATTCCAGACCGCCGTACTCTTTCTTAATGATCATTGCGAAGAAGCGGTGTTCTTTCAGATACGCCCACAGTTCCGGCGGCAAATCAGCCAGTTCATGGGTGATCTGGAAGTCATTCGCCATACGGCAGGCTTCTTCAACCGGCCCGTCAATAAAGCGCTGCTCTTCCTCTGTCAGTTGCTGCTCAGGATAATCCTGCAATTTCTTCCAGTCTGGCTTGCCACCAAACAGGTCACCTTCCCACCAGGTGGTGCCTGCTTCAATCGCTTCTTTTTCCGTGCGCGACATTGCGGGCATCACTTTACGGAAGGTGCGAAGCGCCGGGCCGGAGAACAATGAACGGCGCATGACAGGGATATTGAAGGGCAGGAGAATGATCGCCAGCGGCAATAACAGCCAAAGTGTCCACAGATTAATGGCACCCATAACCGCCGTAAACGCCAGTAAAATCAGGCTGCTCAGGGCGAGATTGACCTTGTGATAGAACAACGCACCAAGGATCACGATAAATGCAACAATGCTAAGAACCATCATAGTAAAGCTCCTGAGTAGTAGGAGGTCTGACCTGTTGTAGGGATATAATGGTTTTAGTTCATGCCCATTTCTTTATCAATGTGTTTACATACTAATTACAACGCAGCTCACAAACCGGCCGCACGAAGCGTCAAAAACAGAAACTATCGGAATCATTACCGCTTCATGGCTTCTCGCTGTTTCGGCTTTCCGTTAAACTGCACAGCGGAACGTTTTATTGCTATCGGCCGTGCTGAAACCGGCTGCAAATGGACATAAAAGAGGCTGCTATGTACCAGGATATTATCCGTACTGAACTGAACGAAGCTGCTGACACGCTGAATAAATTCATCAGCGATCCGGCAAATATTGAGTCTATTCAACGTGCAGCGGTGCTGCTGGCCGATTCATTCAAAGCGGGTGGGAAAGTGATTTCCTGTGGTAACGGGGGTTCACACTGCGATGCCATGCATTTCGCCGAAGAACTGACAGGCCGCTATCGTGAAAACCGTCCGGGCTATCCGGCAATTGCGATTTCTGACGTCAGCCACATCTCTTGCGTCGGCAACGATTTCGGTTACGAATACATCTTTTCCCGTTATCTGGAAGCCGTAGGCCAGAAGGGCGACGTGCTGCTGGGCATTTCCACTTCCGGTAATTCCGGTAACGTGATCAAAGCCATCGAAGCCGCACGCGCTAAAGGCATGAAAGTTATCACCCTGACCGGTAAAGATGGCGGGAAAATGGACGGTTCAGCCGATGTGGAAATCCGCGTTCCGCACTTTGGTTTCGCTGACCGCGTGCAGGAAATCCACATCAAAGTCATTCATATTTTGATTCTTCTGATCGAAAAAGAGATGGCAAAGGCATAAGCCTTTTGCCGTAAAGGAGGCTGGTGATGTGCGAATTGCTCGGGATGAGCGCTAACGTTCCTACTGATATTTGTTTCAGTTTCAGTGGATTAGTGCAGCGTGGTGGCGGGACCGGCCCGCATAAAGACGGCTGGGGCATCACCTTTTATGAAGGGAATGGCTGTCGTACTTTTAAAGATCCGACGCCAAGCTTTAATTCGCCCATTGCCCGCCTTGTTCAGGAATATCCGATCAAATCCTGCGCGGTGATTTCTCATATCCGTCAGGCAAACCGTGGTGAAGTCGCGCTGGAAAATACTCATCCGTTTACCCGCGAACTGTGGGGACGCAACTGGACTTATGCGCACAACGGTCAGCTTCGTGGTTATCGTCAGCTCGATACCGGTACGCTGCGTCCGGTGGGCCAGACCGACAGCGAATACGCCTTCTGCTGGTTACTGCACAAACTCACCCAACGCTATCCGCGCCGCCCTGCAAGCTGGCCGCCAGTGTTTCGCTATATTGCGTCGCTGGCTGATGAATTACGGCAGAAAGGGGTGTTTAACATGTTGCTGTCGGATGGCAATTTCGTGATGGCGTATTGCTCGACGAATTTGCACTGGATCACGCGGCGTGCGCCTTTCGGCAAGGCAACGTTGTTGGATCAGGATGTGGAAATTGATTTTCAGCAGCAGACGACACCGGATGATGTCGTCACCGTGATTGCCACGCAACCGCTGACGGCGAACGAAACCTGGAACAAAATTGCTCCAGGTGAATTCGCATTATTTCATCGGGGCGAACGCCAGCTGTGAAGGCAGCGGGGTGTTGGACAACGGTTGTAGCACTTCATATCTACCGTCAGTGACCACGACATTTGGTGGCTGATGGTGTTTCTCAAAGTACGCATATCCCGGCTGTAACTGGTTCCAGAAACTGTAATAGCTGGAGTTTTTATGCGCCTTCATGTTGGCATCGGTCATCCTGAACGGGTAAATGCTAATTTTTAAATTGCGTTGCCCGAACTGGAATGCCGCCTGTACGTAGGTGAATATTTCGTCCATATAGCCGTCGGTCATGGCGTAGCAACCAATAGACTTACAGTTACCGTGGATCATCAGATACTTACCTGAATAACCCTGCGAGATATCATAAGCATTGGGGAAACCGATGTTGATGGCGCGATAAAAGCGGCTGTCGGGTTTCAGGTGGTGAATATCCACGTTGTAGAAACCTTCCGGGCTTTTGAAATCGCCTTCGCGACGTTTATTTCCCAAACCGCCGGAAAAATCGCAGATGCCATAACTGCCGATCAGACGAAATTCGCCGTCGAGCTGAGCATACAATTCGAGTTTACGTTCCTGTTTGAAGATCTGGATATAAACAGGTGCACCCAGTAATTGTTTTTTTAGTGCCGCGTTGACCGGGACAGCATCGCTGGCCACGGCGTAATTTGCTGTAAATAAAGGCAAACTGAGGAGCATCGCAAGAAACAGCGCGATTCTGATCATTCTAAGTCCTGCTCGGTAATAATTTTGATTATTTTGTCTACAGCTCAACTGCCTGTAAGACCGCCACTGATTTTCTTCTTATGTACTGTCTGTCGGAAACGCTGTCATATTAATACTGATTAAATTTTTAGCAATCACCAAATAATGAATAATGACTTTAGGAATAGGAAAATTATTACGTTGCCATTAATGGTGATTAATTAAGTCAAACTAACCCTCATTTTCTATGTTGGACATCCCTGCATTCAACTGTATACTTATACAGTTATTGAGGGGGAGGGTTATGCGTAAAATCATTCATGTGGATATGGACTGCTTTTTCGCTGCGGTCGAAATGCGCGATGATCCTTCCCTGCGCGACATTCCTATTGCCATTGGCGGCAGTCGTGACCGCCGTGGTGTTATCAGCACCGCTAATTATCCTGCCCGCAAATTCGGCGTGCACAGCGCGATGCCCACCGGCATGGCACTGAAACTTTGCCCGCACCTGAAAGTGATCCCCGGCCGAATGGAGGCCTATAAAGAAGCGTCAAACCATATCCGTGAAATCTTTGCGCGTTATACGCCATTGATCGAACCGCTGTCACTCGATGAAGCTTATCTGGATGTTTCCCACGCGACGCAATGCAACGGCTCTGCAACGCTTATCGCTGCTGAAATCCGTCAGGCCATTTTCGATGAGATCAATCTGACGGCATCTGCGGGTATCGCGCCGATCAAATTTCTGGCAAAAATCGCCTCGGATCTGAACAAGCCCAACGGTCAGTTTGTGATCACGCCGGAAAAAGTCGGGGCGTTTTTACAGGATCTTCCGCTGAGTAAAATCCCCGGCGTCGGTAAAGTCACCGCTCAGCGTTTGCAGGAGCAGGGGCTGATCACCTGCGGCGATGTGCAGCGTTACGATCTGGCGAAACTGCTTAAACGCTTTGGCAAATTTGGCCGTGTGCTGTGGGAACGCTGTCAGGGTATCGATGAACGTGAAATTTCCCCCGAGCGGTTACGTAAATCGGTCGGCGTTGAACGCACACTGGCAGAAGATATCCACAGCTGGGAAGAATGCGTGTCGCTGATCGAACGTTTGTATCCTGAACTGCAAACACGTTTAAGCCGTGTCAGCCCAGATCTGCGCATCGCGAGGCAGGGCGTAAAACTCAAATTCCATGATTTCCAGCAGACCACGCAGGAACACGTCTGGCCGGTGCTGAATAAAGAAGATCTGCTGAAGGTCGCGCGTGAAGCCTGGGAACAGCGGCGTGGCGGAAGGGGAGTCAGGCTGGTGGGATTACATGTGACGTTGCAGGATCCGCAGATCGAGCGGCAGCTTCTGCTTCCCTGGGAATGATCCCCGTCATCCTTCAAACTGTCTCTGCGTTGGCTGCCTTCGCAAACCCCGGTCACATACTTGTGTATGCTACCGGGGATTTACTCAGTTGCCGCCTTGATACAGCCCGAATGATTTAGGGGACCGATCGAGTATTAACCGCGTTCAGGAATCGCTTTCAGCAGGGCCGTCAGCAGTTTCCAGTACAGCTCGACGCTGGCGATTTCCACCTGCTCATCCGGCGAGTGTGGCCCGGTGATGGTTGGCCCGATGGAAACCATGTCCATGTCCGGGTACGGTTTTTTGAACAGACCGCATTCCAGACCGGCGTGGATCACCATGATGTTCGGAGTTTTATTGAACAGCGTCTGGTAAGTTTCACGCACCAGCGTCATCACTGGTGAATTCGGCTCAGGTTTCCAGCCAGGATAGCTGCCTTTTGCCAGGCTTTTCGCGCCAGCCAGTTCACTCAGTGAATTGAGCATGCTGACCACATATTCTTTACCGCTGTCGATAAGCGAGCGGATCAGGCTGTTGATCGCCACTTCGTCATCTTTCATGGTGACAACACCGACGTTCAGCGAGGTTTCTACCACGCCTTTCACGTCATCACTCATGCGGATCACGCCGTTTGGCGTCGCGTTCAGCAGGGCAAGGAATTTACCCTGAGTTTCTGCGGTCAGCGCCTTCGCGTTGCTTTCAGCCGCTTCCACCACAAAGGCAATTTTCTTCTCTACCGCTGACAGTTCGAACTGAATCGTTGCCAGGAATTCTTGTGCTGCCGCTTTCAGCGCGTCTGCTTTATCAGCAGCAACAGCAAGAGTCACAATTGCTTCACGCGGGATAGCGTTACGCAGTGTGCCGCCGGTGAAGTCGAGCAGGCGCAGACCAAGAGTATCAGCGTTGTCTGCCAGGAAACGTGCCAGCAGTTTGCTGGCGTTGCCCAGACCTAAGTGGATTTCCGCGCCGGAGTGGCCACCTTTCAGGCCTTTCAGGGTCAGTTTCAGCGTGCTGAAACCGGCCGGAACCGCTTCACGGCTCAGCGGCAGTGTGGCGGTAAAATCAATCCCGCCAGCGCAACCCATGTAGATTTCGCCTTCGGTTTCAGAATCGGTGTTGATCAGAATTTCAGACTGTAACCAGTTCGGTTGCAGGCCGAATGCGCCTGCCATGCCGGTTTCTTCGGTCATGGTCAGCAGCACTTCCAGCGGGCCGTGTTCTACGCTGTCATCAGCCAGAACCGCCAGCGCGGACGCCATACCGATACCGTTATCAGAACCCAGCGTGGTGCCGCGGGCTTTTACCCAACCGTCTTCGATGAAGGGTTGGATCGGATCTTTAGTGAAATCATGAACAGTATCGTTGTTTTTCTGCGGCACCATATCGAGGTGAGCCTGCAGTGCAACGGCTTTGCGGTTTTCCATGCCTTTGGTGGCGGGTTTGCGCAGCAAAATGTTGCCAACTTCATCACGCTCAGCGTGGATACCTTTTTCCTGTGCCCATTCAACGATGTGTTTTGCCAGCGCTTCTTCATGATAGGAAGGGTGCGGAATTGAACAAATTTTGGCAAAAATATCCCACAACGGTTGTGGCGAAAGCTGAGACAGTTCAGACACTATAAGTCTCCTGTGACAGTCAGCTCATTCAGGCTCCGTTTGCAGGGGAACTGACTGAGATGCTGTAGGTTTAAGGTTAAGTAATCCCCGCCAGACTGTGTGGCGAGTGGCCTGACAGAATATCACTTAATCTTAACCTGTGCGCGGGGACGGGGAGAAATTCCGGGATTTTTGGGCGGCTGAAGCCAGATAATCGCTGGTTTTTGTGAACCGGACTCACTATAATCTCGCGCAACCTTTTTTCCCCCCATTATTTTTTTAGAAGCCGTTAATTCACTGGCTGGGACACCTTTATGAGCGAAAAATACGTTGTAACCTGGGACATGCTGCAAATCCACGCGCGCACTATGGCTAAACGCCTGCTGCCGGCAGAACAATGGAAAGGCATTATTGCAGTCAGCCGTGGTGGCCTGGTTCCGGCAGCGTTGCTGGCTCGCGAGCTGTGCATCCGTCATGTGGATACCGTATGTATCTCCAGCTACGACCATGATAATCAGCGCGAAATGCAGGTGCTGAAACGCGCAGAAGGCGACGGTGAAGGTTTCATCGTGATCGACGATCTGGTGGATACCGGCGGCACCGCGAAAGCCATCCGCGAAATGTACCCGAAAGCGCATTTCATCACGATCTTCGCGAAACCGGCTGGCGCACCGCTGGTTGATGACTATGTGATCGACATCCCGCAGAACACCTGGATCGAACAGCCGTGGGATATGGGCGTGGTATTCGTGCCACCTCTGGTAGGAAAATAATCCTCCACTGTTAATATTCCTCTAATTTAACGCCTGGCTCATTGCCGGGCGTTTTGCTTTTATTGCCTTGAAATCCTTTCCGCTTGACCTCACCCCTCACTTGTCGCAACGTGGGCGGGTTATAATCCCGTCCAGAAATGATCGCCTGCGGGCGACCTGCTGCTTGCTAACGGAGGATCTTGCATCATGGCTCCAGCCAATCTTACGGAAAAACTGTTTAAACCTTCCTTCAAATACCCGGAAACATCAACGCTGGTTCATCGCGTTCATCACCATAATACGCACCCGCCGATGCATTCTGCGCTGGAAGGCGACACGGTTCATTGCTGGTACCGCACGATTAACCGTCTGATGTGGATGTGGCGCGGGGTTGATCCGCTGGAAGTGGAAGAAGTGCTGTCGCGCATTGCTGTCTCCCAGGCGGAGCACAGCGATCCGTTGCTGCTCGATACCGTGATTGGTTACCGCAATGGCAACTGGATCTACGAATGGTCAAATCAGGCGATGTACTGGCAGCAAAAAGCCGCCGAAGAGAAAGATGCGGATGTGGCGAGCGAATACTGGCTGAAAGCCGCCAACCTTTACAGCATCGCCGGTTATCCGCATCTGAAAGGCGATACGCTGGCGGAACAGGCGCAAGCGCTGGCCAATAAAGCCTTTGAAAAATCCTCGGAACATTCGCCTTACGAACTGAAAGAGCTGGAATTTAAGATCCCCGGCGGTGCCCCTATCACCGGTTTCCTGCACCTGCCAGCCGAAGGGAAAGCACCGTTCCCGACGGTGCTGGTGTGTGGCGGTCTCGACACCTTACAGAGTGACCATCAGCGCCTGTTCCGTTCATATCTCGCGCCGATGGGCATCGCGATGCTGACCATCGACATGCCGTCGATCGGTTTTTCATCGAAGTGGAAACTGACGCAGGACACCAGCTTCCTGCATCAGCAGGTGCTGATGCAGCTTTCGGATGTGCCCTGGGTCGATGCCAGCCGCGTCAGTTTGCTCGGTTACCGTTTTGGTGCGAACGTCGCGGTGCGTCTGGCGTATCTCGAACCGCGCCGCGTGCGGGCAGTGGCCACGCTGGGGGCGCTGGTGCATACGCTGCTGAGCGACCCGAAATGTCAGGAGCAGGTACCGAACATGTATATAGATGTGCTGGCGAGCCGCATCGGCATGTCGAGCGCGTCCGACTCGGCGCTGAAAACCGAACTTAATCGTTATTCTCTGAAAACGCAGGGGTTGCTTGGACGCAGAACGCCGACGCCCATCCTGGCCGCATACTGGGAGAACGATATATTCAGTCCGAAGAGCGAAGCTAAGCTGATTGCGGATTCTTCCGCTGACGGCAAGCTTTTGACCATCCGCAGCGAGCCGCTTTACGCGCATTTTGACAGCGCTTTACATGAGATTTGTGGGTGGTTGCAAAAGCATATGCGTTAACTTAATAGTTGCTAATTCCTAACGTTTTGCTAAAAAGGATCGTCTTTCAATGGAGGTTGTACTATGACGTTACCAAGCGGTCATCCTAAAAGCAGGCTAATGAAACGTTTCGGTACACTGGGACCGTACATCAGAGAAGGGAAATGCGAGAACGACCGCTTTTTCTTTGACTGTTTAGCTGTCTGTGTGAACGTGAAGCCTGCGCCGGAAAAGCGTGAATTCTGGGGCTGGTGGATTGAATTGCAGGCTGAAGCCGAACGTTTTACCTATGTTTATCATTTCGGATTGTTTGATAAAGACGGCATCTGGAAAGTGCAAAACATTAAAGATGCTGAAGTGCGAGAGAAGCTTGAGACGACATTGAAAGGGTTCCACAAAAACCTGAATGCCATGATCGAAGAGATGTCCCTCAAACTGGAACCTGCTGATGATTTCAGCGAAGAACCTGTGAAGCTCTCCGCCTGACTTTCTGTACTACCCATTCCCATCATGAATGCTGCTATTATAGCGTTATGCCGTTTGGCATAACGCTTCTCTGCTGTTACAAAGACAAAGAAGCCCTTCTTTTTCACACTAATGGAACGATTATGAGTGGTAGTCAGACACTGGTTGTAAAACTGGGCACCAGCGTGCTCACTGGCGGCTCGCGCCGCCTCAACCGTGCTCACATTGTTGAGCTTGTCCGCCAGTGCGCGCAGCAACATGCGGCAGGGCACCGGATTGTGATTGTCACGTCGGGCGCGATTGCTGCCGGGCGTGAACATCTTGGCTACCCCGAACTCCCCGCCACCATTGCTTCCAAACAACTGCTGGCTGCCGTCGGGCAAAGTCGTTTGATCCAGCTGTGGGAGCAATTGTTCTCGATTTATGGCATCCACATTGGTCAGATGCTGCTGACGCGTGCCGACATGGAAGACCGCGAGCGGTTCCTGAATGCCCGCGACACCATGCACGCGCTGCTCGATAACCATATCGTCCCGGTCATTAATGAAAACGATGCGGTCGCCACCGCTGAAATTAAAGTCGGCGATAACGACAATCTTTCCGCACTGGCCGCTATTCTGGCGGGTGCCGATAAATTGCTGTTGCTGACCGATCAGCGTGGTCTGTTTACCGCAGATCCGCGGACCAATCCTGAAGCTGAATTGATCCGCGAAGTCATGACCATTGATGATGAACTGCGCGGTGTGGCGGGCGACAGCGTCTCTGGTCTCGGTACCGGCGGCATGGCCACCAAACTGCAGGCGGCAGATGTCGCGTGCCGGGCGGGCGTCGATACCATTATTGCTGCGGGCAACCTGCCGGGCGTGATTGGCGATGTGATTAACGGCGTTTCCGTCGGCACACGTTTTCACGCGATGGAGACGCCGCTGGAAAACCGTAAGCGCTGGATCTTTGGTGCACCGCCAGCCGGTGAAATCACCATCGACGACGGCGCGGTTTCTGCCATGATGGAGCGCGGCAGTTCGCTGCTGCCAAAAGGGATCCGCGAAGTGAAAGGCGATTTCTCGCGTGGCGAAGTGATCCGCATCCGCAACCTGAACGGACGCGACCTCGCGCACGGTGTCAGCCGCTATAACAGCGATGCGATGCGCATGATTGCCGGTCATCACTCTCAGCAGATCAGTGAAATTCTCGGTTACGAATACGGCCCGGTTGCCGTTCACCGTGACGACATGATTGTCAGTTAAGGAGCCACAGATGCTTAACGAGATGGGCAAGGCCGCGAAAGCCGCGTCCTGGCAGCTTTCCACCCTCAGCACCGCGCAGAAAAATCGTGCGCTGATGCTGATGGCCGACATGCTTGAGGCCAACAGCCAGAGCATTATTCTTGCTAACGAACTCGACATGGCTGCTGCCCGCGAAAGCGGCATGAGCGAGGCATTACTGGACCGCCTGCTGCTGACCCCCGCGCGTCTTTCGGCGATTGCCAGCGACGTGCGTGATGTCTGCCGTCTGAGCGATCCGGTCGGGCAGGTGATTGATGGTTCACAGCAGGACAGCGGTTTGCGTCTCGAACGCCGCCGTGTACCGCTCGGCGTGATCGGCGTGATTTATGAAGCGCGCCCGAACGTCACTATCGATGTCGCCAGCCTGTGCCTGAAAACCGGCAATGCCGTTATCCTGCGCGGCGGTAAAGAAACGCACCACACCAATCAGGCGACGGTTAACGTCATTCAGATGGCGCTGGAGGAATGCGGACTGCCTAAAGCCGCCGTTCAGGCCATCGACAGCCCCGATCGTGCACTGGTGGCGGAACTGCTGCGTCTGGATAAATACGTCGATATGCTGATCCCACGCGGTGGCGCGGCGCTGCATAAACTTTGCCGCGAACAATCCACCATTCCGGTGATCACCGGCGGTATCGGCGTTTGCCATACGTTTGTGGATGAAAGCGTCGATTTCGACAAAGCGCTGACCGTGCTGGAAAGCGCGAAAGTACAGCGCCCGAGCGCCTGTAACAGCCTGGAAACCGTGCTGGTGCATCAGGCGATTGCCGCCCGCTTCCTGCCGGAACTGAGCGACAAAATGCACCGCGCAGGCGTTACGTTACACGCCAGCGAATCTGCGATGCCGTATCTGCAAAACGGCCCGGCGAAAGTGCTGGCGGTGACCGAAGAAGATTATTCGGATGAATGGCTGTCGCTGGATCTGAACGTGACGGTAGTGGCCGATCTGGACGCCGCCGTGGCGCATATCCGCACCTACGGCACCGAGCATTCCGATGCGATCCTTACCCGTTCCATCAGCAGCGCGGACAGGTTCGTGCGTGAAGTGGATTCCTCTGCGGTTTACGTCAACGCCAGCACCCGTTTCACCGACGGCGGACAATTCGGTTTAGGCGCAGAAGTGGCAGTCAGCACACAAAAACTGCACGCCCGCGGCCCGATGGGATTAGAAGCCCTGACGACCTACAAATGGATTGGTTACGGCGACGATTTAGTCCGTCCGTAACTGACCGGCACCGGTGGATTCAGCATGATGAAACCGGTGCGATCGCTTATCCCTGCTGAACACCATCATTCCTGAAACAACGCCCTGACCCATTCGATAAAATACCGCACCTTTGACGGCAAATGCCGGTTCTCCGGCCAGGCAATATGCACCGGCACCTGTTCATCCGCCCATTCAGGAAACAGCGGCACCAGCGCGCCGTTATCCAGCGCTTCCTGTGCCAGAAAGCGATACGTCGTCAGCACGCCAAGCCCCGCAATGGCACCGGTCAGCGCTGCGGTGGAATCGTTAACCGAGAACTGCCAGCGCCCGCGAACAGTGACACACTGCTGATCCTTAAACACCTGATGTTCAAATACCCGTCCGGTTTGTGGCGAGGCGATCTGCACCAGCGTATGGTCGAGGATAAGATCCTGCGGATGTTCAGGCATGCCGTGTTTTTGCAGATACGCCGGTGCGGCACAGGTGATCATCGGTAAAACCCCAAGCGACCGGGCGATCAGCGCATCGTTATGCAGCTCACCGATACGGATCACACAATCGATGTTTTGCGCAATCAGATCGGCGGTGCGGTTACCGACGCTCACCTCAACCTGAACGTCGGGATAATGCATCAGGAAGCCGGGCAGGGCGGGGATCACCCGCCGATAAGCAATCGCATTCGGCATCTCGACGCGGATTTTGCCGCGCGGAGCCTGCGTTGCCGCCTGCACATTGCTGTCGAGAATCTCCATCTGATCAAGCAGCCGTATTGCTCCGTGATAATAGGCTTCGCCCTGTTCCGTCATGCTTAAACGGCGCGACGTCCTGTGCAGCAGCTTCACGCCCAGTTCGCTTTCCAGCGCCTGCACCTGCCGCGTTACCGTGGATTTCGGTAAATCCATCAGTTCTGCCGCACGGCTGAATGACCCCGAATCCACCACCTGCACGAACGTGCGCATATTCTCCAGCTTATCCATTCCGGCCCTTTCATTTTTTATCGTTGCAATATCAGCAATCTTTCATTCGGGATTGCCACCTTGTTCGCCCGTGCTGAAACAGGGAGGATGACCCCACACCAGAAGGTTGTCACCAGATAAGGTCATAAAATGAGTGTGCCAGAAACTTACCCGATCGGCAGCGCCAGAATCACTAAGATCCCCGAGATGACATTGCAAGATCCCGGATCGTCGCTTTTTCCGCAATGGAATGCTGATGCTATTCAGGATGCCGCGAAAACATTACCGGCAGATTTTTTTGGCGCAGATGCCTCAGAACTGATGCTCAGCACCCACAGCTGGCTGGTGCAGACCGGCACGCAAACGGTGCTGATTGATACCGCATCCGGCAACGATAAATTGCGTCCACTGAACCTGTTGTTCAATCAGCTGAAGACGGGCTGGCTGGATAACCTGCGGGCGACGGGCGTCGAACCGGAAGATGTTGATGTGGTACTGCTGTCACATCTGCACGTTGATCATGTCGGCTGGAATACGCGGCTGGAGAATGGCCGCTGGGTGCCGACTTTCCCGAACGCGCGTTATCTGTTTTCTGAAGCCGAATACCAGTTTTACGCCGATCCGAACAACGTCCGGGATCCGAGCGACGGCATCTTTGCCGACAGCGTTGAGCCGGTCGTGGCGGCCGGTCTCGATCAGCGGATACATGCTGATGACGCCACGGCCATTCCGGGGTTCTCCATCATCCGCACGCCAGGCCACAGCCATGATCATTTCTCTTTCGCCTTTACCTCTGAAGGTGAAACGGCCTTTTTCTGGGGCGATGTGATGCACCATCCGCTTCAGCTCGCGCGTCCTGACTGGGATTCGGTGTTCTGCGAAGAACCGGCACAGGCGACAGCCTCACGCCATAAGGCAATTGAGTTTGCCCTGAGCCATCAGGCCACCGTTTTCACCACCCATTTCGCCGGTTCCTCTGCGGGCAAAATCCGTCAGGATGCCCGTGGCCTGAGCTGGCAGCCACTCTGAGAAGGAAAACCCGATGAGCAATTCCGATATTTTCAGCGAAAGCTTTTTGATCCCGTCTGATACCGACGGCATCCGGTTGCATCTTTTGCACAAGCACCGCAAAGGGGAGCAAAAATTCAGCGAAGCCAGCACCATCGTCATGATGCACGGCGCGACTTATTCCTCCGGCAGCCTGTTTGACACGCCGCTGGAAGGCGCCTCTTTTGCCGATGCACTCGCCCGCGCCGGTTTTGATGTGTACGCCGTCGATGTACGCGGTTATGGCGGCTCGACCCGTCCGGTGGAAATGCTTCAGGCCGCCACCCTCAACGCACCTGCGGTGAGAACAGATGTCGCCGTGCGCGATTTCAGCAGCGCCGTCAATTTTGTGCTCAGAACGAACGGGCTTTCACAGGTTAACGTGATCGGGATGTCGTGGGGCGGCAGCGTCACCGGTACGTACACCACGCAGAACGGCCACAAAGTCAGGCGCTTAGGGCTGATTGCCCCGCAATGGGTGAGCGACAAACCGCTGCCGCTCGACCCCGGTGGCGAACTGAACGCGTGGCGCATCGTCAATGCCGGTGCGGCGCGTGAACGCTGGATTAGCGGAGCGCCACAGTGCAAGCGGGGAGGGCTGATCCCGGAAGGGGGATTTGAGGCATGGCTGGAAAAAACCGTCAGCGACGAGCCGGATGACGCACTTCGGGCACAGCAATCAATCCGTGCCAGCAACGGTCCGATTCAGGATATCCGCGATTACTGGGCGGCGGGAAAACCGTTTTACGATCCGGCCGATATCGGCGTGCCGCTGATGTTAATCCATGGCGAATGGGATATTGATGTGCCCGTCGAACTGGCACAGGCATGGTTCCTGCGCGCCACCGGCTCACCGGATAAACGCTGGCTGGAAATCGGTGAAGCCACGCACATGATGGTGCTGGAGAAAAACCGCTATCAGGTTTACAACGCCCTGATCAGTTTCTTCCGCGAACCGCTGGCGAAAGCTTAAGCAGTCAGTTCATCAAAGTGCGTGTGCTGATGAGAAAAGCAGCATACGCACCGCCGGGGGCTTGACGGACGTCGGAGATTTGAATATTTTATGCCCCGTAGTTCCCCGGTAACACTTCAAAATGCCGACTTAGCTCAGTAGGTAGAGCAACTGACTTGTAATCAGTAGGTCACCAGTTCGATTCCGGTAGTCGGCACCATTTATCTTCTCGCACTCCCTGATTTTCAATCTTTTAACTTCTCCCTTTAGTTCCGTTTCTGCGCCTGCTCCCCGTTCGCCCAAACGTTTTTGCTGCATCAGAACCGGCGTTATATCCATATTGTGCGCAGGGTGATTAAGAACTCACCAAACATCCCGATCGGCGCTTGACGGACGTCAGCGGTTTGCATAATTTGTTACCCCTAGCCCCGGCACCTTTCAAAAAAGCCGATATAGCTCAGTTGGTAGAGCAGCGCATTCGTAATGCGAAGGTCGTAGGTTCGACTCCTATTATCGGCACCATTTGGCGTTTCAACTTATCCATTTAAAAGACTCAGGGAAGCACGCTTGTGTGCAGCGCTTTCTCAATACGTGTCAGGCATTCTTGCTGGGTTGGATGTGCCGGTGGCATATTTTTATGCCGAAGAAGATGCGCTGACTATTGCATTCCATGAAAGTAGAAAGCAGTCAGTTTAGTGTTTTCAATCTTAGGGAGCCCAAAATGAGCCAGAAACTTTTAACCTTCGCCAGATCATTTATTAATGGCGAAATCTCAGCCGAAGATTTTGCTGACCCTTATCAGATGCTATGGAAAGCTGAGGGTGAAAATGGCGATTCGCTGAAAGATAACTATCAGGACAGTGAAAAATGCTCGACCATTTTCTGTCTCGCAGATCAATTCAATCCTGACAATGATCGTGATAAGTATGAGTTTGATGCTGATGAACTTAAAGCGCGGGTTCGGGCTGTTTTGGATAACGAATGACTCTCAGGAGCCACCTGAATACAAATAAAGGAAAAACATGCAGCTCAAAGATAAGTTTGAAGAGTACTCGGAAGCCGAATTTGTTGCGCTGGTGAAAGATATTTTCGACGTGCATGGCAGCGAGTCATATCAGGACAGTTTACTGGAAAATTTCAGTCGGGTTACCGGGCATCCTTCAGGGACTGATTTAATTTTTTATCCTGAAGGAGATAACCCAGTCACGCCAGAGAGTGTAGTTACCGAAATTAAACAGTGGCGGACTTCTGTCGGGAAAACGTTGTTTAGAAGCTGACGGGTATCTGCGTCATCCGCATCCAGCGTCGCATCAATATGCCTCATAATATATTTTTCAAATCCTGAATCGCGATTTCTCAGAGATTGCAGCTTAGCGATTTCCTGCCATTTATCGACAAGTAGCCGCGCCATCGCGTCTGAATTTCCTTTTGCGATACTGCCATCGTCACATTGTGCGAAAGCGATGTAGTTTTTATGTAGGGCATCCCATGAATCGAGATTGTCCACTGCAATATCTGCTGCTTCTGCATCACGTTCGGTACAGTTTTTTTGCATCAGGAGTACCAGAAAAGAGGGCAAATGATAAAATAATGACGACAATTTTCATTCTATATCCATTAATTATTATGTGTTATTTTCTGCGATGGCTGAATTTTGACTTTGAATTTATCTTGTTTGAAATAATTTATGAGACTGTTTGTGCTATAAATATTTTATATGAATCATTTTTAAATAATAATTAATATGAGTATTCGTATTATCTGTTTGTATAAATAACTCGAATAACTCGAATAACTCGAATAACTCGAATAACTCGAATAACTCGAATAACTTAAATGACTTATATCTTATGATTTAGCTCAAGGTTTATGGTTTTATATTTATTGTTCGTTGTGGGTGTTTATTTTAGCTGATTATCATACTGGCGAAACTCACCTCAATGGACGGAAAATAAATATGGAAATGCAATTCACTAATGAACTGAATCAGGAATTACTGGATGTCATCAATACCCCACCTTTCACGGCTGAACAACTGGCTGAAATGGATGAAAGCGCGAGGGCAGTTGTTGAGGAACAGGCAGCGTTTGCCCGTCAGCATCCTGTTATTGCGATTTACCGGCTGGCAGTTCCAGGCAGCCTGACTGCCCGCGGTGGCAAAGTCACCAAAGCCAGCAGTACGGGTAAAGTCACCCTTGAGAATGGCACTGAAGCGGCGTTTGCCCTTGAGCAGGATGAAGTCACTTATGCCGATGGCAGCACGGCAAAGATTACCACCAGCGCAGGCCAGCAGTTTTGTGAGGGGAATCGTGGATTTGCCTTAGTCGGCAGCATGCTGGATAACGGCGATAAAATTATCAGTACGCCGCAGGGCAGTTGCTACCTGGTTGCCCGAAAAGATGTCCCGATGGCAGTAGATTTTCTTGCCGTTACCGGCGCGTAACGGATGGGGTATCGCTCAAATTGTTATGGTCGCGGGCAGGCGCTGCACGGCGACAAAACCACGACAGGCGCGGTGTGCCTGACCTCTCTGCCCAATGCGACGGAACACGGGCTTGGCGTGATCCGCATCGGTGATGCTACGACCGACTGCCCGAAATGCGGTCGTCGCGGAAAAATCACCAGCGGAGAACCGCATTCCACCTATGACGGCCTCGCTTCTGCCGTGGACGGTTCGGATGTTTTATGTGGTTGCCCGCCGGGGACGAACCGGGTTATCGCGCCAGCCGGACAGTGGATGGGGAGAGGTAAATCACCTGCCGAACTGGCGCGTGAAAAGTGGGAAGCAGAGCGTGCCGCGGTATTGCTGGTTCAGGCTGAGAAAGAAGCGGCAGAACAGGCCAGACGTTCGATGCCGGTGTTTGCAAAATCGGCTGAATGTGGCGCAGGGAATACCGAAGCACGAACCTGCGAGGAGCAGCATCATAACTTCGGGCGATTGTCTTACGGGGTGCCGACGCCGGTCGCAGGCATAAAGCCCGAAGTTGAGCAGCACGCGCAGGCGACGAAGCGCAAGAAGCCAGCCGGTGATAAAAAGCCCTGGTACAAAAAGATATTTGGCGCGAAGGCTGATGCACCCGCTCAGTCTGGTATGCCGCTGGCAATACCCGTAGCAACGGGCGGTGGCGCTGAGCTCATTGCGTCGGGCATGAGTGCACTGCGCGGGGTGACGTCGATCCGCCTCGGCAGCCTGTTCGTGAATCCGGTCACCGTCGGTGTTATCGGGACGTTTTACTCGAACAAGCTGAACGCCGGTGAAGAGGATATTTTAAGCGACAGCCAGCTTGCGGCGCTGGCCGGAAAGTCCGCCCCGACGCGGATCCGTTTTCAGTGGGTGAAGGATAAATATGGCCGGTTAATTCCCGTGGCTTATCACACCGGCGCTGACAGCGGTCTGGATCAGGTTCGTGTACGCGCCATGCGGCGGAACATATTCACGGGTAACTATGAGTTCTGGGCGGATGGCGCGGAAAAGCCCGCCATCATCTGGACGCCCGACGAGCTTGAGTTTAAAGCGCCAGGCAATACCGGTAATCGTGATGAGCCGTATTTACCTTCGACCATCACCGTATTACCGTTACCCGGCGCGGAAGAAATGGGCAGCACCTCAACCTCGCTACCGATCCCGGATGAACAATCATTTGATGATTACATCCTGGTCAATCTGCCGCACGGCATGCCGCCGATTTATATTTATCTGAGTAATGACCACAAATACCATGTGGCACCAAAAGGAAATCCTCCATTGCCAGCATTTCCTGATGCTAAGAAAGCAGTAAGTAAGACCCTAATCAAGGGCGGAGGAAAGTTCCGGTATCGTTGGAAAGACTCAAAAAAGACGATCTACGAATGGGATTCTCAACATGGAACTGTCGAAGTTTATGATAAAAGCGGGCGTAATCATTTAGGTGAATTTGATCCCGTAACCGGCAAACAAACGAAACCTGCAGATCCAGCAAGAAAGGTAGAAAAATAATGATTATTTACACGATTGATTTGTTTGATAAGCAAACAGAAGACTTGATTTTAGAGGTAAACATCCCGAAAAAAAAACTGGACCCTATTTCAAAAATAATGGGTTGGGATGAAGAGGATAAAATGGATTTCATCAATGGTGTTGCGGTGTTTAACGTGAATAAGGTGCAAGCTGCATCCCTCGGTATACTATTTGAAACAATATTTGATACTGATAATTACGTTATTCAGATGTCTGCAGGTGAAGACAATGACTGATGACTATCCTTGCCCATGCTGTGGTGAAAAGGTATTCGAAGCTTTGGGTGAGCATGACATCTGTCCCACCTGTAATTGGGAAGATGACCCTTTTCAGTCTAAAAATCCTGACAGGCGTGGTGGAGCGAACAAAATGAGTTTGAATGAAGCTAAGGAGGCTTTTAAACAAGGTAAAATAATACAGTAGCCACAAAAAGCTAACGGTATAAAGCCCTACTCTTAGCACAGTATTACCGTTACCCGGCGCGGAAGAAATGGGCAGCACCTCAACCTCACTGCCGATCCCGGATGAACAATCATTCGATGATTACATCCTGGTTAATCTGCCGCACGGCATGCCGCCGATTTATATTTATCTGAGTAAACCGCTGGTGAGGTTTTTGGATGTTGAGTTATACAGTGACTTTAAGCGGCGTTCGAAAAAAGGAAAGTTTGAGGCGGATCATATGCCGTCTAAAAAATAATGAATATTCAGGCGGCAGATCATATCTCTGTCGCCTGTGATTTATCACTACTACGTTATATTCCGATAACCTGCACTTACCCTCGTAGCCCTTCCACGCTTTCCGGCGTCAGTTTCATCACTGTTTTAATGCTGGTTTCGATACTACGAATGATGTTTTCGCGTGGACCGTTGCGCCAGTCAGCGCTTGCATAAAAGGCATCAAGAGCCGTAGCCATGCTTTCAGGGCTGTCAAAGGCACGGATCAGATAGTAGCAATCCGGGTCATGCAGCGAGTTGCCGAACGAAACAACGTCGATCCCGTGGCATTGGTGCAGGGGAACACTGATTTCCTGCATGATGGCGTGAAACGTGGCCCCGGTGCCTTTGTGTAATGTGTATTGCAGTATTTCGACGGTTCTCAACGTGTTGTCTCCGTTTATTTGTCAGCGGCATAGAATTCATGGCGTTTTTGAGATCGCGACACATTATTACTGGATAAACTCAGTGAAGTGGCTCACATCTCGCCATTTCATTTCCATCGTCAGTTTTGTAGTTATTGTGGGATGCCACCTGGCCGTTAACGAGTCCTTTCCTGATAAACCTGCTGATAATTCAGACTTATTTCCGATGCCGATACAACATCAATTATCATTATTGTCAGTAACGGGGCTAAAATGATTGTGTTTATGAATACCCTTCATGAGTGAACTATGGGGGGAATGCTTCAATAAGGAAACCGCTAATGCTTAAAGAAAACTTCAACGAACTCCAAATCTTTCTGATGGTAGCAAGAGAGCGAAGTTTTACCAAAGCCGCGGGCAAACTCGGTGTTTCTCAGTCAGCACTCAGCCACGCGATGAAAGCGCTGGAAGAAAGGCTGAACATCCGTCTTCTGACGCGAACTACCCGAAGTGTTGCCCCCACAGAAGCGGGTGAGAGAATTATTGCCTGCCTTGAGCCCCGTATTGCTGATCTCGAGCAGGAGCTGGAATCGCTTGTTCAACTGAACGGCACCGCCTCCGGTAATATCCGTTTATCTGCCGGGGAGCATGCCGCGCGAAATCTGGTGTGGCCGAAGCTAAAACCCTTCCTCAGGGAATACCCGGAAATTAATCTCGAGCTGGTGGTAGATAACGGCTTTGTCAATATTGTTGAGGGGCGTTTTGACGCCGGGATCCGTCTGGGCGAAAGCGTGGATAAGGACATGATCGCGGTGAGAATTGGGCCGGACATGCGAATGGCAGTCGTTGGCGCACCGTCATATTTTGCTGCTAACCCCGCGCCTGAAACGCCTCACGAGCTACAAAATCATCGGTGCATCAATATGCGTCTGCCCACTGCCGGTGGACTTTACCACTGGGAGTTTGAGAGGGAAGGGAAACCGTTACGGGTCAGGGTTGAGGGGCAGGTAACGTTTAATCTGCAGGCGGAAAGGATTGATGCGGCTTTATCTGGCTTTGGCATCGCCTGTATACCTGAGGACAGGGTGCTGGATTATATAAAGTCAGGAGAGCTGATCCAGGTTCTGCAGGACTGGTGTCCGTCTTTCCCCGGATATTATCTTTACTACCCCAGCCGTAAGCAGCATCCGCCTGCTTTTGCGCTGATGATCGATGCACTTCGCTACCAGGAATAACGGGTCCGCCAATCGCAGCGGACCCGTCCGGGTATTAACGGCCTGTGCGAGCCTGATGCTCAGGAGAGTAACGTTCGCCGACGATTTTAATCGTTTCAAGCGCCTGGGTTATCTGCTGCGAGTCATCCTGCGAAAGAATGATGTCTGCAGCCCCCAGGTTTTCCTCCAGCCGGTGTAGCTTAGTTGTGCCAGGGATAGGAACAATCCACGGCTTTTGTGTCAGCAGCCATGCCAGCGCGATTTGTGCAGATGTCACGCCTTTCCCGGCAGCCAGTTCACCTAATAAAGAGACCAGCTTTTCATTGGCTTCAATCGCTTGCGCGGCGAAACGCGGCACGGTGCTGCGGTAATCATCCTTGCCAAACGTCGTTCCTGGTTTAATCGACCCCGTCAGGAAACCTTTACCCAATGGGCTGAAGGGGACAAAACCAATGCCCAGCTCCTCCAGCAACGGCAGGATCTCCTGCTCAGGCTCGCGCCACCACATGGAGTATTCGCTTTGCAGCGCAGTGACCGGTTGTACAGCATGCGCACGACGAATGGTTTGTGCGCCAGCTTCGGACAGACCGAAATGTTTAACTTTGCCTTCTGCAATCAGATCTTTCACCGTTCCCGCAACATCTTCAATCGGGACATCCGGATCGACACGGTGCTGATACAGCAGATCAATAACGTTTGTTTTAAGACGGCGTAATGAGCCTTCAACGGCTTCACGGATATGCTCCGGACGGCTGTTTAAAATCTGCTGCTTGTTGTCGTCGCCAAAAGTAAAACCAAATTTGGTGGCGATAACGACGCGATCGCGAAAAGGTTTTAAGGCTTCGCCGACAACCTCTTCATTCAGAAATGGGCCATACACTTCGGCGGTATCGAAGAACGTGACGCCACGTTCAACCGCAGCACGAATGAGTTCGATAGCCTGACGGGTATCTGTCGCCGGGCCGTAGCCGTGACTGAGCCCCATGCAACCGAGTCCAAGAGCGGAGACTTCGAGTCCGGATTTACCCAGATAACGTTTTTGCATTGAATGAATACCTCTTTTATCGCGGTTTAAACGTCAAGTTTGCGACCAGTCAGCCATTCCACCCTCGCCGGGTCGCGGTGAGAGAAGAAGGCGCTGGTTGCGGTATCAAGGGCGGCAATCTGCAACATATCCTCAGGACTAAGTTCAAAATCGAGAATGCTGATGTTCTCTTCCATACGTTCTTTTCGCACCGATTTGGCCAGAGAAACGATGCCTCGCTGGAAGATCCACCGCAGGACAACCTGGCCCACGCTTTTGCCGTACTTCTGACCAATTGCCGTTAACACGGGATGCTGGAACAGGCCATTTTTACCCTCAGCAAACGGTGCCCAGGCTTCTGGCTGAATGCCACGGCTTTGATTCCATGGAACGGCATGCAACTGCTGGTTGAAGGGGTTAACTTCAATCTGGTTTACCGCAGGGGCAACCTTGTTGAAGGCGATAAGGTCGGCCAGTCTGTCAGGATGGAAATTGCTGACGCCAATGGCGCGAATTTTGCCTGCCTGTTGCAGTTCTTCCATAGCTCGCCATGCCCCATGGACATCACCGTAAGGCTGGTGAATCAGGTACAGGTCAACGTAATCAAGTTGCAGCCGATTCAGGGAGCGTTCGAACTGTGCTTTAGCACCTTCGTAGTTAGTATCCTGCAGCCATAGCTTGGTCGTTACAAAGAGTTCGTTACGTGCGATACCGGTCTGTTTCAGTGCGTTCCCGACCTGGGTTTCATTCTGGTAAGACGCGGCGGTATCGATCAGACGGTATCCCGTATCGATGGCATCAATAACGGCTCTTTCGCATTCAGCGGCATCAGACATCTGAAACACACCAAAGCCCAGCAGGGGCATTTCAATACCGTTGTTCAGATTTACAGTTTGCATGACGTAATCCTTCAGCTGTTGTGTAGAAAAAGGATAACGCAAAGTGATTTATTCAATTAGAGGGGGTAATTAGCTAGGGTTTATTAGATTTATTCATTAATTTGAGGGGATCTGATGCTCGGCTTTGTGCCAGCAGCGGACATAATCACCCGCCATATTGCGGGTGTGTTTTTTCGACGGTTCACTCTCAGCCGTCCGTAGCTGAGCTACTTTTTGCTAACAAGATAGGTAGCAATGGCCGTTAATCCATCTATAAGGGGCATAGACCCGGCGCCTGCCATGAAGTCATCGTGATCTATCTGGTTATTTCGGCGAATGTCAGCAAAGCGTGCAAGCGCATTTTTTTCATTTGTGGCACTGATCTCTTCAAACTGTTTTTCGTAGCCATGTTCAATCAGCTGAGAAGCTTTGCCCACGTCCGAGCTTTCCAGTACAACAATTTGCTTACCCTTTTGAAAAAAAAAGTAATTCAGCATTTCGTGCTCCACATAGAAAAGGTGATATTTAAAAGAATATATCCAGTCTGAGAGGATCCTGAAAACAATTTCAAGTTTATTTTTTAATCCGGTAAGAACTTCCTTTTTTTACTGGCGATCCTTTGGCCTCGTGAGCGTTATTCACTGATAGCCGCCCCTGCTCGTAGCCTCGGCAGCTTTTTTGCCGGGAGCGGATATTGCTGACACATGGGTGGACTAATTAACGGAGGCGGTTAATTTAACTGATTAATTTCCCAATAATTAATCCTTTTACCTGTCTCTTTAGGGATCGAACGGCCCTGTATTCGGGGTCATCTGGCGGAAATAACGATCCTCGCCTATGGCAAATAACCCCATACCGATGAACAGCGGCAGACGTCGCCCGAAGCGATCGCACAATTAGTTAATGATCGTTAAATAAATTGCTTGCACAACCTCCCGGCGACGCTTAGTATTTACTTATCGAACGTTAATTAATAAGTGACGTTGACCTTAAACCGGGGCACCTGCAAAAGGTTTCCCAATCAAAATTCGAAGAACAGGAATTAACCTCATGAAAACTATCGCAATGACTATCGCCGCTCTGACACTGGCAACAGCTTCTTTCTCAACCCTGGCAGCGACTGAAGTGCAGTCAGCGCCGGCAGGTCAGCAATCCATTGGTGTAGTCGGTGCATCAACCACCGGTTCACTGTCAGGCCTGCAATCAGAATTGAATGCAAAAGCCACCCAGGCGGGTGCAAGTTCATACCGTATTATCGGTGCATCCGGTAATAACCAGCTTTACGGTACAGCAGAAATGTACAAATAAGCTGAGCAGTAACAAGCAGTAAGCAGAAGAGGCGGCGGTTGCCGCCTTTTTCGTGTCTGCGATTAGCGGTATTTATGGAAGTGATTATTGCGGATCTTTCGGTTGATATAACCATGCAATCCGCTGCCAGCTTTCGCCATGGCGATCATATGGTCAACGTCTGTCACCCCTGGCCGGATGGAATTATAGATGTAATGCCAGCCATCTTTGAACTTCACGGTAATTGAATCTTCCGTAGTCGTGAAAGCGACGATACCCGAATTGCCCCCCCGGTTTTGGTACTTTTCCATATTCCCCTTCCTGATTGATGAAGCCATTCACGACCTGAATAATAGTAGCCATAAATTTTTGCCGGTTGTGTGAGTAGAAAAGCTTTTTTTAAGCTGTTCTGGCAAAACGTCCCGGCGGAGCTGATGCCGTGGCCCTTTCCTGAAAGTTTAACGCCTGATAAACGAAGTAAAAAGAAGAAGCTTTTTAAGAATATGGGAGTAGGTCACGGAAAGCGACGGGGAATAGAATTCCCCGTCGTTTTTACTCTCATTACGAAGGTGCAGAATGAAAAAGTTCTTCCTCATTATCATGGTCTCAGCGCTGGCAGGTTGCGCGGGTTATCACCATAAACCAGAAAGACACCAGAGCGGGATGGCAAATCCGGCTGCGGTATATTGCCATGAAAGAGGCGGAAGATCGGTGAGTGTGCAAACACCACACGGCGTTCGTGCAGACTGCGTATTCCCTGATGGACGCGGTATCGACGAATGGGAGTTATACCGTCGGGATCATAACTAAATCCGCTTCACGCAGGCTGAAAATCAGGCTTTCCCCGTCAGAGGAAAGCCTTTTTTAATCACACTTTATCCATGAGCCGTTGTGCGGGTTTCCCTTTTCGTCATCTGCCCGCCGTACACATCAATCGCGTTTCTCAGGCGGGTAGCCTGATAATTGAGCCTCTCTGAGGATTCCGACGACTGGGCAACCATCCCGGCGTTGTTTTGTGTCATGGTTTCAATCTGCGCCAGCGAGGTGTTGATCAGCGTCAGCGCCGACGTTTGTTCATGAGTGGCATGGCTGATCTCTTTAATCAGTCCGGACATCTGCACGACTTCAGCAATAATTTCACTGATCTGCTTCCCGGCATTTTCAACCATATGCCCGCCGGTTTCGACGCTGTGCATATTCGTTTCGATCAGGGTTTTGATCTCTTTAGCGGCGGTGGCGGAACGCTGTGCCAGCACGCGAACCTCGGCGGCAACCACGGCAAATCCGCGGCCTTCAGTACCGGCTCTTGCCGCTTCCACGGCCGCATTCAGCGCCAGAATATTGGTCTGGAAGGCAATGCTGTCGATAACCGAAATGATGTCCACAACTTTGCTGCTGGCGTGGGAAATCGACTGCATCATACCGATGGTTTCCTGCATGATTTCTCCGCCTTTCTGCGCCACGGCCGTCGCGCTGTCAGCCAGTTTGCTGGCCTGCACTACCGTGTCTGAACTTTGCTCCACGGCGCCGGTAATTTCTTCAATCGCGGCGGCGGTCTGCTGAAGGTGAGTTGCCGTTTCTTCCGTACGGGCGCTCAGGGCAGTGCTGTTTTTTGCCATGAGCTCACTGATATGGGCGATCCCGCCAACCTGCGTGCCCACATCTTCGACCAGAGAATGCAGATTCAGGCCAAACTGGTTAACAGAACGCATCAGCAAACCAATTTCATCAACACGGTTAAAATGAACGTAAGCGGCTTTTTTACCGGAAACCACCTGTTGCGCCTGCGCCAGAATGGTTTTTATCGGATTGCGGATTTGCGATTGCAGGAAAAGATCGGCAGCCAGCAAAAGAATAACGGTAACGATCGCGCTTTCGGTCAGGTTTATTCCTGCCAGAGAAAATAAGAGCGGGAAAAAGGCAGAAATAAATAGCGGCAAACGTAATCGCCAGCTAACGGGAAGTTTTTGCAACAGGGATAAAAATGAAAATAACCCCGTGTGTATCACCAGGCCTTTATAAAATTTACGACGACCTGCGCTTTTCTCTTTTACCTGTTTGTATAATTCTTCAGCGGCTTTCACTTCCTGTTCAGCGGGGGTATTTCGTACGGAGATATAGCCGGTGAGTTTATCCAGGTGATAGACCGGCGTGACGTTCGCGCGTACCCAATAGTGATCGCCATTTTTACGCCGGTTCTTCACCAGCCCTGTCCAGCTGTCGCCTTGCTGCAAGGTAAACCACATGTCGGCAAAGGCTTCGACCGGCATATCAGGATGGCGTACCAGATTGTGTGGCCTGAAGGTCAGCTCATCCTCAGAGAATCCGCTGACGTTTATAAACGCTGAGTTGGCATAAATAATATGGCTGTTGACATCAGTTGTGGACATTAACGTGGTGCCGGGATCTAACTTATATTCCCGCTGTGATATAGGCATGTTTACGCGCATGTAAATCCTCTGGAAACACTCTGAGTAGCAATAATAACTATGCAGATGATTTAATATTCTTTCCAGAGAAATTTATTTCCTGGTTATTATTCCCGTGCGAAGATAAATAACAAAGGTTAATTTTATTGTTGAATTACTATCAATGTAATATTTATGTAGAAAGAAGGTTTTTTAATTGCGATATAGAATAGTCCGGCCTAAGTTAAATTTTGATGCGTAAGCGGGGAAAATCGGACTTAGTGTTTTCCAAAGGATGTAATGGCGGGAAAAACACCGATCCGGCGCGGGTTTTTCATTCAGGCAATAGTGAAGGGTTCAGCCAATATTGGGTAAATTCCGAAAGTGTGCTCACCGCCGAAATCTCACTCACGATAAAGGGCAAAGGAAGCCGATTTCCCGTTTATCGGTTCACTGCGGGATGTGATACTTTGGAGCAGTAACGTGCCGGTGAGAGCATTTCACCGTGTTGAATTCAGAACAGCACAGAGGGTTTATGGCGGTCATTTCCGGACAGATTATCGAGCAGGCGAAGCAGTGGCGTCGCGACTTTCACAGGCGACCTGAACTGGGTCTGAATGAGCATGGCACCGCAAAAATAATCAGTGAACTGCTACTGTCTTTTGGTCTTGAAGTGTATACGGGCATTGCCGAAACCGGCGTTATTGCCACACTGCGAAACGGCGAAGGCCCTTCAATCGGACTGCGTGCAGATATCGACGCATTACCCATTCAAGAACTGAATGAATTCGAGCACCAGTCACAAAACCCGGGCCTGATGCATGCCTGCGGGCACGATGGCCATACATCCATTTTGCTGGGCGCGGCAAAACATCTGAGTGAGAACCGTCATTTTCGCGGCACTGTCCATTTCATCTTTCAGCCTGCTGAAGAAAACTTAGGCGGTGGCGAAATGATGGTGAAAGAAGGGCTGTTTGACCGTTTTCCGATGCAGGCGGTTTACGCGCTGCATAACTGGCCGGGACTGCCGGTTGGCGAAGTAGCGGTCAGCGAGGGGCCGATGATGGCGTCGCAGGATAATTTCTATATCACCCTGACCGGCAAAGGTTGTCACGCGGCGATGCCGGAACGGGGTGCGGATCCCGTGGTGGCTGGCGCGCAGCTGATTTTGTCATTGCAAAGCCTGATTTCGCGCCGCCTGTCGCCGCTGGAACAAACGGTGATCAGCCTGACGCAACTTCATGCGGGCGAAGCCATTAACGTCATTCCTGAAACGCTGCATATGTCGGGCACGCTGCGTTGCCTGAGCAACAAAACCCGTCAGACCTGCTGGCGGCTGATTGAAGAATACGTCCATGCGGTGCCGTTACCGTACGGTGTGAAAGGGGAAGTGCGCTGGGAATTGGGTTATCCGGTCACGCAGAACCATGCAGCGCAGGCAGAGATTGTGCGCGACGCGGCGAAAAACACGCCGGGTATTCAGAAAGTGCATTTCAATAATGCGCCGTCGATGGCTGCAGAAGATTTTGCTTATCTGCTGGAAGCGTGTCCGGGAGCCTATTTCTGGCTGGGTGCCGATGGCGCCACACCTTCTGACTCACTGCATAGCCCGCGCTACGACTTTAATGACGACATTATTCCGCTCGGCATCGGTGTGCTGACCACGCTGGTGGAGCGCGAGCTGAAAGCCTGATCGCATTTTTCATGGCATTCCGGACCGGACAACAGAGGCGTTACGCATTGTCCGGTCTGGTTTTTTATATTTCTGCCAGCTCTTGCGCAATATTCACCACTTTATAGTGATGTTCGCTGATGACCTTCCGGCGTATTTTATCTTCCATCTCATCGGCGAATTTTACAATATCATCAGCCGCTGCGAAGTCGGGTAAATCAGTAATTTTATAATTCCACCATTGAATAGATTGTAAACGATTAATAATACTTTTCTCAAACCGGTATTTAATCACTCTGGCCGGAATACCCGCGACAATCGCGTACGGAGGAACATCAGACGTGACGACGGCATTGGCGGCAATAATTGCGCCATTGCCGATAGTGATGCCGCCTTTTAATACGGCGTGTTCGCCCACCCAAACATCATGACCTAATACCGTCGCCTCCGGCATATAGTCGAACCCGGCAATATTCAGCGTTTCTCCGAATTGTTCCTGCGCCACTTTGGGGAAGAAATCATGATACGTCAGCGGGCTGGTCGTAAACCGGTGTATGGGATGTTGCGGCCCCATAACCCGCACTCCTGCTGCCAGGCTGCAAAATCTGCCAGTTTTGAGGTTATTGGGTAATTTACTGCACGCGTAAGAATACGCGCCCATTGAACAGAAACTTTTTCGTGGCATTGAGGCGTACTCTTCAACCCAAACATCCTCGGTAAATTTTATTCTCTCCCCTTTTTTAAAAAGGAATATATTTCTCTTTTTATATATTCCTTTCACTATTTCCGGGAATTTAAGATGGATCTTATGGCGTAAACAATAATCCTCATGTTTTTGAGCCCATCGAAAGTTAACGGGATACTTCATTCATTGCTCCTCAAAGGTGACATGCTGTTTTTATATATTCTTGTCTAAATCCTAGCATAAAACAGACATTACAAAATCTGAGGTCGGCGGAAAATACGTGAGGAGGCGGTGAAGTAAAGCAAAAAACGCCCGGAGGATAAAGTCCGGGCGCTGTGATGAACATCTTACTCAGGCGGCGCGATCAGACCCGGAAATGCCCGACGGCAACCGCCAGACCGGTGGCTTGTTCCTGCAACGCCGACGCCGCCCCCGTGGATTCCTGAACCATCGCTGCGTTCTGCTGCACCATGCCGTCGAGCTGGGTAATGGCACGGTTGATTTCGTTAATACTCAGCATCTGCTCTTCAGATGCATGGGTGATTTCCAGCATGACACTGCTGACGTTCGACACGTTGCTGACGATTTCGCTCATGCTGTCGCTGGCGAGGCGCACCTGCGCTGAGCCGGACGCCACGCTGCTCACCGTTGATTCGATAAGCACTTTGATCTCTTTCGCCGCCTGCGCACTGCGTTGTGCGAGGCTGCGCACTTCGCTGGCGACGACCGCAAAACCGCGCCCCTGTTCACCTGCGCGCGCGGCTTCGACTGCGGCGTTCAGCGCCAGGATATTGGTCTGGAAGGCAATACCGTCGATCACACTGGTAATGTCTCCGATTTTCGATGACGCGGTTTCGATGCTTTCCATCGTTTTAATGACTTTAGTCACCACTTCGTCACCGCGTATGGCCGCCGCAGAAGCGGATTTAGCGGTTTCGGATGCTTGTTTCGCCGAACTGGCCGACTGGGAAACCGTCGCCGTGATCTGCTCAAGGGATGCGGCGGTTTGTTGCAGGCTGGCTGCGGCAGAGTCTGTACGACCGGACAAATCGTTATTCCCTGCGGCGATTTCATCGGCCGCGATTTTAACGGATTCACTGGTGGTGCGGATTTCAGACATCACTTTGCTGAGCTTATCAACGAAGGTGTTGAAGGCGTGCGCGATTTGCGTCACTTCATCATGTCCGTCAGCCGGCAGGCGCTGCGTCAGATCATCCTCACCGGAACTGATCGCATTGAGCGTATCGCGCACCACCGACAGGCGGTGGAACGATTTGCTGATAATCAGCCCGATGACGACGGCTGAAATCAGCACGATCACAATCAGCGTAATCACCGACGAGGTCAGCAGGGATCGCATACCCGCAGTGGACTCTTTCTTATCCTGCGCCACCAGCGTGAACCATTCCGTACCTGCTACCGGCATCGCACGGACGCGCTTGACCGCACCGTTCAGACGGATATCCACCGGTGCATTGGCGGCAAACACATCCTGCAAATTCACCCCTTCCGCCAGTGCGGTAAACGGCTTCAGTGCCAGGCTGGTATCCGGATGCGCGATGATCACACCGGATTTATCCACCAGCATGCCGAAACTGCCCGGCGTCGGATGAATGGTATTAACGTTGCTCACGACGCTGTCCATCGAGACATCGCCCGCCACAACCGCTTTCAGCGTGCCTGCTTCCATCACCGGTACGGCGAAAGTGACCACCAGTTTCCCGCTACCGGCATCAATATAAGGCGGTGTGGCCACCGGATGTCCGGCGGCTTCAGCCTGCTTGTACCACGGGCGGCCGGTCGGATCGTAATCCGCAGGCACACCGGTCGGATCGGAGAACTTCGCGGTGCGGTTTGCATAACCGACATACACGTTGGTAAATCCACCTGCACTGGCGATCTGCTTGAGAACCGGGATCGGATCTTCTGACATCGCGATCTGTTGCAGTGAAACGATCATCCCTGTTTTCGAGCTTACCCAATCGCTGATCCCTCGCGTGTGGCTGGCCGTCAGCGCGTTAAGTGTGCTGTCTGTCGCCTGACTGTTGTACTTGTTGGCAACGGTATAACTCAGGAAGGTATTGATAATCAGCGAACAGGCCACGATGACGATACAGGCCGTGATAATGCGCGAACGGATGGTTTTAAGCATGAGCGTTTCCCTGGAAGGAATCTTAAGTTTTAGTTATCGGCAGGGAAGGGAAAAACTTGAGACCCGTCACAAAAAACAGAGGCTTGTCGGGGCGAAAGGACGTCCCTGTTTATTTCAGCGCGAAATTAAAGGCCTTCCTAAACCAACCCGCTGCTCATTGTAACGTCCGCCGCGCTTTCTCTAAATTTCGTGAAACGCCTCCCAAATCTGATCACAATTCCACCAGGGGATCTTGCGGCTTTTATCCGTGGGTGATAGTAATGCACTACTTCACAAAATAAAGTGAAGAAGGAAAGTACATCACGAATCAGTTTACAAAGGACATCCCATGTCAGAACTTAAATTTGCCACACGTCTGAACTCGTTTGCGTCGGGGGCACATCTTTACTGGCCTGAACAGAAAGGCAAACCTTCAGTGCTGCAAATGATCGAACGTGCAGCTACGGTTAAAGGATTGACGCATCTGGACCTGAATTATCCGCAGCACATGACCGGCGATATCACTTTGATGCGCCAGAAAATCGAAGAAGTCGGGCTGGCGGTGAACGGGATGCAAATGCGCTGGGATGCTCCGGAATTTAAAATCGGCGCATTTACTCACCCGGATCCAAAAATTCGTCGTCAGGCGATTGAATTGACCAAACGCGGGATCGACGCCGGTCGTGAGTTTGGTGCCAGCATTATGACGTTGTGGATGGGACAGGATGGCTTTGATTACTGTTTCCAGGCTGACTACAAAAAAATCTGGGAAGACGCAGTCAGCGCTGTGCGTGAAGTGGCGGAATACGCCCCGGATATCGACGTCAGCATTGAATACAAACCCAACGAACCACGCGCTTACAGCATTTTCCCAAATGCCACTACCTGTCTGCTGGCGGTTGAAGAAGCCGGTTGCAAGAACTTAGGTATCACACTGGATTTCGCGCATGTGTTGTTTGCCAACGAAGTACCGGCGTTTGCGGCGGCGATGGTAGCCCGCCGTTCGCGTTTGCTGGGGCTCGATCTCAATGACGGCTGGGGCAAACGCGACGACGGCCTGATGGTCGGCTCCGTCAACCCGCGTGCCACGCTGGAATTCCTGTTGCAGATGAAACGCGACGGCTATAAAGGCGCGTATTACTTCGATACCTTCCCGGACGCCAGCGGATTGGATCCGGTGCGTGAAGCAGAAACCAATATCGCGACCGTGATCCGTTTACTCAAACTTTGCGAAAAACTCGAGAATAACCCGGCGCTGAATGAAGCCATCAGCAGGCAGGACGCCGTAGCCACACAGCAAATCGTCAACGACGTGATGTTGGCGCAGTAAAGCGACCCGCCACAGCGCGTGTCGCTGTGACACCATAAAAATAACAATCGAAGGCCAGATGATGAAAAAACTCTTACTGTCTGTACTCACCTCTACACTGCTTTGCACCAGCGTTTATGCCGCCGATCTGCCACCGTTGCAATCCGATACCGAACCGGATCGCACTGACTGGACGCAACTCACGGCCAAATATGGCCCGCTGCCGGCAATCGACAAATCCCTCAAAATCGGCGGTGTGTCTAAAACGCTGACCAATGAATACTGGCGCTCACTCGGCCAGGGATATAAGGAATTCGGTGATAAGCACGGCATCACCGTCGAATATCAGGCTGCGGCTAACGAAGACGACCAGCTCGGTCAGCTTTCTATCGCCGAAACCCTCATTTCACAGGGCTTCAACGGTTTGCTGGTGTCGCCGCAAACTGACGCCAACCTGCAACCGGCGTACGAATCGGCTAAAAGCAAAGGCATTGCTGTCGTTAACGTGAATGATGCGGTGATGCCGAATGCGGCGCATTACGTCGGTAACGTACAGAAAGACAACGGCGTACGCGTCGCCAACTGGTTTATCAAAAAACATCCTGAAGGCGGCAAAGTGGCCGTCATCGAAGGCCAGCCGGGGGTGTATGCCGCGGCGCAGCGTACCAGAGGCTTCAAAGAAACGATTCAGACCAGCGGGAAATTCACCGTAGTCGCCAGCGTTCCGGCCAACTGGAGCCGTGAAAATGCCTATAACGCAGCGGCGACAATTTTACAGCAACATCCTGATCTGATTGGGTTCTACGCCAACAACGATGGCATGGCACTCGGTGTGGTTGAAGCCGTGGCGGCTGCCGGAAAATCCAAACAGGTGGCGGTATTTGGCACTGACGGTATCTCCGATGCTTATGCCTCTATCAAGCGTGGCGAGCTGACCGGCACGGTGGACAGCTTCCCGGTGCTCACAGGGGAAGTGGCGATGGAAGTGGTCGTACGCCTGATTAACGGACAGAAAATCTCCCGCGTGGTCTCCACTCCGCAGGCGCTGATTACCCAGGACAATGCTGATGCGTTCTCCACCAAAGATAACGCGAAACTTCGCCAGCTGCTGGCTCAGCAACAATAAGTCAGACGTGTGAAAACGGGTCAGGAGAGTGTATGGAACAGTACAGTTTGACGATGCGCGGCATCAGCAAAAGCTACAGCGGCGTGGCAGCAGTTCAGGGCGTTGATTTCTCTGTGAGGCCGGGCGAAGTCCATGCGCTGATTGGAGAAAATGGCGCGGGAAAATCGACACTGCTGAATATTTTGTCCGGTGTGCGGGCGGCAGATTCCGGTGAAATTCTGGTGGAAGGGCAGGTTATTCAGATGAAGAATCCGCTGTCTGCCCGTCATGCCGGTATCGCGATGATCCACCAGGAATTGCAGCACGTTCCTGAACTCTCCGTGGCACAGAATATGTTTCTTGGCCGCCCGTTAACGAAACTCAAAGGGTTGTTTGTCGACAGAAAGGCTCAGTACAAAAGGGCAGTGGCGATCCTGCGTCGTCTTGATCCCAGTATTGATCCCGATGAGCCGATCAAGAACCTGAAAGTATCTCAGCAACAGATCGTTGAAATCGCCCGCGCTTTGCTGGATGAAGCGAAGATCATTGCAATGGATGAACCGACCTCCAGCCTGACGCCGACGGAGTTTGAGCGCCTGGCAGAGCTGATTTCAGATCTCAAATCGATGAATGTGTCGCTGATTTATGTCTCACACAAAATGAACGAGATTTTCAAAGTTTGCGATCGGGCGACGATCTTACGTGATGGTAAACAGGTCGGCGTGGTCAATATCTGCGATGAAACCGAAGAAACTATTGTCACCAAAATGGTCGGACGCAAAATCGAAAAAATGCACCATCACTCTTATGCGACCGGCAGGGAAGTGCTGCGCGTCGAAGGATTGAGTCGTGATAATGCCGTGCGGTCGGCGACTTTTTCCGTCGGAGCAGGTGAAGTGCTGGGAATTGCCGGACTGGTCGGTTCCGGGCGTACAGAGTTGCTGAAACTCATCGCCGGCATTGATGCCAAAACCGGCGGCAGCATTGAGGTGGAAGGCGTCGCGGTGAAAAATCACAATGTCAGTTCTGCTATCCGCGCCGGGATCGGACTGGTGCCGGAAGATCGTAAAAAAGAGGGCATCATTAAAGAGCGCGCAGTCAAAATGAATATGGCGTTGCCGTCAATGGGGCGATTTACCCGATACGGTTTACTGAAAAGAAATCAGCTGGATAAAACGGCGCTGGACGTGATGACCGATCTGCGGTTGCGTCCGCTTAACATAGAAAAACCCATTGGAACACTCAGCGGCGGAAACCAGCAAAAAGTCATTATTGGTCGCTGGGTCGCAGCGGACAATAAAGTCTTTCTTTTTGACGAGCCAACCCGGGGAATTGATATCGGAGCAAAGTCTGAGATTTATAATCTGATAGAAAAACTGGCGCAGCAGGGAAAAGCCATTGTGGTGGTTTCTTCCGAGATGCCGGAAATAATTCGTATCTCAGACAGAGTCCTGGTGATGCGTGAAGGGAAAATCACAAAAGAACTTAACGGTGATGAGATTACTGAAGAAAACATTGCCCGTTATGCGATTAACGATGTGAATTAAGCGGTCTGAAAACTATTTCTCCGACACCTACAAAGATTAAAGGCCATTATTATGACGACTCAAGGTAATGTTCAGCCCAAGGTTATGCCTTCGGCATTATTTAAATTCAACGTACGCGATGCCGGTACGCTGATTGGCTTAGTGATTATTGTGATCACCTTCTCTTTTTTGTCGCCGGTATTTTTTACCGTCCCTAATTTACTCAATATATTACAGCAGTCCTCCATTAACGGAATTATTGCGCTGGGTATGACGCTGGTCATTATTTCCGGCGGTATCGATCTCTCCGTCGGGCCGACGGCGGCACTTTCGGCGGTGCTGGGTGCCACGCTGATGGTGTCCGGCGTCCCGGTTCCACTGGCAATAATGGCGACGCTGGGTGTCGGCGCACTGTGCGGCGTGTTCAGCGGCATGCTGGTCGCGTATGCCGGTTTACAGCCGTTTATCGTCACCCTCGGCGGACTCTCGCTGTTCCGCGCGCTGGCGCTGATTTTTACCAACGGCAACCCGATTTTTGGTATCCCGATGGAGTTTCGCACCGTCATTAACAGCACGATTTTCGGGGTTCCGGCACCAATCGTGATTGTTATTGCTATCGCGGCGATACTCTGGACGGTGATGAACAAAACGCCGCTGGGGGAATATATTCTGGCCGTGGGCGGTAACGAAGAAGCCGCACGAGTCGCGGGGGTTCCGGTCAAAAGAACCAAGGTCACGGTCTTTGTGATCTCCGGTGTGCTGGCCTCTTTAGCCTCACTGATTTTGATTGGTCGCCTGGGTGCCGCTGAACCGACCATGGGGAATTTATGGGAGCTGGATGCTATTGCTGCGGCGGCAATTGGCGGGGCTTCGCTGATGGGCGGGAAAGGCAGTGTGATCGGCACACTGATTGGCGCGGTTATTTTAGGTTCATTGCGTAATGGTCTGACACTTCTCAATATTCAGGCGTTTTATCAATTGCTTGCTACTGGCCTTATTATTATCATAGCGATGTTGATTGACAGAGCGACACGAGGCAAGTAATGAATCAGGATCCGCGAGCCATTGGTGCTCAAATTCGTATGAAATTGCCACATCTGACGCCGCTGGAAAGAAAAGTCGTCGAAGCGATTACGTCTAAAAATGATTTTTCTGAGCAAACTTCATTAAAAGAAATTGCGCTGGAAAATAATGTTTCTGAGGCGATGATTGTTAAACTGACCAAAAAATTAAACTTTTCAGGATTCAGAGATTTCAGAAGCAGTTTGATTTATTACAACTATTCTGAAGTGGCAAATTTACATGCGGAAATTGAGCCGGGAGACTCGTCGGAACAATTACTTGAAAAAGTATTCCGTACTTCTATTCAGGCAATAGAAGAAACATTATCTATTGTCGATGTTTCGGAATTTAACCGGGCTGCTGACATTTTATTTAAAGCCAGGCACATCGATTTATATGCTGTCGGCGGCTCTGCTGCCGTCGCCAGAGATTTGTCGCATAAATTGCTGAAAATTGGCATTAAAACGACGGTCTACGATGATGCGCATATCATGCTGATGTCGGCAGCGGTCTTATCGGACGATGATGCGGTGGTGGCGATCAGCCATTCCGGTGCCACCCGCGCGGTGAATGATCCGATCAAACTGGCGGCGCGCAATGGCGCCAAAGTGATCGCCATCACCAATTACGCCGAGTCGCCCATTGCGCGCAATGCGCATGTGGTTCTCAATTCAACCTCTCAGGGATCGCACTTGCTCGGGGAAAATGCTGCGTCGCGGATCGCTCAGCTGAATATTCTGGACGCCTTATTTGTGGCGATTGCCCAGAAGGATCTGAAGACAGCAGAAAAAAACCTGATGAAAACCCAGCAGGCGGTTCAGGACCTTCGGGAATACTAAAATGGGTAAAATTTTAGTCACGGGCAGCCTTCATTATGACATCGTGATCCACGCGCATCATCGTCCGGAAAAAGGCGAAACGGTGATCGGCAGCGGCTGTTCATATAAATTCGGCGGCAAGGGCGGGAATCAGGCCGTTGCCGCTGCCAGAGCGGGCGCCGGTGTTCGTTTTGCCGGTGCCGTGGGCGCCGATACGCAGGGGGAATTCCTGCGTGGTGTGCTAAATGAAAACGCGGTCGACAGCAGCTTTATCGCGGTTAATGAAAGCGTACCTTCCGGCATGAGCGTGGCGCTGATGGATGCAGAAGGGGATTACGGCGCAGTGGTCGTTTCCAATGCAAACAACCACATTGATGCCGCGCAGTTTGATGATGATGCCTTGTGGCAGCAGGTTGACATGCTGTTGTTACAAAATGAGGTGCCGGAGGCGGTGAATCTGGCGGCAGCGAAACAGGCGAAACAGCGCGGGATCCGCGTTTGTCTGAATGCCGCACCGGCGCGGACACTTTGTGCTGAGATGCAGTCTGCTGTCGATTTGCTGGTGGTGAATGGCGTCGAAGCCCGTGATCTGAGCGGTATTCCGGTCAATGATTTGTCCGATGCTTGCGTGGCAGCCGAATTACTGAGCCAGCATTCTCCGGCTGTTATCGTGACGGCGGGTGAACACGGTGTGGCCTGGTGTGCAGCTGGCAGACGCAGCCAGTCGATGCCCGCCGAAAAAATAGAGCTGGTCAGTACCCACGGTGCCGGTGACTGCTTTATGGGCACGTTGTGCACATCGCTCTTGCAAGGGAAAACGCTGGCAGATTCCGTCGCAAAAGCCAACCGTGCAGCCGCCGAACACGTCTCCCGCAAAGCCTGACTTTTAATGCCAGTCTTTGTTAAAACGCCAAAAGGCAGGATGAATGTCCTGCCTTTTTTGCGTTTAGCGCACCCTCAGGCCTCACCGTTCTCATCAATCTTCTTCTTATCCACATGCCCCAGTGAACGTTCCGGGAAACAAATATCGCGCACACGCTGTTTAAGCAGTGCGGCGTCCGGGAAACCGCCATCGCGTTTGCGTTCCCAGATAATCTCGTCATCGACTTTGATTTCGTAAATGCCACCGGTGCCGGGGACAAGCGTTACCGACGCCAGATCGGTACTGAACGAATTCAGCAATTCCTGCGCCATCCAGGTGGCGCGCAGCATCCAGTTGCATTGAGAACAATAGGTGATGGTGATGGCAGGTAATTTTTCCATGGTACGACCCTTTTAAGAGGATTTTATCGACGTTTCAGAAATCGGATATTACTGCCCGCTACAGACCTGCGCCAGTTGTTGTCTCAGCCACTGACGGGCGGCGGGGCACCGATTGAGTTATAACGAAAATTGATACGCACTATAATATTTCTACACTTCTGCTTATAGCTCTTTGGCAGCACTCTGTGTGCTCAATGCGCCAATCCACCGAGGAAATTTTATGTCTGCACTATTTACGCCGTTTACGTTGAAAGACGTCACCTTAAAAAACCGCATTGCCGTTCCGCCTATGTGCCAGTATTCCGCCACTGATGGCGTGCCGAATGACTGGCATCAGGTGCATTACGCCACGCTGGCACGCGGCGGCGCGAGCCTGGTGATTGTCGAAGCGACGGCGGTTTCGCCGGAAGGGCGTATCACCCCGGGATGTCTCGGGATCTGGAACGATGAACAGGCTGCTGAACTGGCGAAGATTGCCAAAGCCATCAAAGCCGCAGGCGCAGTACCGGGGATCCAGATCGGTCACGCAGGCCGTAAAGCCAGCGCCAATCTGCCCTGGGAAGGGGACGATCATATTGCTGAAGGCGATCCGCGTGGCTGGGCAACCATTGCGCCATCCGCAGTCGCATTCGGCAAACACCTGCCGAAAGTGCCGAAAGAAATGACCAAAGCCGATATCCAGCGTGTGATGGCCGATTTTGTCGCTGCCGCGAAACGTGCCCGCGATGCCGGTTTTGAATGGCTGGAGCTGCATTTTGCCCACGGCTATCTGGCGCAAAGCTTCTTCTCCGTGCATTCCAACACCCGCACCGACGAATACGGCGGTGATTTTGCCGGTCGCAGCCGTTTCCTGATTGAAACTTTCGACGCCGTTAACGCCGTCTGGCCGAAAAACCTGCCGATTACCGCGCGTTTTGGCGTGATCGAATACGATGGCCGCGATGAAGAAACGCTGGCGGAATCTATCGAACTGACCCGTATTCTGCGTGAGAAAGGGCTGGATATGCTCAACGTCAGCGTCGGTTTCTCGACCTGGGAAGCACAGATCCCATGGGGAGCCGGTTTCCTGGCACCAGTGTCGCGCCGCGTGCGTGCTGAAGCCGGCTTGCCGGTGGCGAGTTCATGGGGCGTTGCGTCGGCAGACGTGGCCGAACGTTGTATCAGCGAACAAGATATGGATCTGGTGATGATTGGCCGCGCCATGCTCGCCAACCCGCATTATCCGTATGCGCTGGCGAAAGAACTGGGCGAGGACAATCCTTCATGGGTTCTGCCTGCGCCTTACGCGCACTGGCTTGAGCGCTACAGCATTCAGTGATCCTAAAATATCTCTGGAAAGAAGCTCGTAAAACGCGCGGGTAATTTTCAGCGCGTTACATTTTGCTACGAGGCAGGCCGCAAGCCCTGCCTCTTTTCTTTTCTGTCCTTTCAATCCTTTCCAAATCAACGCAAAATCTCAACCCTGACAGGCGAAAAAAGGGATGCGGGCGTGAATTCAGGTTTGATGGTATTACACGGAAATCACTCAGAAACGCTGAGGGACGTGCTGGTCTCGTGGATGGCAGCGCATCCGCTGTCGCCGCTGGAAAATGAAGTGATTCTGGTGCAGAGCAACGGCATCAACCAGTGGCTGAAACTGGCGCTGGCGCGTGATGTGACCGACGGTGGCTGCGGAATTGCGGCGGCGCTGGATATCAAACTTCCGGCACGTTTTTTCTGGCAGGTGTACCGCGCGGTGCTCGGCAAAGAACAGGTGCCGGAATCGTCGCCTTTTGACCGTCCGCTGCTGACCTGGCGCCTGATCCGCCTGTTACCCGAACTGCTTGCCGAACCCGTTTTTGCGCCGCTGGCCCGTTTCTTAAAAGATGACGGCGATATGCGTAAATTGCATCAGCTGGCGCAGCGTCTGGCGGATTTATTCGATCAGTATCAGGTTTACCGTGCTGACTGGCTGGAAGACTGGGGCAACGGTCTGGACGTTCTGCGCACCAGCCGTAAAGGCAGCGAGCCCTTGCCGGAAAACCTGCTGTGGCAGCCGCAACTGTGGCGCGCGCTGCTGGCGGATGTACCTGAAAACGAGCGCAACACCAGCCGTGCGGCGCTGCATCAGCGTTTCCTGCACTATGCGCAAACTATTCCTGAAGACCAGCGCCCGGCCGGTTTACCGGCGCGGCTGGTGGTTTTTGGCATCTCCTCGTTACCGCAACAATCCCTTGAAGTGCTGGCCGTGCTGGGACGCTGGACACACATCTTTATGTGTGTGCATAACCCGTGCGAGCACGACTGGAGCGATATCATTGCTGATAAAGATTTGCTGCGCGCAGAGCGGATACGTCAGTTGCGTAAGCCGGGCATGCCGCAGGTCATTGCCGAAGATGAGCTCCATCAGCATGCGCATCCGTTGCTGGCGGCATGGGGCAAGCAGGGGCGTGACTATATCGGTTTGCTGAATGAATACGACAACCACGAATCCTATGCGGCGCAACTGGCGCCGGTGATCCCGCGCATCGACCTCTTTACCTCAAACGGCACCGATACCCTGTTGCATCAGTTGCAGGAAGACATTTTGCAGCTGCGCCCGCTGGCTGAAACCATCGATGAATGGCCTGCCGCTGACGTTCAGCATGACGATTCCCTGCGTTTCTTTATTACCCACAGCGCCCAGCGCGAAGTGGAAGTGCTGCATGACCGCCTGCTGGCGGCGCTGGCCGCAGATCCGACGCTGAAAGCGCGTGACATTATCGTGATGGTGCCGGATATCAACGGTTATGCGCCGCACATTCAGGCGGTGTTTGGCCTGATGGAGCGCAGTGATCCGCGTTATATCCCGTTCACCGTTGCCGATCAGGGACCGCGCCAGAATAATCCGTTACTCGGTGCGCTGGAAAGTTTGCTGGAACTGCCACAGTCGCGTTTTGCGGTCAGTGATTTGCTGGATTTACTCGATGTGCCGTCGGTGCGTCAGCGTTTCGGGATTGAAGAAGAACAACTGCCGCTGCTGCACCGCTGGATCAGAGCCGCCAACGTGCGCTGGGGGCTGCATGCCGAGCAGCGCCAGAGCCTCGAACTGCCGTTATCACCGGAGCAAAACAGCTGGTTCTTTGGTCTGCAACGCATGTTGCTGGGCTATGCGGTGGGCAGCGGCGAAGCCTGGAAAAACATCGAGCCGCTGGATGAAATCGGCGGGCTGGATGCGGCACTGATTGGCCCGCTGTCACATCTGCTGAACTGCCTGGATGACACCTGGCGTCAGCTACGTGAACCTGCGCCTCCGCAGGAGTGGGGCAGGCGTCTGCGTCATATCCTTTCTCAATACTTTAGCGAGGATGACGGTGAAGATGGCTTTATTTTAGTGCGTCTGCACGGTGAGCTGGAAATCTGGCTCGAAGCCTGTGAAAGCGTAGATTTACAGGCCGAACTGCCGCTGTCGGTGGTTCGCGATCACTGGCTGGCGCAGTTCGACCAGTCGGGTCTGACCCAGCCGTTTTTCGGCGGCGCGGTGACGTTCGCCACGCTGATGCCGATGCGTGCCATTCCTTTCCGCCACGTGCATCTGCTGGGGATGAACGACGGTGATTATCCGCGTAACCGCGTGCCGATGGATTTCGACCTCATGGGGCGCGATTACCGCCCGGGCGACCGTTCACGCCGTGAAGATGACCGTTATCTGTTCCTCGAAGCCCTGCTTTCTGCGCGTGAACGCTTACACATTAGCTGGGTGGGGCGCAGCATTCATGACAACACCGAGCGCCCGCCTTCGGTGCTGGTGGCGCAGTTGCGCGACCATCTGGCGGCAGGCTGGAAAGCACAAAGTGGCGAAGATTTACTGCACGCCCTGACCACCGAACATCGTCTGCAACCGTTCAACCGCGACTATTTCAGTCAGGGCAGCCCGCTGTTTAGTTATGCCCACGAATGGCGCGCCGGGCTGGAAGCGGAAGCCGCTGCCGTGGCAGCGCAACCGCTGCAACCGGTGGAACAGGAAGGCGCACTGACGCTGCGTCAGTTGTCGGATTTCCTGTCGGATCCGGTGCGCAGTTTCTTCCGCCAGCGGCTGAATATCTACTTTGAGCTGGAAGATCCGGGCAGCGAAGATCAGGAGCCGTTCGACATCAATGCGCTGGAAAACTGGCGGTTGCAGGATGAGCTGATCCGCGCGCAAAAATGGGCACTGGAAGCGGGCGTTTCGCGTCAGGATGTTTTACGTCAGCAACTCGAACGTATTGAACGACGCGGCGAGCTGGCACCGGGCGAATTTGCTGCGGTGCTGAGTGACGATCTGGCCGAACCGATGGATACCTTGTTTGCCAGCTATCAGCAGGTTCTCGATGCATGGCCGCAGCCGCTGGTGAACGAGGCGCTGGAAGATAAAACCGTTGGTGTGATGTTCTCCGACTGGCTGAGCGAACTGCGGGCAAATGCTGCGGGCGGCCGTGCCCGCGTGGTGCTGGAAAGTACCGGCATCATAAAAGATCGCGCTTACCGCTTTGACCGGCTGCTGCCTTACTGGGTTGCGCATCTTGCGGGGCATCTTGACGGACAGCCAATGCACACCTTTATCGTCAGCAAAAACGGCACCGCCGAATTACCGCCGCTGGAGATCGCTTATGCGCGCGAACTGTGGGACACGCTGATTGAAACATGGAGAATCGGGCAGTTGCGGCCGTTGCCGCTGGCGGTAAAAACAGCCTTTGTCTGGCTGAAAAAAGAGGGCACGGCGCACAGCGCAACGGACAGCGATGCCTGGCTTGCCGCCCGCGACAGCTACGAAAATCACGATCCGGCCAACATGAAATTTGGTGAGCGTGACAGCAATGCGTACCTGGCCCGCGCGTGGCCGGACTTTGCCGCACTCTGGTCTGACGGTGAATTTGCCCGGCTGGCCGATGTGCTACTGGCACCGTTGATCAATTATCTTTCCCGCAGTAAGAAAGGAGACAAGGAATGACGGAACAACGTCTGCCATCAGCATTGAATGTGCTGAACTTTCCGCTGACGGGAAGCCGCCTGATTGAAGCCAGCGCGGGTACCGGCAAAACTTTCACCATCGCCGCGCTGTATGTGCGGCTGGTGCTCGGACACGGCGGCGATAACGCCTTCAGCCGCCCGCTGACGCCGCCGGAAATTCTGGTGGTGACCTTTACCGATGCCGCAACCAAAGAACTGCGCGATCGCATCCGTGCGCGTTTATCGCAAGCGGCGGGGTATTTTTTAGGAAATCCTGACGCGGAAAATGACAGCGACGAATTTTTGCAAAATTTGCGTGCGGAATATACGCCTGAGCAATGGCCGGGCTGTGCCCGCAAGCTGCAACTGGCGGCGGAATGGATGGATGAATCTGCCGTTTCCACTATTCACGGCTGGTGTAACCGCATGCTTGGCGAGCACGCATTCGACAGCGACAGCCTGTTTACCCAGACGCTGGAAACCGACCAGACCGAACTGCTGATGAACGTGGTGCGCGATTACTGGCGCAGTTTCTATTTCCCGCTCGGTGAGCAGGAAATCCGTATGTTGCGCGGCTGGTGGCGCTCACCGGAAGACTTACACCGCAGCGTGATGCCGCTGCTGGAATATGCCGGAGAGTTAGGCTCAGATCAGACGCCTGCCGAAGTATGTGAAACGGTGAATAACCTGAAAGCGGCGGAACTGGCTGCGCTGAAACAAGACTGGCCGCAATGGACGCAGGAACTGCGCACAATGCTCGAAGGCGCGGTAGCAGCGAAAGCGGTGAATGGGAAAATTCAGGCGCGATATTTCAATCCGTGGCTGGATAAACTCCACGCCTGGGCGACCAGCGACGAAATAATCCCGGATCTCAAAACCGGCTGGACCCGCCTGACACCGGCAGGCCTAGACGAAGGCTGGAAGCAGGGCGTTGCGCCCGTCCATCCGGCCATTTCGGCAATGGAAACCCTGAAAACCCGGCTGGAAAGTTTGCCGGATGCCCGCAGCGGTTTACTGCAACATGCCTGCCGCTGGATAAAAAATCGTTTTGACCTCGAGCAGCAAAAGCGCGCGCAAATGGGTTTCAACGATTTGCTGACCCGTCTGGACGCTGCGCTCAGCAGCGACAACGGCGCACGACTGGCGGAGATCATCCGTACGCAATTCCCGGTGGCGATGATCGACGAATTTCAGGATACCGATCCGCTGCAATACCGCATTTTCGACGCCGTTTACCGCGTGGCGGAAAATGCGCCGGAGCAGGGGCTGATCCTGATCGGCGACCCGAAACAGGCGATTTACGCCTTCCGTGGTGCCGATATTTATACTTATCTGCGCGCCCGTCGTGATACCGGTGGCCGCCACTACACGCTGGCGACCAACTTCCGTTCTACCCGTGCGATGGTGGCGTCAGTGAATCAGGTGTTTGAACTGGCCGAAAATCGCAAGTCCGGCGAGGGCGCGTTCCTGTTCCGGCGCGGCGCTGAAAATCAGGTGCCGTTCCTGCCGGTAGAAGCCAAAGGACGCGCCGATACGCTGGTAATTGATGATGCCGAAGCCGCTGCGCTGACGCTGTGGTATCCGGAGAATCAGGCGGAAGTATTGCCGAAAAACCAGTATGTCCAGATGATGGCCGACGGCTGCGCCACGGAAATTGTTCGCCTGCTGCGCCTCGGCCAGCAAGGTTCTGCCGGTTTTGGCCTGCCCGGCGAAACGCTGAAGCCAGTAATGCCCGGCGATATCGCGGTGCTGGTGAACACCGGGCGGGAAGCGACCGCAGTGCGCGTTGCGCTGTCGAAACGCGGCGTGCGCAGTGTGTATCTTTCCGATAAAGAATCGATTTTTGAAAGTGCGCAGGCGGGCGAATTGCAATACTGGCTGGCGGCTTGTGCTGCGCCGGAAAACGACCGGTTACTGCGCGCGGCCCTCGCGACACCTTCGCTGAACCTGAGCTGGGAAGCGCTGGACCGGCTCAATCAGGATGAAAACGAGTGGGAGCGCTACGTTCAGCAGTTTCAGGCGCTGCGTACCTGCTGGCGCAAACAGGGCATTCTGCCGATGCTGCGCCGTCTGATGTGGGAATTCGACGTGCCGCGCCGTCTGCTCGGCCGTGGTGACGAACGTGCGCTGACCGACCTGCTGCATCTTTCTGAACTGCTGCAACAGGCCAGCGTTCAGCTCGACGGCGAGCACGCGCTGATCCGCTATCTGGCGGAACAGTGTCAGGATGAACATCAGGGGGGCGATGCGCGCAAACTGCGTCTCGAAAGCGATGCAGAACTGGTGAAAGTGGTCACGGTGCATAAGTCCAAAGGGCTGGAATATCCGCTGGTATTCCTGCCTTTCGCCTGTGCTTTCCGCGCGGTGAAAAAACAGGACTCACCGCTGAAATGGCACACGGCGGAAGGTGAACTGGAAGTGGCGCTGAGCGCGACGGATGAACAACTGGCGCAGGCCGATCGCGAGCGTCTGGGGGAAGACCTGCGTAAGTTCTACGTCGCGATGACCCGCTCGCGTTACGCGCTGTGGCTGGGCATGGCTCCGCTGAAAGAGTTCGAAAAGAGCGCCTCCGGCTATCTGTTCCACGGCGGCGACGCGATCGATGCGGATGCGCTGCCCGCCAGTTTGCAGGCACTGGAGACAGACACTATTCGCGCCTGGCCGCTGCCTGTTACGGACGGCGCAATCTATCGCAGTGAGCAGTTGCTGCCGGAACTCGGGCCGCGTCCTCCGCTGCGAACGCATAAAGGGCCGCGCTGGTGGGTGTCGAGTTTCTCCGGCCTGCAAATCGCACCGGCAGGCAGCTACATGGTGCCGGAGACCCTGAACCGGGAGCCTCGTGGTGAGATCGAAAGCGCAGCTCAGGACAGCTATTTAGAAGATCAGAAAGTATTTGTGGAAGACAAAGAGCCGGTGCCCGGGCTTTTGCAACCGATGACCGGTGAGAATTTGTATGCGTTTCCGCGCGGTCCTGCGCCGGGTAATTTCCTGCACGGTTTGCTGGAATGGGCGGGCGACGAAGGGTTTGCTGCACTGGCGAAGGATCCGGCGAAAATCGCCGATCAGGTTGCGCGGCGTTGTAATACGCGCGGCTGGGAAAAGTGGATCGTACCGCTTTCCGGCTGGCTGACCGCGTTACTGACGCAGCCGTTAGCCCTGCCGGACGGTGAAACCTTCACGCTGGCGGAACTGCCGCCTTATCAGGTTGAAATGGAGTTCTGGTTCTCGCTGACGAAGGTTTCAACTGTTCGCCTCGACAAGCTGGTTCAGCAATACACGCTTGAGGGCGCGGAGCGTGCGCCGCTGCTGGCGGAAGATCTCAACGGCATGCTGAAAGGCTTTATCGATCTGGTGTTTGAACATGACGGGCGTTATTACGTGCTGGATTATAAATCCAACTGGCTCGGAGACGATGCCAGCGGTTATGACCAGGAAAATATGACGCAGTCAATGCGCGAGCACCGCTACGATTTGCAGTTCTCGCTGTATCTGTTTGCGCTGCATCGTCTGCTGAAATCCCGCATACCGGATTATGACTACGACCGGCATATCGGCGGCGCGGTGTATTTATTCCTGCGCGGCAGCCACGCGCCGGGTAACGGCGTCTGCGTTCAGCGGCCGGACAAAGCATTAATGGAACAACTCGACGCTCTGTTCAGCGGCACGGAGGAACACGCATGAGAATCAACAGCCGTGAAGATATCGCACAACTGCTGGCGAGCTGGGTGGAATGTGGCTGGCTGCGCGAACTCGATCGCGCACTGGTGACGTTTCTGGCAAAAGAAGCGCCGGACGCGCATCCGTTATTGTTGCTGGCGACCGCACTGACCAGCTATCAGTTAGGGCGCGGTCATGTGTGTCTGGATTTGCAGGCCACGCTTGATGACAGCGCATTCTCACTCTCGCTGCCACCGGAAGGCGATCACGCTGACGGCGCGGTGATCCGTCCGGCGGCCGTGCTCGACGACCTGAGTTTGCAGGAATGGCTGGCGGCGCTGGTGCACCCGACGCTGGTCGGACACCACGAAGGTAATTCGCCGCTGGTGCTGACCGGCCAGCGCCTGTATCTGCGCCGTTACTGGCAGTACGAACAGAATGTGCGGGCGGCAATTGAACAACGTCTGGCGCGCAGTGCGCTGCACACTTTGCCGGTGGAATCTTTGCGTGCGCCGCTGACGGCGTTATTCCCGGCGGATGCGAAATCTGATATCGCCAACTGGCAGAAACTGGCCTGCGCGCTGGCGGCGGGCAGTGCGTTCAGCATTATTACCGGCGGGCCGGGCACCGGTAAAACCACCACGGTGGTGCGTCTGCTGGCGTTGTTACAGACGCTGGCGCTGGAGGAAAATGGTCAGCCACTGCGCATCAGACTGGCCGCGCCGACCGGCAAGGCGGCAGCAAGACTCAATGAATCAATTGCCGGTGCGGTATCGAAGCTGGATCTCAGTGCGCTCGGCAACGGTAATGCGGTGCGAGAAAGTATCAACACCGATGTGGTGACACTGCACCGTCTGCTCGGCAGCCGCCCGGATACGCGGCATTTTCGCCATCATCCGGGCAACCCGCTGATGCTGGATGTGCTGGTGGTTGATGAAGCGTCAATGGTCGATCTGGAAATGATGGCCGCATTGCTGGCGGCATTGCCGGAACAGGCGCGTCTGATCCTGCTCGGCGACAAAGATCAACTGGCGTCGGTGGAAGCGGGGGCATTACTGAGCGAGTTATGTCAGCGCGCCAACGGCGGCCATTATCTGCCGCATACCCGCGACTGGTTGCAAAGCGTGACCGGCGAACAGGTCCCGGATTCGCTGGTTGATCCCCAGGGTACGGCGATGGATCAGGCTGTAGTGATGCTGCGCCACAGTTACCGTTTTGATGCACAAAGCGGCATTGGTCAGTTAGCGGAAGCAGTAAATGACGGGGATGTGAAAGCGCTGAAACAGGTCTGGAAACATGGATACGCTGACCTGGCGGAACTGACATTGAGCACTGACGATGATGCTGAACTGCGCGACTGGGTGGTGAAGGGCGGCACGAAGCAGTTCCCGGCGGCGGCCAGACGCGAAGGCGTAGAACCTCCGGTCGGCTATCAACATTATCTCAACGTGATGATCCAGGCGCGACCGGCAGACAATGAACCGCCGGAAGCCTTCAACCGCTGGGCGGCCAGAGTGCTTCTGGCCTACAGCCAGTTCCAGCTGCTGTGCGCCTTACGTGGCGGGCGCTGGGGTGTGGAAGAACTGAATCAGCGCATCGCCGACATCTTGCGAAAGGAAGGGTTGCTTAAGGCGTCGATCGGCTGGTATCCGGGGCGTCCGGTGCTGGTGACCCGCAATGATTACAGCCAGCGTCTGATGAACGGCGATATCGGCATCACGCTGGAGATCCCGCATCGTCTTGCCGATGGTACTGTGGTGCCGACCCTGCGAGTGGCGTTTCTGGCCGGAGACGGTACGCAGGATATCCGCTGGGTGATGCCGGGGCGTTTGCAGGCGGTGGAAACCGTATTTGCCATGACGGTGCACAAATCACAGGGATCCGAATTTACCCATACCGCGCTGCTGCTGCCGGAGAATCTCAGTCCGATCCTCACGCGCGAGCTGATTTACACCGGCATTACCCGTGCGCGTCACTGGTTCAGTCTGGGATGTGTCGGGGGAATGAATGCCGTTTTACCGGATGCGGTGAAGCGTCGGGTGTTACGTGCCAGCGGATTAATCGAAAGCGCGTAACGCATACCTGAAGACGAAAATCAGCATTCGTGCTCATGAATTCTGACGAGTTTATGTAGCGTGCGGGCCTTGTTGCCCGCCACTTTGGTGGCTTTGTCCGGATCGCCAGCCACAAATTCCAGCGTCGGTGAGTAATAAAAAGGCAGCCAGCCACCGTAGCCATTCTCCCACTCCCAGCGAACCGGGCAGGGCCACAGAATGTCTTCATGCATGATGTAATAAGTCCATCGCCCATGCGGACGACGAGGTTTTAGTATTTTCATAAACGGGAGAACGGGCTCTTAAAAATCACTCAGGATATTCTGGCTCGCGTAGCGGAAGGTTTCAACCCTCTGACCGGAATGATGCTTATTTAAGCAGTTTTAAGCGGGGTAATTTGCAATACTTTACCCCCAGATCATCGCCGCCCAGCGTAACAGCATCAGTGCGCCACAGATACACAGCAGTACTACGACCATTTTCCAGTGCTTGGTCATCATCCGTTTGGTTACCATTTCTCCTCCTGCAATCCGGACATTGAGTGCGCCATGTGCTGATCAACATAGTGGACAACATGTTCTTTCAGTTCAGGAACGGTCTGATCGGTGAGCCATTCAAACGCCATCAACAGTAAGGCTGCGATGGCAATAACTGACAAAAGTATAACGGCTTTATTGCGTACTTCCATGATTCCCATTGATTCTGAATTGCCTGATTTTTACTTTGCGAGAATAAGCCGCATCGGGAGCGGCTTCAGCATTCTGGTTCCGGAAAGGTTTAGAGATTATACCTTTTCGCCTGATTCGAAACTTTGATCCCGTTTCTGCTCCTCCGGCATTAGTGCTATTTCTTCATGACGGGCTCCCGGGCGGAAACCGTTCTTGCGGGCGCAAACGGCAATAATCAGCCCGGCGACGATAAGCAACTGCATGGCCCACGGAAAGACTGCAATGCCCGCGGTTTCCAGCAGGATCCCACCGGTTACCCCGCCACTGGCAATCGCCAGATTCCACGCCACGACCACCATCGATTGCGCCATATCGGCATGTTCACCGGTAGCGTCAGCAATCGCCGTTTGCAGCAAGGTTGCTGCACCACCAAACGTCAACCCCCACAGCGCGACACACAATGTCACGGTCAGCGGCGAAAAGCGGCTCAGCGCCAGCACGAGTGATAGCAGGGCAAAGGCTATCAGGCTGACCAGCAGGGTGCGCCGCAAATATTTATCCACCAGCATGCCGGTGATACCAATGCCTGCCAGCGCGCCGAGGCCGAAAACCAGCAATATCTGATCGGCCCGTGCATCAAGCCCGGACAGGCGCAGGAACGGCACGATGTAGGTATAAAGCAGGTTGTGCGCCAGCATCCACAGCAGGATCACCATCAGAATACTGCGCACGCCGGGCATCATCATTACCTGTCTTAAAGGCTGGCGTTCCCCTGCGGCCTGCCCCGGATAGTCCGGTACTTTTTTCACCACCCAGACAATCAGCACCAACGTGATGGCGGACATCACGCCAAATGCCATGCGCCATCCGAGCGCGGAACCCATCCAGGTGCCCAGCGGAACGCCGACAGATAGCGCCAGAGGTGTGCCGACCATCGCCACCGACAACGCACGCCCTTGCTGATGCACCGGGACCATCCGCCGTGCATAACCGGCCAGTAACCCCCACGCCAGCCCTGCCGCCGCGCCGGCCACCCAGCGGGCGAAGAGCGTCAGGACATAATTCGTCGAGAAGGTGGTGAGGGTATTAAAAATCAGAAAGCCAAAGATTGCCGTCAGCAATGCAGTGCGGCGGTTCCAGCCCCGTGTCAGTGCCGCCAGCGGGATGACGGCCATCAGCGAACCGGCGGCATACAGCGTCACCAGTTGCCCGGCCATCGCCGGTGACACATTAAGATCCGCTGCAATTTGAGGTAGCAATCCGGCGGGCAAGGTTTCGGTCATGATGGCGATAAAGCCGGTCAGTGCCATCGCCAGTAAAGCTGAAAGTGGCAGGGGAGATTTCAAGGCAATGGAATTCATGACTGCGCTCCATACACCGCATCGCGCAGTTCAGTGACGAACGCGCCTGACATGCCTTCATACAGGGTATTGGTCAAGGCAACGACGCTCAGTCCGGCGGTACGGTCAACGAACCAGGAATGACCGTAAGCCCCGCCCCAGCGCCACGTGCCGGTTGATTCCGGTGAAGCGGCAGCCTGCGGGTCACGTAATACCGAAAAACCTAAACCAAAGCCCAGACCCGGGGATTCCGGCAGTTCGGCTCCGCGAGTTTGATCCCGTCCCATTTCATCGACCAGCGCGGACGAGATCAACGGAGCGCCGCCGAGACGCAACATTTCCAGCATCTTCAGTACGTCAGCCGCGCTGCTGACCATACCCGCGCCGCCGGAAGGATAAGCCTGGGCATCGAGTGCGCGCGAAGGTGAGTATTCAATTCCCACGGTATTGTCGAAAGCGGCGACTTTTTCGCCTTCACGCAGACGATGGGGCTGTGGCACATCACTGACATACGGCGTAGCCAGCCGCGCCGGGTCATGTGCGAAGAAACCGGTGTCATGCATGCTCAGCGGGTCGGTCAGTTGCGTTTTTACCACTTCAGCGAGCGGTTGTTTGCAGACCTGTTCCAGCACTGCGCCCAGCACGTCCACGGCCAGCGAATACCCCCACGACGTGCCCTGTGTATACAGCAAAGGCACGTCCGATAAACGTCGCAGATTTTCCGCCAGCGAAATGCTGCTGCTGTCCATTCCGTCAGAAACCCCTGCGCGGGCATAAGGGCCGTTTTCGTCCGGCTCAAAAAAACGGTAACTCAGCCCGGCGGTATGACTTAATAACTGCCGTACCGTGATGCGTGCCGGTTGTCCGTCTGGCAGGGTAGGGCGAAACTGCGGCAACCCTGTCTGAATATCGTCATCCAGCGCCAGCTTCCCCTGGGTGATCAGTGCCATTGCCACGGTGGACACAATCGGCTTGCTGACCGATGCCAGACGGAAAAGCGTATTTTCAGTCATCGGTTGGTGGCTTTCCCGGTCGGCAAAACCGGCAGCCTGGTGGTAAACCACCTCGCCGTGAAGGGCGACCATGACAACGGCACCGATCAGTCTTTGTGACTGAATAGCCTGAGCGATAACGCAATCAAGTCGGGATTTCAACGCAGTGGAATTCATGGGATATCTCAGCTTCAGAAAGTGTTAAATCACGATAGAGATCTCCTCAGTGAGGAAAAAGTAGGGTAGGTTTCCATAATATACGGACGATGATGTCCGTAATCGGGGGCAGTAATGGAAAATCTCAGTAGCCTGAATACCTTTGTACAGGTGGCAGAAACCCGCAGTTTTGTGGCAGCCGGGCGAATTTTAGGCGTATCGGCGTCGGCGGTGGGTAAAAGCATTGCGCGCATGGAGACCAGGCTGAATGTGCGGCTGTTTCACCGCAGCACCCGCAGCGTGACGCTGACCGTCGAAGGGACGCTGTTCCTCGAACGCTGCCGGCGCATCGTGGCGGAACTCGAGGCGGCAGAAAGCGAGCTGTCGCAACTGGCGGAAAGTCCGCGCGGCAGGTTGCGGCTGAGTTTGCCTCAGGTCAGCACGCTACTCTTGCCGGTGCTGGGCGAGTTTATGCGTCGTTATCCTGATATCGGGCTGGATCTGGATTTCACCGATCGCATCGTTGATGTGGTGGAAGAGGGGTTTGATGCCGTGGTGCGCACCGGCCAACTGGCTGATTCGCGATTGTCGATGCGCAAGCTGGGTACTTTTCATCATTTACTGGTCGGCGCGCCGGATTATTTTGAACAGTATGGTACACCTGCGAAGCCGCAGGAACTGGTTGAACACCGTTGTCTGCATTTTCGCTTTCCTAATAGCGGAAAGCTCGAACCATGGCCGCTGCCGGAATATCAGGATTTATCGCTGCCGGTATCGATGGTTTGCAATAATATTGAAACGCGCCAATGTTTTGCCCTGCAGGGGCTGGGCATCGCCTGTCTGCCTGATTTCAGTATCCGCAAGGAGCTGGCGGGCGGGCAACTGGTGACCGTGCTGGATGATTACGTGAAGCGCAGCGGTGATTTTTACATTTTATGGCCCTCCGGCGGTTATATGACGCCGAAGTTGCGGGTGTTTATTGATTTTCTCAGTGAACGGGTTTTCCCTGAAAATCCCGAGCTGGCGCTGCTATGTCCTCATTAAATCTGTTGTTAACTAAGGGAGTGTGTGATGAGTCATTCTGTCTTAATTGAACGCTTTTCTGCCGCCGATCAGCGCGGTGTGGTGGATGTGATTTTACCGATCCAGAATCAGGAATTTGGCATTGTCATCACCGAAGAACAGCAGCCTGATCTGCATGACATTCCGCAATTTTATCAGCGCGGCGCCGGGGATTTCTGGGTTGCCCGCTATGAAGGGAAAGTCGTGGGCACGCTGGGACTGAAAGATATCGGCAATGCGCAGACAGCACTGCGCAAAATGTTTGTCAGCGCGCCTTTTCGTGGCAGGGAGTACGGCGTGGCCACATTGTTACTCAACACGTTGCTGCATCATGCCCGGGAGAAAAATGTGAAAGATATTTTTCTCGGCACGACAGACAAGTTTCTGGCGGCGCATCGCTTTTATGAAAAGAACGGTTTTAAGGAAGTCACGGTGCCGGATCTGCCGCCAGCCTTCCCGCTGATGGCGGTAGACAGTAAATTTTACCGGCTAACCTTCTGATTTTTAATACTGTCAGTTTGCTGTCGTGTCCGTGTCAGGTTGCTGTCGTGTTGATTTCCGATCCTGCGTTGCATGCTGATTGGGTGTTCAACATTCACTCTACAGGTAAAAATTATGAATCAGAGCAAAATCAGGCAACTTCGCATTTCCCGTGCATGGTCTCAGGAACAACTGGCAGAACTTTCCTCACTGAGCGTGCGCACGGTGCAGCGTATCGAAAATGGTGAGCAGGCCAGCCTAGAAACCCTCGGCGCTATCGCAGCAGCCTTTGATATCAAGGTTTCTGAACTGACAGAAAACGATGCGAAAACGGGCAGTGCTTCAGGGCAGGCGCTTGACGACCAGATAGAAAAAGCCAGATATCAGGTAGCGGAAGAAAGCAGTTTTTATCGTTCCGTTCTGTTGTGGGCGGTGATCAACGCCGGTCTGTTCGCGATAAACCATTACACCTCGCCGGATTCAGTCTGGTTCGTCTGGCCCCTGTGTATCTGGGGCGGCATTGTGTTGTTGCGGGGGTTACGCATTTTTGTTTTTCGCGGATCGGTGGAGCGCTGGCAGAAGGCGCGTTTACAGAAGTTAATACGCAAGCTCTGATCCGGAAAAAATGCTACTAAAGCGCCCGTGTTAATCGTAAGCAAAACTGCCCTGACTGAGACATATCAAAACCCTTGCCGGACATACTGCTATCCTCTGTAATATTCAGGGTCATTAGCTCAACGGACAGAGAATGGATCAGCAGCGGCGGTTTGCATTTAATCTTAAGAGACTGATATTGCTTCTTGCACTGGTGAGTACGCTTGTCACCTTGCTCAGCAGTTATCTGGCAATTTTTCAGGTAGAGAAGAAGCTCCTTACCGAATCCTCCCTCAGGGCGAGTCAGTCGTTCGCCACACGACTGTCGCTGACGGCTGATTTGTTTTTCAATGCCGTAAACAAGCAGGTGGCCTATAGCGCCGATTTACTCGGCGAGCGGTTTAACAATGTTGATGCACTGACTGAAGAAGCCGATCGTTTGCAGTTGCAAAGTAAGCGCTTCAGCTCGGTGCTGGTGGTGGATACCACCGGCGTCGTGCGTGCGGCTTCACGAAACTCTGCGGCGATGGTCGGTTTAAAACTGGTGTCTGATGCCAATACCGCTGCGTTGAAAACGCAAAATCCGGTGCTCAGTTCCCCCTTTCTCACTCCACAGAATAATCACATCATTGTGCTTTCCTCACCCATCCGTAATGCGCGTGGCGGCTATCTCGGGTATCTGGCCACCGAAATTGACCTGAGCAAAGGCAGCATTGTGGATACGCTGATTAATGCCCGCAATTACCGTAAAGACGCCTATATCTATGTCATCGACCGTGAAGGCGACGTGTTGTATCGCGACGCGTCAGGCTGGAGTGAAAGCGCGCCACAGGGGCATGTGAACAAGGCACTTTTGGGCGGACGGGAGCAGGGTTTTTTGCGTATGGAAAACCTGCAAGGCGAAGAATCTCTGGCGGGTTTCTCTACGGTGGAGGTGGCGGGCTGGACGGTGCTGGTGCTGCATCCGGCGAAAGCCGATGTGATGCTGCTGTATCACGTAATGATGCAGGTTTTGATCTACACGTTGCCGATTGTCATTCTGGTGTTCATCTGCATCTGGCTGCTGACGCGCTATATTTCGCGGCCGCTGCGACAGCTTGCCTCGAAGGCTGACACCATGGACTCACATGATGTCTCCGAGGAAATTCAGCAGATCAATGCCTGGTATTACGAAGCATCGAAGCTGAAAACGGTGATGTTGCAGGGGATCCGGTTGTTGCATCAGCGTATCGAACAACTGAGTACCGAAGCCCATACCGACCCGATGACCGGGCTGCTGAACCGGCGCGGTTTTTATGAGGCGGTGGATAAACAGCTAAAGGAATCGTCGCGCGTTGCAGTCATCACCCTCGATATCGATCACTTCAAAAAAGTAAACGACACTTTCGGACATGACGTGGGCGATAGGGTGATCACTCAACTGGCGCGCCATATTCTGAGTAATTCGCGGGAAGGCGATCTGCTGTGTCGCATGGGTGGCGAGGAATTTTTACTGCTGCTGCCCGGCGCGTCACTGACGCAGGCCACCGGGCTGGCCGAGCGTTTGCGCAAGCAGGTTGAAATGCAGCAGTTTGAGGGGGCCGGTCAGGTCACGATTTCACTCGGCGTTACCCTGTTCTATCCCGGAAAAGCCAATATTGACGGGGCATTGAAAACTGCGGATAAAGCGCTGTATCAGGCCAAAAATAAAGGGCGTAACTGCGTGGTGAATTTGTAGATTGGATGAGGCTAAACGGTCAGCCAGAAGGATGAGAAAAGGCTCAGGCATCGCGCCTGAGCTTTGACTTAGCGTGAACCCGGCAGCAGGGATTCAGTGCATTTGAAGACGTCTTCGCGGAATTTGCGTGAGGCATCATCCAGATCAGCCTGATTGGCGACATCTGCACGGTTGGCTTCCAGCGCCTGATTGACCGCGAGGGTGAACGCATTTTCCTGGCTGGCATTCAGCACATTCCCCACGCTGCCAAACAGCAGACGCATGGCGGAAATCTGCACCAGCAGCTCACGGTTTACGCGCTCAAGCTGGTCAACACGTTTGTTCAGGGTCTCGTCATTCATAGGTGTCTCCTTATTTAATTGCCGCACACCATAACAAAAGCACCGCAATGAAAAAACCGTCTTACGGCGGGCGGGTCTTTGTCTGGTGGATTAACGCACCATTTGCTGCATCTGACGGCTGAGTTGCATCAGTTGCGCATTCAGCGGAACCAGTTGTTGCTGGATGGCGTTGTATTTATCCAGTTGTTTCTGGTTGGCGAATTGCAGACGGTTGCCGGTGATGGTGACGTTTTTGCCCTGACTTTTGATGAAGTCGGCCTTCGCTACAATCAGGTTCAGCACCTGCGGCAATAAATCAAACACCTGCTCAGTGATGGCTGACGGTTTAACGATGGTTTTCTCATACACCTGATCGTAAATCTTCTTCAGGTCTTCCGGCTGTTTCAGCGCTGCATGCTGCGTATCGGCCTGGGTTTTCAGCAGCACGATTTTCTCTTTCCATCGTTCACTGCTGTCAGCCATTTTCTTCAGATCATCGCGCTGCTCAAGCAGGTTACTGACACTGTTTACGCCGTTCATACCGGCAAAAACCGGCACCAGCGAAGAATCCAGTTCGATATTCATCTGATGATGAAAACCGGTGATAATCGCGTAATCTTTAGTGTAATCGCCAAACTCTTTTTTCTGCGCTTCGGTCAGTTGCGGGACGGCCAGCACGGGTTTATCGAGGATCCGCGACTGAAGAAAGTCTATAAAGGCTTTGCGTTGTGCGGGTTCTTTATCACCGCAGCCGCTGAGGACAACAATCATCAGCAACATCATAAAAGGGAGCAAAAATACGCGGTGTGAGGTCTGTAAGCGGGGCGCTGAGTGCATCATTTCCTTGTTCCTTTATCTCCATCATCAGAGCCTTAACCTTAACGCATAAAGATAATTTTTTGCTAGATCAGCATAGCTATCTTCGCTAACGTCACTCTCAGAGTCATTTATTCAGGGAATGTATCACTTTGAAGCATAAGTCATTTTCGATAAAACAGTTTGCGCCGGTGCTGGCCATGATGATCCTCGCGGGGTGTACCTCGACGAAAAAAAGCGCAACGCCGGTGCAAAATCCGCATGACGTGAAAGCGGATATCGTGCGGCTGATGCCGACATCAGCCCCCGACAGAAAAGGTTGGGCGACCGATATTACCGCCGCTTTCACCACGCAGAACATTCCGGCAACCACCGAAAATATCTGTTCTGTGCTGGCGGTGGCGCAGCAGGAATCCAATTTCAACGCCGACGCACCGGTGCCGGGATTAAGCAAAATTGCGTGGAAAGAGATTGACCGGCGCGCCGATGCGGTTCATGTGCCCAATTTCCTGGTGCACACCGCGTTGTTGCTGAAATCCCCGAACGGCAAATCCTACAGCGAGCGGCTGGATAACGTAAAAACCGAGAAACAGCTGAGTGCGATTTTTGATGATTTCATTGATATGGTGCCGATGGGGCAGAAGCTGTTCGGCAATCTGAATCCGGTGCATACCGGCGGGCCGATGCAGGTCAGCATCGCGTTTGCCGAGCAAAACGCCAAAGGCTATCCGTATAAAGTTGAGGATTCAATCCGCAACGAAGTGTTTAGCCGCCGCGGCGGCGTGTATTTTGGCGTCAAACATCTGCTGGGGTATCCGGCGAATTACACTCAGCCGTTATACCGCTTTGCCGACTTTAATGCTGGCTGGTATGCCAGCCGCAACGCCGCATTCCAGAGTGCGGTAAGTAAAGTGTCCGGCATTCCGCTGGCACTGGACGGTGACCTGATTAACTACGGCACTGATAAACCGGGCGGCACAGAGCTGGCGGTACGCACACTGAGCAAACGTCTGGACATCAGCAATTCGGCCATCCGTAAGGCACTGGAGAAGGGCGAACAACTGGAGTTTGAAGAGACCCGGCTCTACAAGCAGGTCTTCGCGCTGGCGGATAAAACCACCGGAAAAAGACAACCACGGGAAATGCTACCGGGCATCACGCTGGAAAGTCCGAAGATTACCCGCAAGCTGACTACCGCGTGGTTTGCTAAGCGGGTAGACGGTCGTCGTGCGGATTGCATGAAAAGAGCGGGAGGATGATTCTTAAAGCCTGCCGGAACCGGGCAGGCTTTCTCATTATTTAATCGGGCTACAGCCGTTGTCACGGGCGGCCTGAGCGATATTTCCGGTTGGAATAAATCCGCCGGTAATATAATCCCGTTGAAATAAAAGCTTGCTTAATAAATCCGCCTGTGTGTAAATAGCGTCAACGGTTTGTGGTTAAGACCTATTTATGTAAGACATTTTAGTAAAGCAGTTCCTGGTTCAAGTGATATAGCAAATCCTTTCTCCGACGAATTTCCTTCTCTGATGCATCCATAAGTATTTCAAATAAAAACAGACCTATATTGCCCTATGGCATCATAAAATAAAAACGAAGAAGGTATTTTCTATGTCTAATAAAATGACTGGTTTAGTAAAATGGTTTGACGCTGGTAAAGGTTTCGGTTTCATCTCCCCTGCAGACGGCAGCAAAGACGTGTTCGTTCACTTCTCTGCAATCCAGAGCAATGATTTCAAAACCCTGGACGAAGGTCAGAACGTTGAGTTCACCATCGAAAATGGTCAGAAAGGCCCATCAGCGGGTAACGTTGTCGTTCTGTAATGTCGCCTGATATTGAAGGCAAACACTCTGCAATAGCGAAGATGGGTTAAACCCGGAGCAGCCAGAATAATTGTTTCAATATCGACATTATCAATGACAAAAATAAACCCTGGCCAACGCCGGGGTTTATTATATATAAGCTTCTGAATTTATTTCCGGGAGCCATAACAGAAAAGCCAGTTGGATTATTTCACCCGTTGTTTTTTCTGTTATGAAATGGCCGTGCTCAGGCCGCGCAATGTCGGAGTGTTCGATGGACGCTTGCGCCATAATATGACGGCCGGGAAAGCACCGGCAAATTCCCTTTATCCTTTGGACTGGCTCTGCGTTGGCCGCCATCACTCACCCCAGTTACATACTGATGTATGCTCCCGGGGACGCGTTCTGTTGCCGCCTTCCTGCAACTCGAATTATTCGTGAATAAGCTTTGTGTTCAATCCCGATCCCAATCCAACCTCAATTGCTGCCTTTGCCGAAAAACAGGCAAAAAAAAGCCCGCACGCGGCGGGCAAAATAACAGGGTTCTACAGGGGTATTACACAGGGACATCACACAACATTTGATGGATTTAAGATATCAAACCTTGTGTATGGTTTTGTCATCGCCCGGTAAGGTTAATCCAGCAGATGTAAGCCTTATTTGTCCGCATAATGCGTAATCACCTGATCAATTTTGCTGTCCGCCAGCGCAATGCCCTTCTGTATCAGAGACTCAGAACCGATGCTTGCCAGCACGATAACCACGGCAACAATCATTAATCCTTTGTATGTCATGATGAATCCTTCCGCATAGCTTAATGAATGGCAGCATTATGCGACGATACGGCAAGTATCGCCACAGGAAGAGAAAGCAGAGGGAAAGGCGTTATGCGCCTAAATGGCCGACAGTGAAATACGTGACCAAACCAACGATCACCAGCAGCGCAATCGCAGAGGCAGTATAAAGAATGATGCGTTTAGGGCTGTAAAATGCCATGAAATGTCCTTATTTATCCGTCGTCGTTAACGCTGTTTACTCACAGAAGTTCCATCATCAGGGCCATCACATAACCGATCCCGACAGAGCCTCCTGCCATCATTAACCAAAAAGCAGTGGCCTTCATTTCACACTCCTTGTGCGGGACGAATTGTCCCAATCATTTGTTTCATGATGCAATTATAACAAACATATAATCCATATGGATAAATATGTGCTTTTATTTTAAGCAATGTGTCTGAGAAATCCCTTTCTGAACTGTGAAGCATCTCGCTAATCTGCCCAAAAGCAATGACGAAGCAGGGGAGATGATTGTGCTTATGCACATCGTTTAATGCATTGATAATATGCAGTAATAAGGCCAGTGAGTCCTTGCGGGTGATCAAAGCTTGGGCGACTGCACAATGGTAAATCCCGGTGTACACATCTTACTTAGTGTTGCAGTTGTTCATAATTTCAACGCTAAGGGAACACCATGAACGGTCATGAAAACAAAGCGGTACGCAGTGCAAACCGCAAATTCTTTGCCCGCACCATTCCGATGCTCATCCTGATGTTGATCATTAACCAAATCGACCGCACCAATGTCGGATTCATCAAGCATAGCCTGGAAACCGACGTAGGCATCAGCACGGCAGCGTTCGGTTTCGGTGCCGGGCTGTTCTTCGTCGGTTACGCGCTGTTTGAAATTCCCAGCAACATGCTGATGGACAAGTATGGCGCGCGTGTCTGGCTGACGCGCATCATGATCACCTGGGGTGCGGTGGTCTTTGCCATGGGCTTCGTCACCACACCGATGCAATTCTACGTGCTGCGGTTTCTGCTCGGTGTCGCTGAAGCCGGTTTCTTCCCGGGGATCCTGTTCTATTTCCGCAAATGGGTGCCGAATGTTTACCGCGGCCGTGCCACGGCTTTGATCCTCACCGGTTCAGCAGCCGCGTACTTGCTCTCCGGCCCGGTTACCGGTGGCCTGCTGGAATTGCATGACTTTATGGGATTGCCGGGCTGGCAGTGGGTGCTGTTTATCGAAGGTGCGCTGTCGGTGCTGGTAGGGATCGTGGCGGCATTCTTCCTGGTGTCGAAACCTGAAGAGGCAAAATGGCTGACTGCTGAAGAGAAACTTGCGCTGAGTAATGCGCTGAGCACGGAATCCAGTTCGCGTGATTTACATACGCAGGGGCAGTCGCGCTGGAAGCTGATCACTGACGGCAAAATGGCGTACCTGTGTTTCCTGTTCTTTGTGATGTGCATGACCGGTTACACGCTGGTGTTCTGGCAGCCGGAGATCATCGGCCGCATTCAGGGGCTTTCCCCCTTCCAGATCGGCATGCTGAATTCCGTTCCGTGGATTTGCGCCATTATCGCCATCAATATTCTTGGCCGCGTCAGCGACCGTTTCCGCGGCAGTCGCGAAACCATTCTGGCGCTGGCGTTGATTGTGGCTGCGATCGGCACCTGCCTGTGTACGGTCGGCAGTCCGTGGTTTGGTTTATTTGCGCTATGCGTGGTGTGTATCGGGACGAAATCCAGCGCGGTATTGTTCTGGCCGATCCCGCAAAGTCAGCTACCGTCATCCATCGTGGCGCCGGGGATTGCGCTGATCAATTCACTGGGCAATCTCGGCGGTTTCTTCGCACCGGCGGTGTTTGGTTATCTGCAACAAACCACCGGCAGCACCACTGCGGGTTTGTATATCCTCAGCGGAATTTCGGTTTTCGCCGCTATCACGCTGTTCTTCACCAAAACTCACCGCACGCCAACGCAACCTGAATATCACGCCCCGCAGGGAATGGAGCCAAAACGTCATGTCTGATACGCCTAAAATTGTCGAAATGCAGGTCATTCCGGTCGCCGGTTACGACAGCATGCTGCTGAACATTGCCGGTGCACATAACTGTTATTTCACCCGTATTTTGCTGGTGCTCAAAGACAGTGCCGGACATACCGGCGTGGGCGAAGCGCCCGCCACCGGCGTGGTGCTGAAGATCCTCAATGATGCCATCCCGCATATCGTCGGGCAGAAAATTGGCATCATGAATCAGCTGGTGAGCGATTTGCACAAACGGGATCTGGAGGAAAACCGTCAGCCGAAACCGGTGCTGCCGGGCTTCCGGCCGTGGGATCTCGAACGTCATCACAATGCCGTCGCGGTTCTGGAAACCGCACTGCTGGATCTGATGGGGCAGTTTCTCAATCAGCCGGTGGCGCAACTGCTCGGCCCCGGTAAACAGCGCGATGAAGTGCCGGTGCTCGGTTATCTGTTTTATATTGCCGACCGGCAGAAAACCGATCTGGATTATCAGCCAGGAAAGGCGCTGGCGGGGCAGCATCTGTGGTATCACCTGCGTCATCAGGAGGCCATGAGCCACGAAAAAGTGGTGCAACTGGCGGAAGCGGCACAGGATAAATACGGTTTTAAAGATTTCAAACTTAAAGGCGGCGTGCAGGCGGGTGAAGTCGAAATAGAAACGGTCAGGGCACTGAAAAAACGCTTCCCGCAGGCGCGTATTACTGTGGACCCGAATGCGTCCTGGTCGCTGGATCAGGCGATTTCTCTGTGCAAAAACATGCACGGGATTTTGTCTTACGTTGAAGATCCGTGCGGCGCGGAGCAGGGGTTTTCCGGACGTGAAACGCTGGCGGAATTTAAGCGCGCCACCGGATTACCGGTCGCGACCAATATGATTGCCAACGACTGGCGGCAGATGAGCCATGCGCTGCAACTGAATGCGATCGATATCCCGCTGGCTGATCCCCATTACTGGTCGATGCGCGGGGCGAATACCATCGGCACATTATGTAATGCGTGGGGGCTGACGCTTGGCTGTCATTCGAACAATCACTTTGATGTGTCGCTGGCGATGCTGGCGCATCTCGGGGCGGCCGCGCCCGGCGAGATCACGCCATTTGATACACACTGGATCTGGCAGGAGGGACAGCATCTGACCAAAAACCCGTTGCAGATTAAAGACGGTAAACTGGCGCTGAATGAACTGCCGGGGCTGGGCGTTGAACTGGATATGGATGCCGTCGGCATCGCCCATCAGCGTTACAACAACCTGCGGCACAAAGATCGCGATGATGCGATCGCCATGCAGTATCTGATCCGCGGCTGGGCGTTTGACGGCAAGCGCGCCACTTTGGTTCGCTGACGTCGGGCTGACTGGCGTGTGGTGACTTAAGCGAGTTTTATTTCAAATAATCGGTGCGGGCGTTCAGTTTGTTATGCGCGCTGGCATCGATAGTTGTGGAAGGTCTGGTGCTGCTTTCGCTGGCTTTACGGTTCAGTTCAGAAGCCACTTCCTGAGCGCTGGAAGGGTAAGCCTGAGCGAAACTGTTGAACGTGGTCATTGAGATCATCAGGCCAAAAAGAGCGAGGGTAATGCGTTTCATTTTGCAGGTGTCCGGTCTGTTCACATTTTGTCATAAGGGTACGTGATTCAGCGACCGATTTTATATGCTTTCTTCATAAGAAACGGGAGCTAATTGTGCTCCCGTTCATCATTTATGCTGCGCTCAGCTGCTGTGTTACACGTGCTGGAGCGTATTATGCGCTTCTTCTGACTTATTCGGTAAGCGAATTGTGGCAGAAAGAACCAATGACACAATCAATAATACAGTGATGATGCTGAAGGTCACTGCGAAGCCACCGAACAGGGAAGCCACCAGTGAGGCAAAGATGCTGCCGATACCGAAGCCCAGATACAGCAGGCCGTAGTTTTTGGTCATGTTGTTCAGGCCGAAGAAGTCGCTGACCAGTGAAGGGTAAACGGTGATGGTTCCACCGAAGCTGAAAGCGACGCAGGCCACGGAGAGGAAGAACATCATTTCGTTCATCTGGGTGAACAGCATCATGCTCATACCGGCCAGCGACACAATCTGCGCGATAGAGATAACGCGGATACGCTGCATTTTGTCAGACAACACACCCAACACCAGGCGGCCGCTCAGGTTAGCAATCGCAATCACGGTTACGGCGTTGGCGGCGGTCAGCGCATCCAGTTTAACCAGGCTTTGACCGATATCTTTCGCCACACCAATCACATACAAACCACTCATGCAGGCGGTCAGGAACATCAGCGCCAGCATCCAGTATTGCGGTGCACGAATGGCTTCGGCCAGGGTGAAATCACGGCTGTCGTTGCTGTTATCGTTCAGGGTGTTTTCCTCACGGGTGACGGCTGATGTTTCCTGTTTCGGCGCATCTTTCATCATCAGTGCGCCGGCAATCACCATCACCATCGCCACACCACCCCAGATCATGAAGGTGTTTTGCAAACCTTCCGTCGCCAGCAGATGACCGCAGACGAATTTGAATAACAGACTGCCCAGCCCGTAAGCACCGATTGAACAGGCTGAAATCATGCCTTTACGCTCAGGGAACCATTTCACGCAGTTGGTGAGGGTCAGCAGGTAACCGGCACCGTCCGCCAGACCGACCAGCACGCCGGCGCTGATGTACAGCATGATCACGTTATCGGAATGGGCGGTCAGCGCGAAACCGGCGGCCATCAGTAAACCGGCGGCGATGGTGACGGCACGCACACCAAACCGTTCCTGAAGTTTACCCGCAACGGAAGAGGCGAGAGCCAGACACAGACTCAGGATACCGAACGTCAGCGCAACGCGGCTGATCGGTTCGCCGAGTTTTTCGGACAACTGACCGTTAAAGAGACTCCAGGTATAAACGGAACCCAGTGCAAGCTGAGTAAGAATGGTACCGGCCAGTGTCAGCCAGCGGGTACGGTTGTCGTTCTGCATGCCAGATTTGTCACTCATAGTGGGTTCTCCCGAGCGAAGTAGATTCAATTAACTGTGGCTATGATAAGTCCGCGGAATGGATGCGGATGATTTGTGGAGTGAGATGCATGAGTTGCGGAATGAAATGCATCCATGACGGCATGAGTCGCCATTTTCTGGCTAAAATCAGCTCAAAATTGGACTTAAAACACCGCTGCAGGCCTTGCGGGGCGCGGGTTTTAGTTGATCTGGATCACTAATCTGTTATTTAGTTTTTTCAGGCAGGGCTACAAAGGTTTCGTTGTGTCATTGGCTGCATCAGAAAGATTCTGACCGGGGGAGTTTTAAACGATTAATTATTAATAAGGTGAAAAAAACGAGCCGTTTGAGCTCGTTTTTGTTTCTGCGTTCCGGCCTACAAGGCCCCGGTATTCAGCGCGGCATTAATCGCGGCCGCGACGCCGGTCGGGTTTTCCCACATCATCGAGTGACCGGCTTGCGGCACAATGGCGGTCTGAACGCCATGTTGCGGCAAAACGGCGACATCCGGTTCAGGCAGTGAAAACTCACCAAACAACACCGTCGCAGGCATTTCAAGCTGATAAAGCTGTTCGCGCCATGATACCGTTTCCCCCTTTACCAGCCCGACCGCCTGACGGTGGATGGCCAGCGGCGAGGCGATGCTCATACATCCTGCCCAGATGTGATTATTCCCGCGTACGGCGACATCAATCAGATGTGCATGGCCCTCGCGCAGATATGCTTCTTCTGAATACTGAGTCACCGCGCGGCTGAAGGTGCCGCCGCCGGCATCCAGATTTGGCTCGGCGACAATCAGGCGCTGGATCAGATCAGGGCGTTGCGCTGCCACCATAATGGCAATGCTGCCGCCCATGCTGTGACCGATTAAATTGACCTGTGGCACACCCAGGCTTTCCAGCCAGGCAATCACACAATCAGTATGCGCCCGGAGGCTGTAGCTGAAATCATCGGGTTTATCGCTGTAACCTGAACCGGCGAAATCCAGCAGCAGCGAGCGACGCGGGCGCAGGGAAGCATCTGTCGCCACCCGTGGAAAATCGCAGGAAGCTGCACAACCCAAGCCGTGTAAAAAGACCAGCGGCACACCCAGCCCTGGTAACTCGTGGAAACGTAACTGCATTTCCATACCGGGTACTTTGAACGATTTCATCTCAATCCTTTGTTAATCACTTAAGTGCAATCTGCGGATTATAGGCAGGATTTTTCTTAGCGGCAGTATAAAAAAGGGGTGAACACGCATCCGGGACTGGCGGCATCATCAATGATGGTGGATTCCCGTTAAGTCATTCAGCATGTGAATATTTTTTTTCCGGACTCTTTCTATCAGCCAGACAAGTGATAGCATGGAACCCTTGCTCACTTTATGGATTTATCTGATGGTCAGGTTAGGCAGTTTTGTGGCGGTTACCCTGGTGCTGGCGTCGTTTTCAGCATCTGCTGTCACTCAGTATCAATGTGTATTAACGCACCACACGCAGTCTGATGATGGCAACGATGTTTCTGAAGTCGTCAATAAAAACGCACAGGTCTATGATGCGGGTAATACGTTCAGCTTTTCTCCGGATGGCAGCAAAATGGTCACCAGCCCGGAACTGACGGACATCATCGGCAAAGACAATCAGCCCATGAAAGCCGGTGCACAAGATAACCTGATGTATATTCACGTAAAAGACAGTTTTGTTGTCGCCACGCAAACCGAAGGTTATGTTTACGGAGATTGCAAAGTGAATACCGCGAAGTAAAAATCCTGGCCACAGCATTTTCTGAATCCGGGCGTTACGTCTGTCCGCAACGCCCTGCAATAAATAGAAACACTCCTGCCAGTTCATTAGCACACTTCTTATAGTCGCCTGTTGCACGACGGGCTATCCTTGCGCACTTTTCCGGTCCCCACTTTTTTTCATTTTCGCCCGCTTCAAGAAGCAGACAAAAAAGGTATTTGCCCGCTTATGGCCTTACTTAACGACGAAATCCGCGACCATACTGCCGAGTCCGTCCTTTTCGTTCGTCGTGCCGTGATCGCATTTATGGTGGTGATCCTCCTGTCGTCTGCGCTGGTGTTTAACCTGTATCACCTGCAGGTGGGCATGCATGATTTTTATCAGACCCGCTCGAATCAGAATGACATCAAAATGCTGCCGATCGCGCCCAGTCGCGGGTTGATCATGGATCGCAACGGTGTCGTGCTGGCGCAAAATATCACCCTGTACCAGATTGAAGTCATCCCGGGAAAAGTGCCTGATCTCAACGCCACGCTGAATGCGCTGAAACCCATTGTCGATCTGACACAGGACGATCTGGACAGTTTTCACGATGCGATGATCCACGGACGTCGCTTTGCGCAGATCCCTCTGAAGCTGGCGCTGACGGATGTTGAAGTGGCGCGTTTTTCCGTCAATCAGTTTGATTTCCCCGGCGTCTCTATCAGCACCTATCAGCAGCGCCGTTATCCGTACGGTGCGGAACTGGCGCATGTTGTGGGTTATGTTTCGAAGATAAACGACAGAGATGCCAAACGCCTCGAGGCGGAGGGTATCGCTGAGAATTACGCGGCTGACCACGATATCGGTAAGCAGGGCGTTGAAAAATACTATGAAAACATTTTGCATGGCCGCACCGGATATCAGGAAGTCGAGGTCGATAACCACGGTCATGTGGTGCGTTTACTGAAAGAGGTTCCGCCGCAGGCCGGGCAAAATATCTATCTGACGCTTGATCTGGATTTGCAGCAGTACATCGAAAAAGTGCTGAAAGGGCAGCGTGCGGCAGTGGTGGTGATGGATCCGCGTGACGGCGGGATCAAAGCGATGGTCTCCAGCCCGAGCTATGATCCGAACCCGTTTGTGAACGGCATTTCCAGTAAGCAATACAGCGCGTTACTGAAGAACCCGGATCTGCCGCTGATCAACCGTGTGACCCAGGGGCTGTATCCGCCGGCCTCGACGGTGAAACCGTTTATGGCAACATCGGCGCTGTTTGAAGGGGTGATCACGCCACAAACCACGTTCTTTGGTGCGCCGACCTGGACGCTGCCGGGTACAGAACGGCATTACCGCGACTGGCTGAAAACCGGTCACGGCCTGCTGAATGTCACCAAAGCTATCGAAGAGTCCGCTGATACTTTCTTCTACCAGGTGGCCTATGAAATGGGCATCGATCGTATCCATACCTGGCTGAGTAAATTTGGTTACGGGCAATCGACCGGTATTGATCTGGATGAGCAATATAACGGTGTGCTGCCGAGTCGTGAATGGAAACTGAAGGTACATAAAAAGGGCTGGTATCAGGGCGATACGGTGTCTGTCGGTATCGGTCAGGGCTACTGGGTGGCGACGCCGATCCAGATGGTGCGGGCGCTGAGCGCACTGGTGAACAACGGTAAACTGGAAACGCCTCACCTGTTATATTCCGCCAAAAGCGGCAAAGTGATCACGCCGTATAAAATGCCGCCGACGCAGCAAATCGCTGACCCGAAATCGCCCATCTGGGGCATCGTGAAAAACGGGATGTTCGGGATGGCTAATCTCCCGAATGGTACCGGTTATAAACTTTTCCACACCGCGCCTTATCAGATTGCGGCAAAATCCGGAACATCACAGGTATTCAGTCTGCGCGAAAATCAGGTGTATAACGCCAAAATGACGCCGGTACGTTTGCGCGACCATATTTTCTATACTGCGTTTGCGCCTTATAAACACCCGACGGTGGTGATGGCGCTGATCATGGAAAATGGCGGCGGTGATGGTGTGGTGGCCGGGCCGACCGCGCGGGCGATCCTCGACCATATTTTCCTGCCGCCGCAGGCGGTGATGTGTGATCCGGCCAAAGCGGATAATCCGGCAGACTGCGAACAACCGGTGCCGGCGCCAAATTCACTCGGTTTCAGTGAGCATTGATCCGGGCGTGTGATCAGAGCATTTCAAAGGGCACGTTGTTGAGCCGGGCAACGTGTTTTCCAATCTCTTCCGTGGTCTTCATGTGACCAGCAGGGACTTTACTGTAGTCAGGAGACTGCCTCTTATCGGCGCCTAACACTCTCGTCACCCGGATGCTTTGAGTTGCGGGGAGCCCGTCATAGAGATTCAGACCCTGGCGGCCGATAATCAGTATTTCATTGTGGGTAAATTGATTACGGATCACTTTATCTTGCGTCATGAGAGCCGCGGGGGTCAAAAGTTGCTGATAGCCACCCTCGCATCTGAAGTCACCTACCCCTCTTCCGCTCTGAATGCACTCCACAAGTCCATAGGGCTGGAGCACCCGCCCTTGGGGGTTACATCCTTCCCGTCCGGCATGGTTCATAAACCACACGTCACGCGGGAATGTCCCGAGGATATTTTGTCGGGGGACGTCAAGAACCAGCGCGATGTTGTGATACATCCCTGTGTAACGAAAAGACTCTGTCGTGAATTTTTTAATATCGTTTAAATCAACCAATGATGTGCTGAAGACATCCCAACTATTAAACAGGGAGGCTGCGTCCTGACGGCAGAACGGGCTTTCTTGCAGTTCAAAGGTATGGACCAAAACATGGCGCTCAGGCAGTACGGCCCAGCTTTGCAGTATGGCTGCTTTTTGCAGATTCCGCGCTTTTATTCTATCGCCCCGCTTTTCCCGCTCAGCTAAATACATTGCATGCGGCGATAATGTCGGGGTTTTCTTTTTGAAAAATGGCATGATATCAATCCTGAAATAGTCAATATTTTATTAAGTCTGCTTTCATCGTTATGGTGTTACATCAGGCGGGATCCTGTACTTATCGAAATTCCTTCAAACTATTTCGTATTCTAATTCGTTGATTTCCGCCACTTTAGCGGCGACTGTTTCTGGTGAGCCTGCATAATAGTCATACATGCTGTTACTCTCTGTCGGTTCGGCAACGACTATTTTGCGCACCCGGATCCTTTGTGTTGCCGGCAGACCTGCATATAACTTAACTCCCGGGCGACCAATAATGAGTACCTCATTATGTGATTCGATAGAGCGTGTTTTTTTATCTTCTGACAGAAGCGACTGAGGTGTCAGCAGTCGTTGATATCCACCTTCACAATGGTAATCTTCTTTGCCTTCTCCCCGGAATATCGCCCGACTCAGGGCTGAAGCATCGATAATTCTTCCCGCTGCATAGTCATTTTCACGCCCGATATGATTAGGAAACCAGACGTCAGTCGGATGCGTCCCAAGAATATTTTGCACCGGGACATCCAGAATTAAGGCTGTGGTGCAATACATCCCGGTATAGCGTTTAATTTTGGTTAAGGGTTTAATATCTTTTAAGTCAACCAACGAGGTGCTGATAATATCCCAACTGCTTAAAATAGACTCTGCGCGGTGCTGGCAAAAAGGACTTTCTTCACCCTCAAAGGCATGAACCAGCAAATAGTTTTTCGGCAGGGAACGCCAACTGTTGAGTATTTTTTCCTTATCTCCAGATGAATATTTAATATCCTGCTTTTTAATAAAATGAATTCCTGATTTTTTATGTGAAAACATAATAATCTCGCGGGTAAATTTTAGGGGAATATGGTGAGGAATATAACATATGAGTTTTTTTTAATGACTTAATCACTTCTTAAGAATAATGATATTGCAGCTTCTCTTTAACGGGAGGTATAAGCGGCCGTGAAACCGGCAGATTTTTTCATTGCGTATATTTTCTGCGACGGAACGCCGTCATCCCCCTGCGAAACAGCGTGTGTCATAAAATGGCGACAATCACGTTATGTGCTGTCGTCATTTGGAGACATTTAAGATATTGATAATTAATCGTTTTAATTACTTCATCGAATACTGTTGGGTTTCGGCGACACTCCGGGTGTTTTTTAAACGGGTTATTGCGCGTCTTGCAGATGCCTGAAAACACATTTAAAATAAAAAACCTTTAAATTCATCTGCTTGATAATTAAACTTTAAAGTTGGCACGCATCCTGCTAGAATCGGGCAGTTGCTCATTCACCTGATTATGATTGGCTCACGCGAAAGCGTTGATATGCTCATAATGTCCGAATGACGCCAAAGAAACGGTGCCTATCGTTCACCCGACCGATAATCGTTGCGCAAGCACGTTATCAAACATCGAACGACACGTTGAGTGAGGCACCACCTCTTCCGGTTTGCAGAACATCCTCAGGATGTTCTGCAACACCAACCCCTCTGAAGTCTGCCTTTTTGTTTCCCAATCCTTTTACATATCCTCTCTGACACTGGCTGTTCAAACCGTTGTCCGCTAGCATGACGTTATCTGTGGTCAATGAGATGAATGCGTTGAAAAGAGGACGTTTATTCCCCGGCTCGTTACGTCAGCTGGTCTTAATGGCTTTCCTGCTGGTGATGCTGCCGTTGCTGGTGCTGGCCTATCAGGCCTATGACAGCCTGGATCAGCTCAGCCGGCAGGCGGCGCGTATCAACCGCACCACGCTGAGTGATGCGCGTCGCAGTGAATCGATGTCCGGCATCGCGCTGGAGATGGAGCGCAGCTACCGCCAGTATTGTGTCCTTGACGATCCGACCCTTTCCCGCCTTTATCAGAATCAGCACAAGCAATATGCCCAGTTGCTGGATGCCCATGCGTCTGTGCTGCCGGATTTACGCTATTACCAGACGTTGCGCACCTTACTGACTCAACTGACACAACCGGCCTGCCTGAATAACTCGCCGGATAAAGATTCCTCTGCACGGCTGGAAAATTTCTCGCGCACCAATGCTGAGATGGTTCAGGCGACACGGGAAGTGGTGTTTTCGCGCGGACAGCAACTCCAGCGCGCGATTGCCGAACGTGGTCAGTTCTTTGGCTGGCAGGCGCTGGTACTTTTTCTGCTCAGTGGCGCGCTGGTGGTGCTGTTCACCCGCATGATTATCGGGCCGGTGAAAGGTGTTGAACGAATGATCAACCGGCTGGGTGAAGGACGTAATCTGGGCGATGTGACCCGTTTTAAAGGGCCGCGGGAGATCCGCTCGCTGGTGCAGCGCATCGTCTGGCTGAGTGAACGTCTTGCCTGGCTGGAATCACAGCGCCACGAATTCCTGCGCCATATTTCTCATGAACTTAAAACCCCGCTCGCCAGTATGCGTGAAGGCACCGAACTGCTGGCAGATGAAGTGGCCGGGCCGCTGACGCCGGATCAAAAAGAGGTGGTGGCTATCCTCAATAGCAGCAGCCGTCACCTGCAAACGCTGATTGAACAACTGCTCGATTACAACCGCAAGCTGGCTGATGCGCCGACGCTGAGTGTGTTTGTCGATCTTAAAGCGCTGGTGGATGACGTCGTAACGGCTAACAGCCTGCCCGCCCGCGCCAAGAAAATCCGCAGTGAAGTGATGATCGGCGCACCCCGGTGTCTGGCGGAACCGACCTTACTGAGGCGGGTGCTGGATAATCTCTATTCCAATGCGGTGCACTACGGGGCTGAATCCGGTACTATTTGGGTCCGTAGCCGGCAGGAAAACGGACGGGTGATAATCGAGGTGGCGAACACCGGAATACCGATCCCGCAGGCCGAGCGCACGATGATTTTTGAACCTTTTTACCAGGGTAGCCAGCAGAGGAAAGGGGCTGTAAAAGGCAGCGGTCTGGGGTTGAGTATTGCTCAGGACTGTATTCGCCGCATGCATGGAGAGCTGCAACTGGTTGCCGTTGAGGATGCGGACGTCTGTTTTCGTATCGAATTGCCCCTGACGGCTGAGAAGAATGAATAATGATGAAATTTTCAGGCTGGCTGCATGTGCTGTTACGCTGCCGGGTAATCTTATTGAGCATACCGCTGGTGCTTGCAGGCTGCACGCCGCATTCCGCCAGTAACCCCTATTATCAGCAAGTTTCCGATCAGGTCGTGCCTGACAGCAAAGTGATCGACTTTCGCATTGCGCCCTGTGAAACCCTCTGGGCGCTGGATGACAGCGACGCGCTGACCAATTCGCTGTACTGGTTACGGGCGATGGACTGCGCTGACCGGATGAGTGATGCGCAGGCGCGTTACCAGGCGCAGCAGATCCCGGCCACAAGTTGGGAACAGGTGTTTAAACAAAGCATCCTGCTTGCCGGCGCGGATCCCGATCAGCAACAGCGTCGCGCATTGCTGGCGAAAGTGAGCGAGTACCGTGGCCAGATGCCGGGTTCGATTCGCCCGCTGGTGCAGTTATGGCGTGAACGTCAGAATTTGCAGGTGGTGCTGGGGGATGAAAAAGCCCGCAACGCCCGTCAGCAGGTGATGAATGAAGAAAAACTTCAGACGATGATCGCCGGACAGCAGGTGCTGGAAAACAATCTTGCGGATACGCGGCGTAAACTGGAAAACCTGACCGACATTGAGCGTCAGCTTTCCTCGCGTAAACAAATTCAGGGAGATTTGCCGGATAACGACGCCAGCGTACCTGCGAAAGCGACATCCGGTAAGCCGGTCAAACCTGCCGAAACCTATGCGCCGCCCGCTAAGGATCAGAACGCCAAATGACGATACGTAAAGCTGCCAGCTTATTGCTGGTTGATGACGATCCCAGCCTGTTAAAACTGTTGGGCATGCGCCTGACCAGCGAAGGTTTTCGCGTCACCACGGCGGAAAGCGGCGCTGAAGCGTTGCGTTTGCTGCATCGCGAACGTATTGATCTGGTGCTGAGCGATTTGCGCATGGATGAAATGGACGGCATGGCGCTTTTCGCCGAAATCCAGAAATTCCAGCCCGGCATGCCGGTGATCATTCTGACGGCACACGGTTCTATTCCCGATGCGGTCGCCGCCACCCAGCAGGGCGTATTTGGATTTCTCACCAAGCCGGTTGACCGCGATGCGCTGTATAAAGCTATCGATGAAGCGCTGGCGCAGTCCAGCCCGTCAGTCGATGAAAGCTGGCGCGAATCGATTGTCACCCGCAGCCCGATTATGTTGCGTCTGCTTGAACAGGCCAATATGGTCGCACAGTCTGATGTCAGCGTGCTGATTAACGGCCAAAGCGGCACCGGTAAAGAAGTGCTGGCGCAGGCCATTCACGGTGCCAGCCCGCGCGGCAAGAAAGCCTTTATTGCCATTAACTGTGGCGCATTGCCGGAACAGTTGCTGGAATCCGAATTATTCGGTCATGCCAAAGGGGCGTTTACTGGCGCGGTGAGCAGCCGTGAAGGTCTTTTCCAGGCAGCGACCGGCGGCACGTTATTCCTTGATGAAATCGGCGATATGCCCTTGTCGCTGCAGGTGAAATTGCTGCGCGTGTTGCAGGAACGCAAGGTGCGCCCGCTGGGCAGCAATCAGGATGTCGATGTGGATGTGCGCATTATTTCTGCGACGCACCGTGATTTGCCAAAAGCGATGGAGAAGGGTGAGTTTCGCGAAGACCTGTTTTATCGCCTCAATGTCGTCAGCCTGAAGCTGCCGACGTTGAGTGAAAGATCAGAAGACATTCCGCTGCTGGCCAATCATCTGCTGCGTGTTGCGGCGCAGCGACATAAACCTTTTGTGCGCAGTTTTTCGACGGATGCGCTGAAACGGCTGATGGCTGCCAGCTGGCCGGGCAATGTGCGCCAGTTAGTGAACGTCATCGAGCAATGTGTGGCGCTGACGTCTGCACCGGTGATCAGCGAAGCGCTGGTGCAACAGGCGCTGGAAGGTGAAAATACCGCGCTGCCAACGTTTGCCGATGCACGTAATCAGTTCGAGCTGAATTATCTGCGCAAGTTGCTGCAAATTACCAAAGGCAACGTGACGCAGGCAGCACGTATTGCCGGGCGTAACCGCACCGAGTTTTACAAGTTGCTGTCCCGTCATGAATTAGAAGCGACCGATTTTAAAGAGTAACGGGAATTTACTTTCAGAGGCTTGAGGTACATTCCTGCCGCTGAACTATGATACCTTTAGCGCCTTCGCATGCCTCCGGCATCCGAAACCAGATTGTGAACCATGCTGCCGCTCAGGAAGGCGGAGAGCAAACGAATGATTATAAGGGTCCGCCATGAAAAAGATTGATGCGATTATCAAGCCATTCAAACTCGACGATGTCCGTGAAGCACTGGCTGAAGTCGGGATTACCGGGATGACCGTGACCGAAGTGAAAGGCTTTGGCCGTCAGAAAGGTCACACAGAACTGTACCGTGGTGCGGAATACATGGTCGATTTCCTGCCAAAAGTGAAAATCGAAATTGTCGTGGCGGATGACATCGTGGATACCTGCGTGGAAACTATTATGACCACCGCGCAGACCGGTAAAATCGGCGACGGTAAAATCTTCGTGTTTGATGTGGCGCGGGTGGTGCGTATCCGTACCGGCGAGCAGGACGAAGAAGCGATTTAATGTTTCATCAGGGCGGGTAATACGATGTTACCGGCCCTGAGTTTTTCCTCTGTTATTCCCCGTTTCCTCCTTCCTGTCTTGTTATACCAATCTTTTTTTAACCACATCACTTCTCAACTCTTTGTTTATCCAGTTCTTAGCGGTTAATTCTGTTCATCAGCCCCCAAAGTTCCTCTCCGCCAATAACCACAAAAAATGCTATTTGTTAGTTTTGTGTGAAATTTGTGGGGTTTTTATTGTGACTTCATTGAAAAAGTGAGAGTAAAATCACGTTTGTTGTTATACCAGTTCAGATAACCTGTCAGATACGTTGTAATCACCCACTAAAACAATTCAGGGTGAAAGTATCAGGCGGCCGGAACTGGTGTGGATTGATCTCCGTTGATCGTGGTTTTCACACCCATTCAGAAGGCTTTGCAATGTCACAACCAGAAAAACCCATACGCATTTCCCGGCGCGTATTTTTAGGGGGCGCACTGGCGGCGCTTTCCGTTCCGTTGATGAATAAGCTGCTGCTCAGCCCGGTCTATGCCGCGCCGGTTGCCGGTTTGTCACAGGCAAAACAGGATTTCACCCAACTCTCGCTGTATCTGACCGGTCACGACCGGCTGGACCTGGCCCTTTCTGAACGTTATTACCAGACGATGTTAGCGCTGTATCCGGACTTCACCGCGCAGGTTCAGGCGTTGCAGGCGTTTATTACGGCGAATCACATTGATGCCGCTGAACTGCAAAAAGCGCTCGATGCACAGCAGCCCGCGCTGGCGAAATTGCCGCGCAGCATTCTTCAGGCGTGGTATCTCGGTGTGGTCGGCGATGGCAAACAGGCGGTTTGTCTGGCGTATGAAAATGCGCTGATGAATGTTGCGGTTCGCGATCACCTCAATCCGCCGAGTTATGCCTACGGCGCTTACGGCACCTGGGCAAAACAGCCTGTCTGAAAATAACGTTCAAAAAGGGTTAAACAATGAGTGAACAACTTTCCGCTGACGTCGTCGTCATCGGCTCGGGGATCTGCGGCTCGCTGGTCGCACAGCGTCTGGCAAAACAGGGCATCTCCGTCATTATTCTCGAATCCGGCCCGCGTATTGATCGCGGTACGCTGACTGAAAACTTCCGTAATTCGCCGCGCAAAAAAGACTTTATGTCGCCATATCCGTACTCGGACTGGTCACCGCATCCGGTATATAAACCGGAAGATAATGATTATCTGCAACAGCAGGGGCCGTATCCTTTCCCGGCGGAATACATCCGCATTATGGGCGGCACGACCTGGCACTGGGCGGCGCAGGCATGGCGTGTTCTGCCTAATGATATGAAGATTAAAACACTGTACGGCGTCGGGCGTGACTGGCCGTTGTCGTACGAAGAGCTGGAACCGTTTTATTACGAAGCCGAAGTGAAAATGGGCGTGTCCGGTGCGCCGAATAACGGTTCACCGCGCAGCCAGCCCTTCCCGATGGAACCGGTCGCTGAATCCTGGCTGCAACAGCGTTTCCGCGAGCGTCTGGCACCGGGCGGTTATGAGGTGATCGTTAACACCACCGCCCGTAACAGCCGTAACTATGACGGCCGTCCTGCCTGCTGTGGTAACAACAACTGCATGCCGATTTGCCCGATTGACGCGCAATATCACGGCGGCATCGCCGCGCAGGCGGCTGAAGCGGCGGGTGCAAAACTGATCACCAGCGCGGTGGTTTACCGTCTGGAGCATGATGAGAAAGGCCGTATTGTTGCCGCGCATTATTACGACCCGGATAAAGGCGAACATAAAGTTACGGCGAAAAACTTTGTGCTGGCGGCGAACGGCATCGAAAGTCCGAAACTGCTGCTGATCTCCGCCAGCGATAAATATCCTGACGGGCTGGCAAACAGTTCCGGCACCGTCGGGCGTCATCTGATGGATCACCCGAGTAACTCACTGACCTTCGAAACCGAAGAACCGTTGTGGGCGGGGCGCGGGCCAATGAGTCCGGCGTCTATCAACAGCCTGCGCGACGGCGATTTCCGTAAAGATTACGCCTCGTTCCGTATCGATATCGCCAACTCATCTCAGGTGCAGTCGGTAACGCAAGATCTGCTGGCGGAAGGCGTTTACGGCATCAGCCTGGATAACGAAATTCGTCGCCGTGCCTCGCACCAGACCAGCCTGAAAAACGTGATGGAGCAGTTGCCGAATTACGATAACCGCATCATTCTCAGCGACAAAAAAGACAAACTGGGTATCCCGAAACCGGCAGCGATTTACCACATGGACGATTATGTGCATCGCGGTATGGCGCGCGCAGTGAAGGAATATACCGAGATCGCCAGACTGATGGGCGGCACCAATTTGCGCTTCAGCAAGCCGGGCGTTTATGGCAACAACCAGCATATTACCGGCACGATGAGCATGGGGCATGACCCGAAAGATTCCGTGGTGGATGCGTTCGGACGTACTCATGACCATGAAAATCTGTTCATCACCAGTACCGGTGTCATGCCGACCTCGGCCACGGTCAATTCGACGCTGACCGCTGTCGCACTGGCGTTACGCACTGCTGATCATCTTGCCAAAACTGCGCTATAGGCTGACTGACATGACTCTGAATCGTTTAACTCAAAAACGTCTGACGGGCGCGTTGCTGGCCTTTGGCCTGAGCCTGACGGCGGGCACAGCTTATGCCGCGTTATCGCCGGAACAGGATGCGCTGATCAGGAAAGGCGAATATGTCGCGGTCGCCGGGGACTGCGTGGCCTGTCACTCCACCGAAGGCGGCAAACCGTTCGCCGGTGGCCTCGGACTGGCAACGCCATTGGGCACTATTTACTCGAGCAACATTACACCGTCTAAAAAAGACGGTATCGGCAATTACACGCTGGAGCAATTTGAACACGCGGTGCGTGATGGCGTGCGCGGTGATGGTGCGAATCTGTATCCGGCGATGCCGTACACCTCGTATGCCAAAATCAGCGATGACGACATGAAAGCGCTGTACGCCTACTTTATGCAGGGCGTGGAGCCGGTGGATGTGCCGTCAACGCCGACGGCGCTGCCGTTCCCGTTCAACGTGCGTTTGTCGATGGCAGGCTGGAATTTACTGTTCCTCGAAAAAGGCGCGTTTAAAGCCGATCCGTCGAAAAGCGATCAGGTCAACCGTGGCGCGTATCTCGGCGAGGCACTGGCGCACTGCAGCACCTGCCATACGCCGCGTAATGCGCTGATGGCCGAGCAGGGCGATAAAGCGCTGGGCGGCAGCAGTCTGGGCACCTGGTTCGCGCCGAACATTACGTCGGATGCGGTCAGCGGGATTGGCAACTGGAGCACCGGTGAGATCGCCGGTTACCTGAAAACCGGTCACGCGCCGGGTAAAGCGCAGGCGGCAGGGCCGATGGCGGAAGCGATCGACCATAGCCTCAGCCATCTGAGTGACAGCGATTTGCAGGCAATTGCCGTCTGGCTGAAACAGACCACGCCGGTCAGTCAGCAAGGGCAGGCGAGAGTCGCAGACCAGTTCGGATCACCGGCAAATTATGCCGATACTTTGCGTGGTGTTCCGCGTCCGGCTGATGCCGATAAAATGAGTGGCTGGCAGGTTTATGATGGCTATTGTGGCAGTTGCCATCAGCCCGACGGCCGTGGCAGCAAGGACGGTGGCCTGCCGTCGCTGATCAATAATACAGCGCTCGGGCACCTGAACAGCGACAACCTGGTGATGGCGATTCTGCATGGCGTGCAGCGCGGGCCGGAAAGCAAAGATGTCGCGATGCCAGCGTTTGAGCATTTACTGTCGGATACGCAGGTCGCTACGCTGAGCAATCAGTTGTTGCGGCAGTTTGGTAACGATCAGGCGAAAGTGACATCTGACCGCGTGAAAGAATTGCGTGCAGGTGGCAAACCTTCGCCGTTGCTTGAACTGGCGCACTGGGGCATGGGCATTGCGGGACTTGTGGTTATCCTGCTGATTGCGCTGTTCTTTGTACGTCGCCGACGTCGTCATTAATCTGTACTGAACAGCAATAAAAAAGGCTGACATTCTGTGTCAGCCTTTTCTTTTCGTGCAGGGATTAAAGGACTTTGTGCGGACCGAAACATTCGTAATGAATGTTGGCTTCGCTGATGTTCATCGCCAGCAGTTGTTTCGCTGCAAACTGCATAAAGCCGACCGGACCGCACAGGTAGAAATGCATCGCCGGATCGCTCAGCTGTGCGCTGACTTTGCTCAGATCCATCAGCCCTTCATACTGAAAATCTTCACCGGGTAAATCATTCGCCTGTGGCCGGTTATACCAGACATGGCTTTCCAGTTGCGGCAGGTTTTTCTGCGCGCTTGTCACTTCACCGGCAAATGCGTGCACGGCACCGTTTTCAGCCGCGTGCAGCCATTGTACCGGCGCATGATGTCCGCGTTCTGCCAGCGTATTGAGCATACCCAACATCGGCGTCTGACCAACACCTGCAGAAATCAGCGCCACCGGCGTGGTATCGCTGATATCCATAAAGAAATCACCGTGCGGGGCAGCAAGATGAATGATGTCGCCCGGCTGCGCAAAATTATGCAGGAAGTTGGATACGGCACCTTGCCCTTCGCGTTTTACCGCGATGCGGTAGGTTTTGCCGTTCGGTGCCTGGGTCAGGGAATACTGGCGGATTTCCTGATTTTCCAGTGAGGCATCGCGGATATATACCGCCAGATATTGCCCCGGCTGGAAGTCGGCCACCGGTTTACCGTCGACAGGTTCCAGCAGGAAAGAGGTAATCAGCTCACTCTGCGGTTGTTTTTCGGCGATGCGGAATTCACGCGTGCCGCGCCAGCCACCCGTTTTTTCTGCGCTGTCCTGATAAATCTCGGTTTCACGGTTAATAAACACATTCGCCAGCACGCCATAGGCTTTGCCCCATGCATCCAGCACTTCCTGACCCGGACTGAACATTTCATCCAGCGTTGCCAGCAGGTGAGCGCCGACAATATTGTATTGTTCAGGCTGGATGGTGAAGCTGGTGTGTTTTTGCGCGATGCGTTCCACTGCAGGCAGCAGCGCCGCCAGATTTTCAATATTAGCGGCATAAGCGCAGATGGCATCAAACAGCGCCTGACGCTGATCGCCGTTGCGCTGGTTGCTCATATTGAAGATGTCTTTCAGTTCGGGATTATGCGCAAACATACGGTCATAAAAGTGTGCGGTCAGTTTCGGACCGGTCGCAGCGAGCAAAGGAATAGTGGATTTAACGGTGGCGATAGTGGCTGAATCAAGCATGGTGAACACCTTGTCTGTGATGATTTTATTTAAACATGTATTTTAAATGCATCTTATATAAACCCACTATTTCTGTAAACACCCCCTAAAGGGGTAAGGGCTTTTCCCGACAGGGGCTGAGTCACAAAGCTGAAATTTGTACATGTTCAGGTGAATATTTATCCCTTGATTATGGACAGATGTTCGCAGATCAAAGCCTTGCTGTATCTGGAGCCAATCGTTTGCCTAAAAACCTCAAACTGACCCTATCCGAAGGCCGCTTAAACATTTACACTGTGGCGCAGAACCCGGAAGGGGCGTTTATTTTTAGTTTGTTGAGTCAGGAGATGCGGATGTTAAAGCGTGAAATGAACATTGCCGATTATGATGCTGAGCTGTGGGCAGCAATGGAAAAAGAAGTTGTTCGTCAGGAAGAACATATCGAGCTGATTGCGTCAGAAAACTATACCAGCCCGCGTGTCATGCAGGCTCAGGGTTCGCAACTGACCAACAAATATGCAGAAGGCTACCCGGGCAAACGTTATTACGGTGGCTGTGAGTACGTCGACATCGTTGAACAACTGGCTATCGACCGTGCAAAAGAATTGTTCGGTGCAGATTTTGCCAACGTTCAGCCGCACTCCGGCTCACAGGCAAACTTCGCGGTGTATACCGCACTGCTGCAACCGGGCGACACCATTCTGGGGATGAACCTTGGCCATGGCGGTCACCTGACGCACGGTTCACCGGTTAACCTTTCCGGTAAACTGTATAACGTGGTGCCTTATGGTATCGACGAAAGCGGCGACATCGATTACGAAGACGTGAAACGTCAGGCCGAACTGCACAAACCAAAAATGATCATCGGCGGCTTCTCTGCATTCTCCGGTATCGTTGACTGGGCAAAAATGCGTGAAATCGCCGACAGCGTTGGCGCTTACTTCTTCGTTGACATGGCACACGTTGCCGGTCTGATTGCTGCGGGCGTTTACCCGAACCCGGTTCCACACGCACACATCGTGACCACCACCACGCACAAAACGCTGGCTGGCCCACGCGGCGGTCTGATTCTGGCGAAAGGCGGCGACGAAGAGTTCTACAAAAAACTGAACTCTGCTGTCTTCCCGGGTGGTCAGGGCGGCCCGCTGATGCACGTGATTGCCGGTAAAGCGGTAGCACTGAAAGAAGCGATGGAACCTGAGTTCAAAGCTTACCAACAGCAGGTGGCTAAAAACGCACAGGCAATGGTGGCTGTAGTTCTGGAACGCGGCTACAAAGTGGTTTCCGGCGGTACGCACAACCACCTGTTCCTGATGGATCTGGTCGATAAGAATCTGACCGGTAAAGAAGCCGATGCCGCTCTGGGTCGCGCTAACATCACTGTGAACAAAAACAGCGTACCTAACGATCCGAAGAGCCCGTTTGTGACCTCTGGTGTGCGTATCGGTACCCCGGCTGTGACCCGTCGTGGTTTCAAAGAAGCTGAAGTGCGCGAACTGGCTGGCTGGATCTGTGACGTGCTGGACAACGTGAACGACGAAGCAACGATCGAACGCGTTAAACAGAAAGTTCTCGACATCTGTGCACGCTTCCCGGTTTACGCGTAATATTTGCGAAGCCGTTAAGCTGCTAAAACCCGCTACGGCGGGTTTTTTTATGGGCATGTATCAGAATTTGTGAGCTGGCAGACATTACGGGAGTATGAAAGCGTCTGCGGATTGCTAGCGATTGTGAGCTTTGTCAAAGTATTGGCCTCACACCGGAGGATTTATGGAATTGCGTTCCACGCGCTGGCTTGCACTCAGTTATTTCACCTATTTTTTCAGTTACGGTATTTTTCTTCCTTTCTGGGGCCTGTGGCTTAAAGGTGAGGGGATCTCCTCCGAAAGCATCGGCTTGTTGCTGGGTGCGGGTCTGGTCGCCCGTTTTCTTGGCACGTTAATCATTTCTCCGTCCATCAAAGACCCGTCTTACCTCATCACCGGTTTGCGTATTCTGGCGCTGCTTACGCTGGCGTTTGCCGTCGGGTTCTGGTTTGGCAACGGCTGGGCGTGGCTGATGATCAACATTGCCGGTTTCAGTCTGTTTTTCGGTCCGCTGGTGCCGCTGACCGATGCGCTGGCAGGCACGTTGCAACGCCAGATCAATATGGATTACGGCAAGGTGCGTGTCTGGGGCTCCATTGCCTTCGTGATTGGATCGGCGGTGACCGGCAAGCTGGTTGAGGTCTACGGTCATAAGGCGATTTTGTACACACTGACCGCAGGCGTGGCCGCGATGTTGCTCGGTATGTTGCTGCGCCCGAGCGTGAAGCCGGTGGGAGAGCCGCGTACCAGCGGTGCGCCGGGTATTTCGTGGAAAGCGTTGCTTGGCGAAAAACCAGTCTGGCGTTTCCTGTTATGTGTGACGCTGTTGCAGGGCGCCCATGCGGCGTATTACGGTTTCAGTGCAATTTACTGGCAGGACGTGGGCTATTCTTCCACGACCATCGGCTATTTGTGGTCGCTGGGCGTCGTGGCGGAAGTGCTGGTCTTTACCTTTAGCAAACAGCTTTTCAGCCGCTGGTCAGCGCGGGATCTGCTGCTGCTTTCGGCCGTGTGCGGTGTGGTGCGCTGGGGAATGATGGGTGCGTTTACCGCGTTGCCGTGGCTGATTGTGATGCAGATTCTGCACTGTGGCACGTTTACGGTTTGCCATCTGGCGGGCATGCGATTTATCGCTGCACGACCACGTGATCAGGTGATCCGCCTGCAATCGGTGTATTCCGCACTGGCGATGGGGGGCGGCGTGGCCGTGATGACCATGGTATCCGGTTTCCTGTTCGAACATCTGCATGCCGGATTGTTCTGGGTGATGGCGCTGCTGGCGGTGCCGGCGATTTTCCTGCGTCCGGTGGTTACGCCGTCAGCGCCGGTGACGTCAGCCCGTTAGGGGGCTTCGAGCAGCGAGCGGATACGTTTACGCTGCTCTTTGGCCAGCGGTAGTTGCGTGTGGATCACCAGCGGGTCGGCGTCGGTGCTGCGGGTGGCGTAAGGGGTGACAATCAGCGCTACGCCACTCGGCGCACCAAATTTATAGAAATCCGCCAGCGTCTGATATTTAATGTTCAGCGGCAGCAGCGTCGCTTCGCGAATTTGCTGCTCGACCGCTTCTTCCAGCTGCGGATTGTCGTGCGTCAGCAGCAAAATTTGTTTTTCCTGCAAGGCATTACCCTGCATCAGCCACGCGCCGAAAGTGATCGCCACCAGCCCGATTTCATCCTCAGAAAGCGTAATCAGATATTCGTGTTCGAAACCCTGCAACGCCTCGCGGGTGGTTCGCACCAGACGCGGATACATGCGGTTCACTTCTTCCTGCATCAGATTGTCGATGCCGATGCCAAAATGACAGCGTTCGATCGCCGGGCCCAGATGGGCGAAAAGCTGGCCGACCAGCCCTTCGTAACTGCTGAATTTCATCCCGGCGATATCCTGAAAACGCGCCACCATATTTTCAATTTCTAATAACAGCCGCTGATCTTCCGTCGAACCGGAACTCTGATAACTGTGGATTTTCAGCATACGTAACATCAGGGTGAAAAACTCACATTCGCACTCATCCAGCCGGCCGTTGCTGAGTTCCTGTAACTGAATAAACAGTTCGCGGGCGGCAGGATATTCGGGCTTTTCGCGCAGCCAGCGACGCTGTTGTTCGGTGAAGCGTAAGCCGGTCGGGCCATTGTTTTGCCACAGACAGTATTGCAGGCAGATGAGCATCAGCTGGCGGTCGTGTCCGCTCAGGGGTTTGGGTAATAACGCGCCGCAGTCTTCCAGCATCATGCCAAGAATGTCGGTGCGCAGAGCAGCCTTCGGGCAGGCCTGGCCTTCGAAGGCAATATGCAGCCAGGGAATAAAATGGCGGGAAACGAAGTCCGGTGAAATGCGCAATGTACGGCGCAAGCCCTGAAATAAACACAGCCTTTGAGCGAGCGTATCGCCCTGAATGCGGCATTCTTTTTCGCTGTACTGCAGCACATCAAGCTGGTGGATCCGCTGAATTTCGCAGGTCACTTCCGCCAGATCTTCCCACGTCATATCTAGCCCGACGCCGTTAATTTCGCTGATGATCTCCAGCTGAACCGCCGTCAGCGGCGCGTACAGCATCAGCAACACGTGGCAACGGCGTTGCGTAGCGGAAAGCGCAGGGGAGGGCTGTTTTTCTGGATTCATATCACCTGCCGAAAAGGTATCGCCTGAAATTATTAGTCAAGCATAGCAAAGCGAATGCCCGCAATAAGGCGCGGGGATTGGCTTTTACTCCGGCTTACAACTCAGATCACAGATATTTTTGACGACCGGTTAAATGCACAGCAAAATACTGTTACTTAGTAACAATATAATGGCGCCTGATATGGAAATGACGTTACACCAGGCCCGGAACCGGCCTTTCTCCCGTTACGCCAAATGGCTGGGCGTTGCGCTGTTCTGTCTGCCCGCAACGGTGCTGGCGCACCCGCACAGTTTTATTGATATGCAGACCACGCTGGTGGCGAATGAAACCTCGCTGACCGGGCTGAAAATGGTCTGGACGATGGATGAAATCACCTCGGCAGATTTGCTGTACGACGCACAGAACGCCAAACCGGGGTCTGATATCTGGAAGAAACTGGCGGCCGAAGTCATGGCGCGGGTGCTGAGCCAGCATTACTTCACGGATTTCTATCGCGACGGAAAACCGGTGAAATATCTGGATCTGCCCAGTGAATATCAGCTTTCCCGTAAGGGCGATCAGGCAGTGCTGGAATTCGTCCTGCCGCTGGCCAAACCGCAAGGGCTGGAAGGCAAACCGATGGAATTCTCCACTTTTGATCCTTCGTATTTTGTCGATATGACCTATAAAGACAAAACCGCGTTGCATCTGCCACCGGCGCTGGAAAAACGCTGTACGCTGGCGCTGTTTACGCCGAAACCGGATGCTTCGCTGCAAAATTATGCCCTGTCACTCGATAAGGCTGATGCCCCGCCGGAAGACATGGATCTTGGTCAGCAATTTGCTCAGAAGGTCACGCTGGAATGTCATTAATCTCCACGCCATCGAAAACCCTGTCCTGGCGCGATCTCTGGCCGCTGGCAGTATTTCTGTTGCTGCTGGCGGGCGGCGCTTCCCTGTTAATCCATTACTGGCCGCGTATTTTGCTCAGCAGCATTATCTGGCAGCGGGAGTTACATCAGGAACTGGCGGGTCTGCTGCGGCAGGTGAAAGAAAATCCGATGCAGGCGGGTATGACGCTGGCCGGTTTTAGCCTGATTTATGGCGTGATCCACGCCATCGGGCCGGGGCACGGCAAAATCGTTATCACCACCTATCTGGCGACGCATCCTTCGCGACTGAAAAACAGCCTGAAGCTGACCTTCGCGTCGGCGATTGTGCAGGGGCTGGTGGCAATATTATTGGTCAGTGTGGTGCTCGGCGTGCTGCAACTGTCTTCGCGTCAGCTGCATCAGAGCAGTTTCTGGATGGAGCGGGGCAGTTTCATTCTGGTGATGTTGCTGGGGTTGCTGTTGTGCTGGCGGGCGCTTAAACGGATGTGGCAAACCATCAACAGTTTGCGTCCGGTTCACGCCATGAAAATCCACAGCCTGTCGCCGATGGGCAATGAAACGCATGTCCACGACGAACATTGCGGTTGCGGCCATCAGCATGTGCCAAACGATCAGCAGCTTCAGGCGGGCGGAGATTTGCGCACGCAGGTGGCGATTGTGCTGGCGATGGGATTACGCCCGTGTTCCGGCGCGATCATGGTATTGCTGTTTTCCAAGGTGATTGGCGTCTACAACTGGGGCGTGATTTCAGCCATTACGATGGCTATCGGCACCTCGCTGACCGTCTCGCTGATTGGTGTGCTGGTGTTTTATAGCCGTGCGCTGGCAGTGAAACTAAGCGCAACCCGCACGCCTGCGGCGTGGCAGCGGATCACCTGGTCACTGCTGGCGCTGACCGGCGGAATTGTGCTGCTGGTGGCGGGCATTTTGCTCTTCAGCACCGGCGGCGGTGATGTTTCACCGATAACCGGCGGGCCATTCAGGGGATAACCTCCTGTACATAAACAACAGACATAAAAAAACGGACGCCCGAAAGGACGTCCGTTTTTTTTAACTGATACTCAGCGGAATTAACGCTTCAGCGCTTCGCTCAGTTCATCACGCATGGTCATCAGAATACCTTTAACGACGCGTGGGTTGCCGGCAACGATGTTGCCTGACGAGAAGTGGTTGTGGCCGCCAACAAAGTCAGTCACCACGCCGCCGGATTCACGAACCAGCAGTTCACCGCCAGCGAAATCCCAGGGCTTGAGGGCGATTTCGAAGAAACCGTCAACGCGGCCAGCGGCCACGTAGGCCAGATCCAGCGCAGCAGAACCGGTGCGGCGGAAGTCTGCACATTCGGTGAACAGTTTGCCAACCACATTCATGTAGCTGGTTGCGTGTTGTTTTGCTTTGAACGGGAAACCGGTCGCCAGAATGGTGCCGTCGAGATCTTTCGCGTTAGTACCGCGCAGACGGTAACCGTTCAACTGTGCGCCCTGACCACGGCTCGCGGTGAACAGTTCGTTACGCATTGGATCGTAAACTACCGCGACTTCAGTGCGGCCTTTGATGCGCACGGCGATAGAAACAGCGAAATGTGGGAAGCGTTTAACGAAGTTGGTGGTGCCATCCAGCGGGTCGATAATCCATTGTACGTCTTTGTCTTCGCCTTCCAGCTCGCCACACTCTTCACTGATGATGGTGTGTTTTGGATAGGATTTGCGAATAACATCGATAATCATGTGTTCTGCATCGCGGTCTACGTTGGTAACAAAATCGTTGGTACCTTTTTGTGTAGATTCTACAGAGTCTGGCGTTTCGTAATGTTTGGCAATCAGGTTACCGGCCTTGCGCGCAGCGCGCACGGCGATGGTGAGCATCGGATGCATGGATATCTTCCAACTAGGATGTTAAAGAACGGGAATACGGGAAACGGCGCGCAGTATAGCAGGGGTTCTGAAAATTAACTACCGTTGTGTTAGGCTGTTGTGATTTTCCGTCTGGCTAAGAGTTCCTATGCTGCCCAATATCCGCATTGTATTAGTAGAAACGTCCCACACTGGCAATATGGGCTCTACCGCCCGAGCTATGAAAACCATGGGTTTATCAAGCCTTTATCTGGTGAATCCGCTGGTAAAACCTGACTTTCAGGCAATCTCTTTGTCTGCCGGAGCCAGTGATGTCATCGGTAACGCGACAATTGTTGATACGCTTGATGAAGCGCTGGCTGGCTGTAGTCTGGTGATCGGCACCAGCGCACGTTCCCGCACACTGCCGTGGCCGATGCTTGAACCGCGCGAGTGCGGTGAGCACAGTGCGAAAGCCGCACAAACCGCGCCGGTGGCGCTGGTGTTTGGCCGTGAACGCGTCGGGCTGACCAACGAAGAACTGCAAAAATGTAACTATCACGTGTGTATTCCGGCAAACCCTGAATACAGCTCGCTGAATCTGGCGATGGCTGTGCAGATTATTGCCTATGAAGTACGCGTCGCACATCTGGCTTTACTGGAAGCAGCAAAACCGCAAATCGAATACGAAGAAACGCCGTATCCGCTGGTCGACGATCTCGAACGTTTTTATCAGCATCTGGAAAAAACCTTGCTGGAAACCGGCTTTATTCGGCAGGCACATCCGGGGCAGGTGATGAGCAAATTACGCCGTCTGTTTACCCGTGCACGACCTGAATCTCAGGAATTAAACATCCTGCGCGGTATCCTGACGTCGATTGAAAAGACTCATAGCAGCAAAGAATAAGTATCGGAATTTGATTATAAAACACCGGTTTGTGGCTTTTTATCAAAGGGTTGTCGATTATCAGTAAATGACAGAAATCGTGCGGTTCTGCCCGATCTGTAATACTTGAGTAAATTACTAGGTTAAATAGTTGACTGTTTTACTCGGGAATGGCAGACTCGTTTGCATGTTCCGCACTATTGAATTTCTAAGTCATTTAAACAGGTAACCATGCTATGAGACTGACATCCAAAGGCCGTTATGCCGTGACCGCTATGCTCGATGTTGCACTGCATTCCCAGGAAGGACCAGTACCACTGGCTGACATTTCTGAGCGTCAGGGTATTTCCCTTTCTTACCTGGAGCAGCTTTTCTCGCGCTTACGCAAAAATGGTCTGGTTGCCAGTGTTCGTGGTCCGGGCGGTGGTTATCTGTTAGGTAAAGATTCTGGTGATATCGCCGTTGGTGCCGTGATTACTGCCGTTGACGAATCTGTCGATGCGACCCGTTGCCAGGGTAAAGAAGGCTGCCAGAATGGCGAACGTTGCCTGACTCACACCTTATGGCGTGATCTGAGCGAACGCATCAGCGGCTTCCTGAACAATATTACGCTGGCAGAGCTGGTCAATAATCAGGAAATCCTGGAAGTGGCCGACCGTCAGAACGGTGAAATCCGTCGTCAGCCTGCTAATGGCCGACAAATCGAAACGATTAATGTGAACTTACGAGCGTAATTGCTTAGTCAGCATTGATAACTGATTTAAAAAGCCCGCGGAAATGCAGATTTCCGCGGGCTTTTGCTTTTATGACGTCAATTCTTACCGATTAGTGCCCGCAAAGCGTCATTTCCCTTTTAAGAATCTGTGAACCCGTTTTAAACTGGATGTCGTTTTTAATTCTATCGTTCGACGCCGAACGCGCAGTCCGGAGCTTACCTGCCATGAAATTACCTATTTATCTCGATTACTCTGCCACCACGCCGGTTGATCCGCGTGTTGCACAGAAAATGATGCAGTGTTTAACACTGGACGGTACTTTCGGTAATCCGGCTTCCCGTTCGCACCGTTTCGGCTGGCAGGCGGAAGAAGCAGTGGATGTGGCGCGTAACCAGATTGCTGAGCTGATCAATGCCGATCCGCGCGAAATCGTCTTCACGTCGGGCGCGACGGAATCGGACAATCTGGCGATTAAAGGCGCAGCCCATGCGCATCGCACGAAAGGTAATCACATTATTACCAGCCAGACGGAACACAAAGCGGTGTTGGACACCTGTGCGCAACTGGAAGCGGAAGGCTTCGAGGTGACGTATCTGGCTCCGCAGCCTGACGGTTATATTCCTCCGGCGGCGATTGAAGCGGCGCTGCGCCCGGATACCCTTCTGGTGTCCATCATGCAGGTAAATAATGAAATCGGTGTGGTGCAGGATATTGCGACTATCGGCGAACTGTGCCGCAGTCGTGGCATTCTTTTCCATGTCGATGCCACGCAAAGTGTGGGGAAAATCGCCATTGACCTGAGCGAACTGCCGGTTGATCTGATGTCATTTTCCGCGCACAAAATCTACGGCCCGAAAGGGATCGGGGCGCTGTACGTGAGCCGTAAACCGAAAGTGCGGATTGACGCGCAGATCCACGGCGGTGGCCATGAACGCGGCATGCGTTCCGGTACCTTGCCGGTGCACCAGATCGTCGGAATGGGCGAGGCGTATCGCATCGCCAAAGAGGAAATGATCGTTGAAGTCGCGCGACTGACCGAACTGCGCGATCGTTTATGGAAAGGCATTCAGCAACTCGATCAGGTGTTTCTCAACGGCGCACCAAAACATGCCGCGCCAAATATTCTCAACGTCAGTTTTGCCGGTGTTGAAGGGGAATCCCTGATCATGGCACTGAAAGATCTGGCGGTGTCATCAGGGTCGGCGTGTACGTCGGCCAGCCTTGAACCTTCTTACGTTCTCCGTGCGTTGGGATTAAGCGAAGAACTGGCGCACAGTTCCCTGCGTTTCTCTCTCGGACGCTGGACGACAGAAGAAGAAATTGATTATGCGATTGCGCTGGTGGTGAAATCTGTCCGCCGCCTGCGTGAGTTGCCACCTGTTTATACGAAATGAAGTGCCACCCGATGAAAGGGTGATTTGCCTGTCATTGAAAATGAATATTCATTGAAGATAAAAAACATCAGGAGTGCTGTTATGAGTTCCGAAGTCACGACCAATGAAGCAATGTCCGTATTCCTTTCTTCCCAGCCTGCTGATGCGCGCTGGGGCGAAAAAGCCACATTGAGCACCGATTCCGCCGGTATGACCATTCATTTGAATGGCGGCGATGTGCTGACGGTCATTGCCCGTGCCGCGCGTCGTATCGACGGTCAGGGTGTTAAAAATGTTAAACTGGCGGGTGAAGGCTGGGATCTCGAAAATAGCTGGGCATTCTGGCAAGGCTTCCGTGGCCCGAAAGGCACACGCAACGTTGAATGGGCAGAATTGTCCGAAGATGACGCGAACACGCTTAAAAAACGGCTGAAAATCATCGACTGGGTACGTAATACCATTAATACCCCGGCAGAGGATTTGTCCCCTGAACAACTGGCGACCCGCGCGGTTGATCTGATGTGTGAATTCGGTAATGAAAAAGTCAGCTACCGCATCACCAAAGGCGACGACCTGCGTCAGCAAAGTTATATGGGTATCCACACCGTAGGTCGCGGTTCTGACCGTCCGCCGGTATTACTGGCGCTGGATTACAACCCGGGTGGCGACGCAGATGCACCGGTTTACGCCTGTCTGGTCGGCAAAGGTATCACTTTTGATACCGGCGGCTACAGCCTGAAGCCAAGCGCGTCAATGGATTCCATGAAAGCGGATATGGGCGGCGCGGCCACGCTGACCGGCGCACTGGCGCTGGCAGCGGCGAACGGTCTGAATAAACGTGTGAAACTGTATCTGTGCTGCGCGGATAACATGGTCAGCGGCAATGCACTGAAACTGGGCGACATTATCCGCTACCGCAACGGTAAAACCGTTGAAGTGATGAACACCGACGCCGAAGGCCGTCTGGTGCTGGCTGATGGCCTGATCGACGCTTCTGCGCAAAAGCCTGAACTGATCATTGATGCGGCCACGCTGACCGGTGCGGCGAAAACTGCGCTGGGTAACGATTATCACGCACTGTTCAGCTTTGACGATGCACTGGCAGGCGAACTGCTGGAAAGCGCGAAAGCCGAACACGAACCGTTCTGGCGTCTGCCACTGGAAGAATTCCACCGTTCACATCTGCCGTCTAACTTTGCCGAGTTGAACAACATTGCCGGTCCTGCACACACTGCGGGCGCGAGCACTGCCGCTGCGTTCTTGTCTCATTTCGTCACTGACTATAAGAAAGGCTGGCTGCACATCGACTGTTCCGCAACATACCGCAAAAGCGCGGCGGATCAGTGGTCTGCCGGTGCGACGGGTCTGGGTGTGCGTACCGTCGCCAACCTGCTGTTAGCCAAGGCGAAGTAAGTTTTAGAAAGCAATGCATGCATGAAGCACAACGGGGCGCTTAACGGCGCCCCGTTTTATACCACTAGCGGAGTTAAGAACCATGAGTGTCCCACACGATCATCTCCCTGCCGGCGCGGCGGCGACCGACGGTGAAAACGAGCTGGAGCGCCTGCTCCGCCTGTCTGTCACCGCGCCTGCCTGGCGTCCGGCGTTTTATCAAACTTTGCTGGAGTCCACCGTGTTTGTGCTCGGTGATGCAGGGCAGGATGACGCTGAAAAGCAGGGCAGTGTGGCGATTACCGCAGGCAGTGAACTGAATGTTTTGCACTGGGAAAAACAGGACGGCAGCTCGATCATTCCTTTCTTTTCCTCTGTGGAGGTTCTGGAAAAAGCCAGTGCCGGCGAAAGCCCGGATGAGCAGGCGTTTGTCGCGCTGCCTGCCCGCGTGTTGTTTGAAATGACACAAGGGGAGGCGTTGTTTCTGAATCCGAAGTCGGAGTACGGCAAGGAATTCACCCCGAACGAGGTCACGCTGTTGCTGAGCAATGGCGGGTTAAATGCGCCGTCTGAGCTGGTGCTGGATAAAGAAAGTCAGCTGCTGATCGGCCAGCCGGAGGAGTATCCTTCCGCCATGATCGACGCGCTCACCACGCTTTTCACTCAGAAGAAACCGGTGCGCCGTGCATTTATGGCGCTGATCCACGATAAAGCCGTGGATGAACAGCCAAACCTGCTGATTGGCGTCGAAGCGGACGGTGATGAGCAGGAGATTGACGCGCTGATCCGCGAGGCAGGGAATGTGGCGAGTGAAACCTCTCCCGACGAGCGTCCGGTGGATTTCTGTATCGTTTCTGAAAAAGAGCGTGGCATCAGCCATTATCTGATCAGCCACACCCAGCCGTTCTATCAGCGCAAGTGGGGAAGCTGGTTGCGCAATATTATTCCTTCGTCAGGACAGGCATAAAAGTGAGAGGACACCAGGGGAAAGCACCGTTTTGCCCCTGTTTTGTTTGCGGGAAATAGGTGGTTTAGGTTCGATAGTGAATTAATCACACATTTTTTTAATTAAATGTTGTGATTCGGGTAGGCAATCGTAACTTCGCTCCCTATAATCACCGCCATTTTACGGCAGGTATAACATTAAATTAACCGGCCCTACCTATAAAAGTCAGACAGAGGTTTTTTCATGACTATCGAACGCACTTTTTCCATCATCAAGCCAAACTCCGTAGCTAACAACGACATCGGTGCTATCTACGCACGTTTCGAACGCGCTGGCTTCACCATCATCGCGTCTAAAATGCTGAAACTGACGAAAGAACAAGCTGAAGGCTTCTACGCAGAACACAAAGGCCGTCCGTTCTTCGACGGTCTGGTTGAGTTCATGACCTCTGGCCCGATCATGGTTCAGGTTCTGGAAGGTGAAAACGCGGTTCAGCGTAACCGTGACATCATGGGCGCCACTAACCCGGACAACGCACTGGCTGGCACACTGCGTGCAGACTTCGCGGATAGCTTCACTGCTAACGCGGTTCACGGTTCTGATGCTGTAGAATCTGCACAACGCGAAATCGCTTACTTCTTTACCGAAAGCGAAATCTGCCCGCGTTAAGATTTTTGAGTCACCGTTGCTGGAAGATAAGCCGCAAATTCACAAGAATTTTGTAACTGTACTTTCCAAACATGGCAACCGTGCCCTAAAATTTGTACAATGTTGCGCCCCGAATGAGCCAGCCTCTTCGGGGCGCAATTTTATTTGCAGGCCAGCCGTTACCTTTCGGGCCAGGCTCTGCACTTCCAATACGCCATAACGTGTAACAACGAGGCCATTTTCATCATGTTAGAATCCAACACGTCCGAGCCAATTTTGTCTGAAAATAACGCTGTTTCCGCAGAAGCCGTGAATACTGTCGTGCCTGCTGCCGCAAAAATTAACCTTCTTGACCTTAACCGCAAGCAAATGCGTGAGTTCTTCATCAACATGGGCGAAAAACCGTTCCGTGCTGATCAGGTCATGAAGTGGATGTATCACTACTGCAGCGATGATTTCGAGCAAATGACCGATATCAATAAGGCGCTGCGTGAAAAGCTGGCCCGCGTTGCAGAAATTCGTGCACCGGAAGTCGCGTCAGAACAACGTTCAACTGACGGCACCATCAAGTGGGCGATTCAGGTGGGCGGACAACTGGTTGAAACCGTGTATATCCCGGACGGCGACCGTGCGACGCTTTGCGTTTCCTCTCAGGTCGGCTGTGCACTGGAATGTACTTTCTGTTCCACGGCGCAACAGGGCTTTAACCGTAACCTGCGTGTGTCCGAAATTATCGGTCAGGTATGGCGTGCGGCAAAAATTATCGGTGCGGCGAAAGTGGCCGGTACGCGCCCCATCACCAACGTGGTGATGATGGGCATGGGCGAACCTTTGCTGAACCTCAATAACGTGGTTCCGGCCATGGAAATCATGCTCGACGATTTCGGTTTCGGTTTGTCAAAACGTCGCGTGACGCTTTCCACATCGGGTGTCGTCCCTGCGCTGGACAAGCTGGGCGATATGATTGATGTCGCGCTGGCGATTTCCCTGCACGCACCTAACGACGCCATTCGTGACGAAATTGTGCCGATCAACCGCAAGTACAATATCGATACCTTCCTGGCCGCTGTTGAGCGTTATATTAGCAAATCCAACGCCAATCAGGGCCGCGTTACCATCGAATACGTTATGCTGGATCACATCAATGATGGCACCGAGCATGCGCATGAACTGGCTGAGCGTCTGAAGAATACGCCATGCAAAATCAACCTGATCCCATGGAACCCGTTCCCGGGCGCGCCGTATGGCCGCAGCTCGAACAGCCGTATTGATCGTTTCTCTAAAGTGCTGATGGATTATGGCTTTACAGTTATCGTGCGCAAAACCCGTGGTGATGACATTGATGCCGCGTGTGGTCAGCTGGCCGGTGATGTTATCGACCGTACCAAACGTACGTTGAAGAAAAAAATGGCAGGCGAGCAACAGATTTCCGTAAAAGCCGTCTGATCCCAATGGGCTTCGCCACGGTGTTCCGTCGAAGCCCGCTGTTTTATTGTCGCTGGCAGGGTAAAGGGAATTAAGCATGGCAATGAAGGGCAGTGTGAAAATGCTGATCGCCGCAGGCATGACTGTGGCTTTACTGGCGGGATGTTCCAGTTCACCGAAAGAAACGCAACAGGCCAGCGGCGCAGCACAAACGCGTCTCGAACTTGGCATGGCGTACCTGAATCAGGGGAACATGGAGGCGGCCAGGCAGAATCTGCAGAAAGCCGTTGACGGTGCGCCGCAGGATTATCGGACACAGCTTGGCATGGCGCTTTACGAGCAAAAAAACGGCAATCAGAAAGCAGCGGAAAGCCGCTACCAGCAAGCGTTGCAGCTGGCGCCGCAAAATGGGACGGTCTTAAATAATTACGGTGCGTTTTTGTGTAGTTTAGGGCAGTATGTACCCGCACAACAGCAGTTTAGCGCCGCAGCTAATGCGCCTGATTACGGTCAGGTTGCTGACAGTCTGGAAAATGCAGGCTACTGTTTTCTGAAGGCCAATCAGAATGAGGAAGCGCGAGTGTTACTAAGCCGGGCATTGAAAGTGGATCCCGATAAAGGCGCACCCTTGCTGACTGAGGCAACCAAAGAATTTGGGGAAGGGAACCGCGCTCAGGCGAAACTATTACTGGATGTATATCAACATGTTCTGCCAGCCACTGCCGACAGCCTCATGTTACAAATTCGATTCGCTGCGTTAGCGGGCAACCCGGATAGCGTTCAACGCTACGGTAAGCAACTTGCGCGTAGTTATCCACAATCTAAACAGTACCAGCAGTTCTTAGCCAATGAATACTGAAGCCCCTCAAGAAAATAATGCAAAACTGACTACAGGCGAACGTCTGCGTCAGGCTCGTGAACAGTTAGGTCTTAGTCATCAGGCTGTTGCAGAACGCCTGTGTCTGAAAGTCTCAACTATTCGCCAAATCGAAGAAGAAACGACGCCGGCCGATCTTGCGCCGACTTTCCTGCGTGGTTACCTCCGTTCCTATGCAAAACTGGTTCATGTCCCGGAAGAAGAATTATTAGGTCTGATCGGTAAACAAGCGCCGATTAAAGTGCCTAAAGTGGCTTCAATGCAGGGATTCTCTCTCGGTAAGTCTCGCAAAAAACGCGATGGCTGGCTGATGGGCTTTACCTGGCTGGTGGTGTTTGTGGTGATTGGCCTGACCGGTGCATGGTGGTGGCAAAATCATCAGGCGCAACAGCAGGAAATCGCAACAATGGCCGATCAGTCATCAGCACAACTGAATCAGGATAACGGCCAGGGGCAAACTATTCCTCTGGGCGACAATGCGAATTCTGCACCGACAACAGAAGATACTTCTTCTGACCCGGCTCCTGCTGCAAACACAACACAGCCGCAGAATTCTATCCCGCTGAATACCGCACCGGGCGCAGCAGCAAGCAACGCACCGGCAGCATCAGGTACGCCAGCGGAGCAAGCGCCTGCCGCTGTTTCAACCAGTCAGCCTGCAACTGCTGAAAACGGTCTACCAACCGGTGATGCACAAACTGCGGCAGCAGGTGCGGATCCACAAGCGGTGACCTTTACCTTTAAAGCTGACTGCTGGTTCCAGATTGATGACGCATCAGGGAAAACCCTGTTCAGCGGCATGAAGAAAGGCGGAGAGACCTTCAGCGTGAAGGGCACTGCGCCGTATAAACTGAAAATCGGTGCGCCGGGGGCGGTGGATATCCAATTCCAGGGCAAGCCGGTTGATTTAAGTCGTTTTGTAAAATCAAGCCGTGTTGCGCGCCTGACCTTAGCTGCCGAGTAATCGGCAGTTTGTCAGACGATTGCAACGATGGAGAGTGAAGTAATGCATAACCAAGCACCCATTACCCGTCGCAAATCAACCCGGATTTATGTCGGCAAGGTGCCTGTAGGTGACGGAGCACCGATTGCGGTGCAATCGATGACCAACACTCGCACCACAGATGTCGCGGCGACAGTCGCACAGATCAAATCACTGGAACGCGTCGGTGTCGACATTGTTCGCGTTTCTGTGCCAACCATGGATGCGGCAGAAGCATTCAAACTTATCAAACAGCAGGTTAATGTCCCGCTGGTCGCTGATATTCATTTCGATTACCGCATCGCCCTGCAGGTTGCAGAATACGGCGTAGATTGCCTGCGTATTAATCCAGGTAACATCGGTAACGAATCCCGCATCCGCTCCGTGGTGGATTGCGCACGCGACAAAAATATTCCTATCCGTATCGGTGTGAACGGCGGCTCTCTGGAAAAAGATATTCAGGAAAAGTACGGCGAACCTACGCCGCAAGCGCTGCTGGAATCGGCGATGCGCCACGTTGATATTCTTGACCGTCTTAACTTCGACCAGTTCAAAGTCAGCGTAAAAGCCTCTGACGTTTTCCTGGCTGTTGAGTCCTACCGCCTGCTGGCTAAGCAAATTGTTCAGCCTCTGCATCTGGGAATTACCGAAGCCGGTGGCCTGCGTGCAGGTTCCGTTAAATCAGCCATTGGTCTGGGCCTGCTGCTCTCAGAAGGTATCGGCGACACGCTGCGTATTTCGCTGGCGGCTGATCCGGTTGAAGAAGTCAAAGTCGGATTCGATATCCTCAAATCACTGCGTATCCGTTCCCGTGGTATCAACTTTATTGCCTGTCCGACTTGTTCGCGTCAGGAGTTTGATGTCATCGGTACCGTGAATGCGCTGGAACAACGTCTGGAAGATATCATCACGCCAATGGACGTTTCGATCATTGGTTGTGTGGTTAACGGTCCGGGCGAAGCGCTGGTTTCTACCATGGGCGTCACCGGCGGTCATAACAAAAGCGGTTTCTATGAAGACGGTGTCCGTCAGAGAGAGCGTTTTGATAACAATGATATGATCGACCAGTTAGAAGCAAAAATTCGCGCCAAAGCGGCGATTATGGATGAGAGTAAACGTATCGTTATCAATCATCTTGAAAAGTAACATCGGTTGCAGGTGTCAGCGTACATCTGCATTATTATATTGAACCCGACTGGGGTAATGGCGTCTGTGCGTTGAACCACAAGCCACAAAGCCCCTATAATCGGGTTCATTTTTTATAAAACGATAGAGAACTGACGTGGCAAAGAATATCCAGGCCATTCGCGGCATGAACGACTACCTGCCAGAAGACACAGCCCTGTGGCAACGTATTGAAGGATCGTTGAAACAAGTGCTTGGCAGTTACGGCTACAGTGAAATCCGTATGCCGATTGTAGAGCAGACCCCATTGTTTAAACGCGCTATCGGTGAAGTGACTGATGTCGTGGAAAAAGAAATGTATACCTTTGAAGACCGCAACGGCGAAAGCCTGACGCTGCGTCCGGAAGGTACGGCGGGCTGCGTGCGCGCCGGTATTGAACATGGTCTGCTGTACAATCAGGAACAACGTCTGTGGTACATCGGTCCGATGTTCCGTTACGAACGCCCGCAAAAAGGTCGCTATCGTCAGTTCAATCAGTTGGGTGTAGAAGTCTTTGGTCTGCAAGGGCCGGACATTGATGCCGAATTAATTCTGCTGACCGCCCGCTGGTGGCGCGCGCTGGGGATTTCTGAGCACGTGGCGCTGGAACTGAACTCTATCGGTTCACTGGAAGCCCGCGCGGACTATCGTGATGCGCTGGTGGCTTTCCTTGAGCAACATAAAGACAAGCTGGATGAAGACTGTAAACGTCGCATGTACAGCAATCCGCTGCGTGTTCTGGACTCCAAAAATCCCGATATTCAGACGTTATTAAATGATGCACCGGAGCTGGGTGATTATCTTGATGAAGAATCAAGAGAACACTTTGCAGGTCTGTGTGAACTTTTAGAGCAGTCTGGTATCCCATATACGGTTAATCAGCGACTTGTGCGCGGTCTGGATTATTACAACCGCACCGTGTTCGAATGGGTAACCAGCAGCTTAGGCTCACAAGGGACTGTGTGTGCGGGTGGCCGCTACGACGGTCTGGTCGAACAACTGGGCGGTCGTGCAACACCGGGTGTCGGTTTCGCCATGGGGCTGGAACGTTTGGTATTACTGGTTCAGGCCGTAAACCCGGACTTCAAAGCACCGGCAACCGTCGACACCTACGTGATCTCATCCGGTGCTGGCACGCAAAGCGTGGCTATGCAACTGGCTGAAACACTGCGTGATGCGCTGCCTGAGCTGAAAGTTATGACTAACTACGGTGGCGGCAATTTCAAGAAACAGTTCGCCCGTGCTGATAAATGGGGTGCGCGTGTTGCCCTGGTACTAGGCGAAACTGAAGTCGCTAACCAGCAGGTCGTCGTAAAAGACCTGCAGAGTGGAACGCAAGAAACGCTGGCGCAAAGCGAAATCGTCGCGCGTCTGGCTTCGATGTTGGGTTAAGGAGAAGGACACTGTGGAAGTCTATACCACTGAGAATGAACAGGTTGATGCTGTACGTCGCTTCTTTGCCGAAAACGGTAAAGCGCTGGCCATCGGCGTTGTTCTGGGTATTGCAGCCCTGGGCGGCTGGCGTTTCTGGCAGAGTCACCAGGACTCTGCCCTGACGGAAGCTTCTGCGTCTTTCCAGCAAGCTAATCAGTCGCTGACCAGCAATAACGCGAAAGGCGTGGCTGATCTCGAAAAATTTGCTCAGAGCAATGACAATAATTACGGCGTATTTGCCGCCCTGCAACTGGCTGATCATTTTGTCGGAACCAGTGATTTCGCCAATGCTGAAAAGCAATTAGTGCAGGCGCAAGGTCAGGCCAAAGAAGATAATTTACGTTCGCTGGTGAACTTACGTCTGGCGCGTGTCCAGATGCAGCAAGGCAAATTTGATGATGCACTCAAAACGTTAGACGGCGTGAAGGGTGAAGGCTGGACGGCTATGCAACAAGGCATCCGTGGTGATGTTTTGCTTGCCAAAGGCGATGCAAAAGGTGCTCGTGAAGCCTACAGCAAAGGACTTGATTCTAAACCCTCTCAAACGCTGCAAACCGTGCTGCGTATGAAATTGAACAACTTAGCCAGCTAAGGGGAACCCCGATGCAATTGCGTAAAACACTCTTGGTAGGATGGGTTTCTGTTGCCCTGCTAAGTGGCTGTTCATTGTTTAACAGCGAAGAAGACGTGGTCAAAATGTCTCCTCTGCCAAAAGTTGAGAACCAATTCACACCGACGCAAGTGTGGAGCAAATCCGTAGGCGACGGCATTGGCGAATTCTACTCCAATCTGCGTCCGGCCTGGCAGGACAGCACCATTTTTGCGGCTGACCGTTTTGGTCTGGTTAAAGCACTCGACGCTGACAGTGGTAAAGAAAAATGGAGCGTCAACCTGTCTGAAAAGACCGGCTTCCTCTCCCGAAATATTTCTGCACAGCTGTCTGGCGGCCTGACAGTTTCAGGTGATCACGTTTACGTTGGCAGTGAAAAAGCTATCGTTTATGCATTGAACACCACTGATGGTAAAATCGCCTGGCAGACCAAAGTGGCGGGGGAAGCATTGTCCCGTCCGGTTGTCAGCGATGGTCTGGTTCTGGTTCACACCGGCAATGGTATGTTGCAGGGTCTGAATGAATCCGACGGTACCATTCAATGGACCGCTAACCTCGATATGCCAACGCTGTCTCTGCGTGGTGAATCAGCGCCTGCAGTAGCCTTTGGTGCTGCAATCGTCGGTGGTGATAATGGCCGCGTCAGTGCTGTACTGATGAAAGAAGGTCAGCTGATCTGGCAACAACGTATTTCTCAGACTACCGGTACGACTGAAATCGACCGTCTGAGCGATGTGGATACCACGCCGGTTATTGTTGATGGCGTTGTTTATACGCTGGCATACAATGGCAATCTGGTGGCGATGGATCTGCGTTCAGGTCAGATTATGTGGAAACGTGATGTTGGTTCTGTGAATGACATCATTGTCGACGCAGGCCATATCTATATGGTTGACCAGGATGACCGCGTGATGGCGCTCGATACTCAGGGTGGTGTCAGCGTGTGGCGCCAAAGTGAGTTGCTGCACCGTAACCTGACGGCACCGGTGCTGTATAATGGTTACATTGTGGTCGGCGATTCCGAAGGCTATCTGCACTGGATCAACACCACTGATGGTCGTTTTGTTGCTCAGCAGAAAGTCGACAGCGATGGCTTCCTGAGTGCGCCGATTGTGGCAAGCGACAAGCTGGTTGTGCAGGCGAAAGGTGGCGAGGTTTACTCCTTCACCCGCTAATACTGCGACCGGCATCTGGCCCTGAGGTCGGTTGACCCCGGGCTTTAAAACGGCTCCTGAATTGCTCAGGGGCCGTTTCGTATTCTGAAATCCGCGTAATCCCAAATGAGAGATTACGCTGTAACAAATTGAATTATAGTGGTTTGCAATGAAATTCAGCAGGCCAGCTATTTGCGTTTAGCACCACCTATAAAAACACTGAGGCTTCAAAATGATACCTGTCGTTGCGCTTGTTGGGCGCCCGAATGTGGGTAAATCCACTTTATTTAACCGTTTAACCAAGACGCGTGATGCGCTGGTGGCGGATTTCCCGGGGCTTACGCGTGACCGCAAGTATGGTCGTGCCGAAATTGAGGGTAATGAATTCATCATCGTGGATACCGGCGGTATTGACGGTACCGAAGATGGCGTTGAAACCCGCATGGCAGGGCAATCTCTGCTGGCTATCGAAGAAGCGGATATCGTGCTGTTCATGGTGGATGCGCGCGCGGGCCTGATGCCTGCCGATCAGGGCATTGCCCAGCATCTTCGCAGCCGTGAAAAAGCCACTTTCCTGGTCGCCAACAAAACTGACGGGCTGGATCCGGACAGCGCAACCGGTGATTTCTACTCACTCGGTTTGGGCGATGTGTATGCTATCGCGGCTTCACACGGCCGTGGCGTGACGCAACTGATCGAACACGTACTGATCCCGTTCGTGGGTGAAAAGCCGGAAGAAGTCGAACTGACCGAGGAAGAAGCTAACGCAGCTTACTGGGCCGAGCAGGAAGCCACCGGTGATGAAATCCCTGAAGACGAAGAAGATAATTTCGACCCGCAGTCTCTGCCAATCAAACTGGCTATCGTCGGACGTCCGAATGTAGGTAAGTCCACACTGACTAACCGTATTCTGGGCGAAGAGCGCGTCGTGGTTTACGACATGCCGGGCACGACCCGTGACAGTATTTATATCCCGATGGTGCGTGACGAGCGTGAATACGTTCTGATTGATACCGCCGGTGTGCGTAAGCGCGGCAAAGTGACTGAAACCGTGGAGAAATTCTCGGTAATCAAAACCCTGCAGGCGATTGAAGATGCCAACGTAGTGATGCTGGTTATCGATGCCCGCGAAGGCATTTCCGATCAGGATCTCTCGCTGTTAGGCTTTATCCTCAACAGCGGGCGCTCGCTGGTTATCGTGGTCAACAAGTGGGATGGCATGAGCGAAGAAGCGCGTGCTCAGGTTAAAGATCAGCTGGATCTGCGTCTTGGTTTCGTTGATTTTGCCCGCATTCACTTCATCTCTGCCCTGCACGGCAGCGGCGTTGGCAACCTGTTTGAGTCAGTAAACGAAGCGTACACCTGTGCAACCACGCGTGTGAGCACTTCCTTACTGACCCGTATCATGCAAATGGCGGCTGACGATCACCAGCCACCGCTGGTCAATGGTCGCCGCGTGAAACTGAAATATGCCCACGCCGGGGGTTATAACCCGCCAATCGTGGTGATTCACGGTAATCAGGTGAAAGACCTGGCTGATTCCTATAAACGCTATCTGATGAACTATTTCCGTCGTTCACTGAAAGTGATGGGAACGCCAATCCGCATTCAGTTCAAAGAAGGTGAGAACCCGTATGAAGGCAAGAAAAACTCGCTTTCTCCTCACCAGCAGCGCAAGCGCCGACGTCTGATGCAGCACCTGAAAAACAAATCCTAAACGAATGGGGTGCATGAAAATGTACCCCTTTTTTTCGTCTTAATTTCCCCGCAAGGAGCTGGCTGGATGTTCTGGCAGACCTGGAGTTTTGCGTTTGGCGTTACGGTTCCCAATTTATTGATCTTGCTGCTGGGCGTGTTTTTGCGCCGCACTGGCCTGATGGACGACAGTTTTAACGAGAAAGCCAGCCGGCTGGTGTTCAATATCGCCTTACCTTGCCTGCTTTTTTTCAGCGTGGCGCAAGGGCATGATTCCTCAGGCTCAAATCTGCCGCTCGCCATTTATGGTGGCCTTGGCACCGTCGCTTCATTTCTGTTGCTGGAACTGGTGGCGATAAAACTGGTGAAAGACCCGCGTGAGCGCGGTATTTTTGTGCAGGGAGGATTCCGCGCCAATACCGGCATCGCGGGTCTTGCTTATGCCTCGCTGGCCTTTGGCAGCGAAGGTATTGCGCTGGGGTCGATGTATCTGGCGGTCACAGTGATCCTCTTCAACGTGCTTTCCGTGATTACGCTAACCCGTAGCCTGAAAGGCGGGCAGGGGAATAGCATCGGGCTGAAGCCGATTCTGCGCGGCATTATCACCAATCCGCTGATTATTGGTCTGGTGCTCGGGCTGGCGTTTAAGTACAGCCATTTACCGATGCCAGCGACCATTGCCAGCACCGGTGAGTTTATTTCAGGGATGGCGCTGCCGCTGGCAATGTTATGTGCCGGTGCCAGTCTTGACGTGAAGGCGATGTTCCGCAGTTCTCACGTGGCAGCCTGGTCTTCCGCGTCACGTGTGATATTTGTGCCTGCGCTGATGACCTTCGGGGCATGGCTGTTTGGCTTTCGCGACGCGGCGCTCGGCGTTATATTTCTCTTTTCCTGCACACCGACCGCAGCGGGCAGCTACGTGATGACCCGTGCAATGGGCGGCAACGCGACGCTGGCGGCGAATATTATTGCCGTCACCACGCTCGGATCATTTTTCACTACCGCACTGGGTCTGTATTTACTGCGGACGCTGGGTGTTATTTAGAGGGATAGACGATGGATGCACTTTGTCCGGTTTGCAGCCAGCCGATGAGCTGGGTAAGTGGTCACTTTCATTGTGACGCCAGCCATGGCGACTATCAGCAAATCGCATTATGCCCGGATTGCCAGCAACCGTTGCAGGAGCTGAAAGCCTGCGGCGCGGTCGATTACTTCTGCCAAAACGGGCACGGGATGATTTCTAAAAAAAGGGTACGGTTTACGTATTCGCCTTATTCCGCAGAGTGATCGTCAGGGGGAGCCTGCTTCCATAAATTCACCAGTTCCTCGGGCGTTTCGGTTTCAGGAATAATCACCACCAGGCTGGCCGAATGCGCTTGCGAAGCATAGTAAATCTCCAGCCGGAAATAACGCTGGTCGCCATGACCGGCGTTTTCTTTTTCCTGAGCATAGGGCAGGGCTTTGTTGATGAGCTGGCAAATTTCCCGCCGCTTATCATCACTCATACCTGAAAGTTCGACCCGTCGCGGCCCGCTGAGTTTCGGGATAAACGCAATGCCGCCTTCGCGGTAAATCTCAATGACCGCATTACTTTCCAGCGAATCTAAAGGTTTCATTTACATCACTCCGACCTGCTCCCAGGCTTCACGAACCGCTTGTGCAACGGAAGCGTCAAAGCGTTTTTCCGCATGCTGAATCGTCAGTTGGGCGAACGTGACAAAGTCTGCATTTTTGGGCAGGGATTTATCACAAACCGTGTCATACCAGACGTAACCTGCACGTTCCCACGCGTTACCACCCAGTTTAGTCGCTGCCAGATAGAACGCGCGGTTAGGTATGCCTGAATTGATGTGCACACCGCCGTTGTCATCGCGGGTATTCACATAACCGTTCATGTCCGCCGGTTGCGGATCTTTACCCAGCAGCGGGTCATCGTAAGCGGTGCCGGGATGAGACATAGAACGCAGGCCGGAACCGTTAATGCCTTTCGCCAGCAAACCTTCACCAATAATCCAGTCGGCTTTATCGGCAGTTTGTTTCAGGTGGAATTGTTTCACCAGCGAACCAAACACATCCGACATCGATTCGTTCAGCGCGCCGGACTGGCCGTTATATTCCAGACCTGCTTCCGTTTCGGTGACACCGTGGGAAAGCTCGTGCCCGACAACGTCGATAGCAATCGTGAAGCGGTTAAAGATTTCGCCGTCACCGTCACCAAACACCATCTGCTGTCCGTTCCAGAAGGCATTCTGATAGCCTTTGTCATAATGCACCGTGCCGAGAAGCGCCAGCCCTTTGTTATCAAGGGAATTTCGCTGATAGGCCTGCCAGAAGAAATCATAGGTCACGCCAAGATAATCATAGGCTTCATCCACCGACACATCGCCGTTACTTGGCTGACCTTCCTTACGCACGGATTCCCCCGGTAGTCGGGTGGTATTTTTGGCGTCATAAATATCACGCTCAACCTGACCCGCTTTGGCTGTCACGATCTTCTGCGGTTTGGCGTAGGGCTGTGCCATCAGGGTATTCACATGTACCAGCGTCTGTCTGGCACATCTGCGCTGGGGCTCTGAACCGTGTTCAATAATACGGTTAAGCATGTAGGGCGGGATAACGCTGTTGTAACGCTTTGCTGAACTGTGATTCATCGTGAATCTCCTTATCAAGAGTCACCCGAAGGTGAAAACAAGGTGTTCTGACCGTCTGATACTGAAAGCCGGCTAATGAATAGTCATCACCGTCAGTATAGGACTGCTGAGCGTTAAGCCTGTTAAAGATGAGATTTATCTGTCCGGCTGCGGGTCATACAACGTATGTGAATGACAAATCACAGCGCGTCCGCTGGCTTTTCTGACCGATTCGCGCACCACCAGTTTTCCCTGCAACAGCTGCGTTGTGTGAGGCGCATCGGGGCGCAGCATGCGCCGTTGCAACAGGGAAATCGCTTCGGCACCGAGTTCATCGCGCGGCACATGCACCGCTGTCAGCGGCACATCGTGAATTTCTGCAAGATTGAATCCGTCAGTGCTGATAACGCTGATATCCCCGGGCACGGAAAAGCCGCGTTTAGCCAGCGCTGCTACCACGCCGGAAGCCATAAAATCGCCACCGGCCAGGATTGCGGTCGGCAGCGGCTGGCCGGGCGGCAAGGCATCCAGAAATTCCAGCAGCGCCTGTTCGCTTTCCTGGGCACCGAATCCTGAGGTATTCAGCAAATGCTGGCTGTCACTGAAAACCTGATGATGGCGCGTGAACGCCTGTTTAATCCCCGTGAGCCGAAGTTCCATCGTATGACGTCGCAGGCACTGCACGGTCACGATATGTGTGTGGCCCTGAGAAAAGAGATAGTCGCAGGCGAAATCGCCCATCGTCTGATGATCGGGGCTGACGCTGTCATGGCGCATATGCCGGTCATGGCAATTGACCAGCACGCAGGGCTTGCCCATGTCAGCGGCCAATTGATGAATGTGAGGATCGTCGATACCGACCAGTAATACGGCTTCGGTTTGCGGATCGGTCATTTTGGCGATGAACAGCGCAGCATCGGCGTTTTCTTCTTCCATCGCACAATAACGGACGCGCACTTCATGATGGGCGGTGGCAGCCAGAATGCCCTGGATCACCTTGTAGTAAAAAATATCGCTGCGCACATCAAAGGCGCGGGCGGGAGCGAAAATCAAAATGTTGTTGAGCATCAGCCTGCCGGTGGAAAGGCCATCGAGAACGCCCTGAGATTTGGCACACTCAAGCACGCTGTCGCGCGCCTTGCTGCTGGTGTTATTTTTTCCGGCTAAAACCCGTGAAACGGTACTGATCGACAACCCTGTCTGGTCGGCAATTTGCTGGATATTTAACTTTCCTTTCAAACTGTGATCTCCTTCAAAATCGTCCATGCAAAAATTTTCATATCAGAAGATGTGCTTCCCGTGAGCTTTTATCCTCCCTGACTTCCCCGTGCAGTTATAGCGTGAAAGCTTTTGCAAAAAATCACGTTTCCCTCACAAATCCGGCTGCCTACTCTGCAGAAGTACCTCACATGACACATCATCTGCGGCCAGGCCGACGGGTGGGAGAACGGACATGACAATTCAAATAAATACCGGGACAGCTGCGGTTGCAGGACGCAGAAAGATAAAGGCTTTACGCTGGTGGATGCTGGCGCTGTTTCTGCTCGGCGTGACGGTCAACTACGTCACCCGAAATTCTCTGGGGTTACTGGCGGCTGAACTGAAAACCAGCCTGAACATGACCACGGAACAATATTCTTACATCGTCGCGGCGTTTCAGGCGGCGTACACCATTTTCCAGCCGTTGTGCGGCTGGCTGATTGATGTAATTGGCCTGAAGCTGGGCTTTCTGATCTGCGCCTCAATCTGGGCGGTGGTTTGTATGCTGCATGCAGGGGCGGGCAGTTGGATCCAACTCGCCGTTCTGCGCTTCTTTATGGGCAGTGCCGAAGCGGCGGCGACTCCGGCCAACGCCAAAGCGATTTCCGACTGGTTCCCGCGTAAAGAGCGTCCGGTTGCCGCGGGCTGGGCAGGCGTAGGCTTCTCGATTGGTGCCATGCTGGCCCCGCCGATTATCCTGGTCGCGCACGTGTCATTTGGCTGGCGTGGTGCGTTCCTGTTCTGCGGCGTGCTGTCGATGCTGTGGGTTCTGCTGTGGTGGAAGTTCTACCATTCACCGGAAACGCATCCGAACCTGAGCAAAGATGAACTGGCGCTGATCCGTTCAGATAACGAGCCGCAACAAACGCGTCTGCCGTTTATCAAATCGCTGAAAATTGTCTGTAAAAACAAGAAATTCTACGGTATCGCCATTCCGGCATTTCTGGCTGAGCCTGCGTGGGCGGTGTTCAGTTTCTGGGTGCCGTTGTATCTCGCCAATGAACGTGGGATGGATTTAAAACACATTGTGATGTTTGCCTGGCTGCCGTTCCTGGCCGCCGACCTCGGCAGTATTGCCAGCGGCTATCTCACCACGTTGTACCGCAAAGTGTTTGGCTGCACCCGCATTAACTCCATCGTCGCCAGCTCCGTCACCGGCGCATTTATGATGCTGTCGCTGGCGCTGGTCGCCTTGACGCAAAGCCCGTATGCCGCCATCGCCCTGATTTCCATCGGCGGTTTCGGTCATCAGGTGATTTCCTGCATGCTGAGCGCCGTCGTGGTGGAGACATTCGATAAGAGCCAGGTGGCGACAGTTAACGGCATGCGCGGTTCTTCGGCGTGGATCGCCAGTTTCCTGTTTTCACTGCTGATCGGCGCCGTTGCCGACAAAATGGGTTTCAATCCGCTGTTTATCGCGATGGGTTTCTTTGATTTGATCGGCGCAGTCTTCCTGGTTGCTCTGATCGCTGAACGCCGCAATCCGGCAAAAAGGGAGAGTCTATGAAGACGTTAAAACACTGGGAGCTTGCCGGGCAGGATGAAGCAGGCGTGGATTTGCGGGTTGATGGTAAACATCTGTTTTCTCTGCGTGTGCTGGAACAGGGTTTAATCCGCGTATTCATCCAGCGAAACGGCGAGCTTGCGCTGGATCGTACCTGGAGTATCGCACCACAAAATGATGCACCATGGGAAGGGCGTGGCCGTCTGAGCAACGAAGGTTTTTCAGTGCCGGGCTATCAGCTCGAACAGGGCGACGATTGCCTGACACTGACCACTGAGGCGCTGCGCGTCACGGTGCATCAGCCGTTGTGGCTGGAGTGGGAATATAAAAATGAGGCCGGTGTCTGGCAGCCGCTGGTAAAAGATCGGAAAACCGGTGCATATATGCTCGGCGTGAAAAACGAAGCATCGGCGCACTATCAGCTGCGTGAGGCGCAGGATGGCGTGTACGGGCTGGGCGAGAAAGCCGGTGATCTCAACCGTAGCGGCCGCCGCTTTGAAATGCGTAATCTGGATGCGATGGGCTATAACGCCGCCAGCACCGATCCGCTGTATAAGCATATCCCGTTTACCCTGACGCGGCGCAATGGTGTCAGTTTTGGCGTTTTCTACGACAATCTCAGCAATGTCTGGCTTGATCTCGGCAATGAACTGGATAATTACCATCTGCCTTACCGTCGTTTCAGTGCCGAAGCGGGCGATCTGGATTACTACCTGTTTGTCGGCCCGACGTCACTCGACGTCACCAAAAAGCTGGTGCGCCTGACCGGTAAAACTACCTTTGGGCCGAAATGGAGTCTCGGTTACAGTGGCTCGACCATGTATTACACCGATGCGCCGGATGCCCAGCAACAGCTGATGAAATTCATCACGCTGTGCGAACAGCATGAAATTCCGTGTGATTCATTCCAGTTATCATCGGGTTACACCTCGATCGGCAACAAGCGCTACGTCTTTAACTGGAACTACGACAAAGTGCCTGAGCCGGAAGTGATGTCGAAAGCGTTTCTTGACGCTGGTATCCGTCTGGCGGCCAATATCAAACCTTGCCTGTTGCAGGATCACCCGCAATATGAACAGGTTGCTGAGCAGGGTTTATTTATCCGTGACAGCGAAAGCGACGTGCCGGAACGCTCAGTATTCTGGGATGACGAAGGTTCCCACCTCGATTTCACTCATCCGGCCGCTGTGCGCTGGTGGCAGAAAGGCGTGACACAACAGCTGCTTGAAAAAGGCATCGGCTCGACGTGGAATGACAACAACGAGTATGAAGTCTGGGACAGCGATGCGCGCTGCCACGGTTTCGGCAAATCCATCGCCATCAAACATATCCGTCCGGTGATGCCGCTGCTGATGATGCGTGCGTCGTTTGAAGCGCAGCAAAACTTTGCGCCGGAAATCCGGCCGTATCTGATTTCCCGCTCCGGCTGTTCCGGCATGCAGCGTTACGTGCAAACCTGGAGCGGTGATAACCGCACTAACTGGCAGACGCTGCGCTACAACACCCGCATGGGGATTGGTATGAGTTTATCCGGTTTGTATAACGTCGGGCACGACGTCGGCGGATTCTCAGGGGATAAGCCGGATGCCGAACTGTTTGTCCGCTGGGTGCAAAACGGCGTGATGCATCCACGTTTCACCATTCATTCCTGGAATGATGATCACACGGTGAATGAGCCGTGGATGTATCCGCAGGTGACGCCGCTTATTCGTGATGCCATCCGTCTGCGTTATCGCTTATTGCCTTATTTCTACACCTTGCTGTGGCAGGCTCATGCGGATGACGAGCCGATGCTGCGCCCGACATTCCTCGACCACGAGCACGACAAAAACACCTTCGCGGAAACCGATGACTTCCTGATGGGACGTGATTTGCTGGTCGCCAGCGTGGTGGATGAGGGGCAGCGTGAGCGTAATGTTTATCTGCCTGATAACGGAATGGGCTGGTGCGATTTCTATACCGGCGAATGGTTTGCGGGCGGGCAGACAATCACCCTCGACGCACCGCTGGACAGATTGCCGCTGCTGGTGCGCGCCGGTGCTGCATTGCCGCAATCTTGCCGTCTGGCGCATGTTGAGGCCAGTAAAGATATGCTGCGTGAATTGCATGTGTATCCGGCACCGGGTCAGGTGACATCGTCAGGCATGCTGTTTGAAGATGACGGCGAAAGCCATCGCTGGGAGCAGAATCATGCGCTGTGGCTGAACTGGGATATCGCCAGTGACGATCAGCGAATCAACATCACGCTGACGCAGCGCGGCGATTTCAAACCGGCGTGGAAAACCCTGAGCATTGTGCTGCCGCAAAGCGAACCGCGTGAAGTTTGGGTGAATGGCGTGAAGACAAATAACTATAATCTGTAAGCTTTTCAATCTCCTCCCCCTGCGAAGGGGGAGGATGGGGGAAACCTAACGCTTATTTAACCGCACGTTTACGCACCTTCTTCTCTACCACAATCGATTTCACTTCACTTTCAATCCAGCCATCGGCCAGACGTGTTTTCAGTGTATCGCCCGGTGCAGTCTGCGTGGTTTTCTTCAGCAACGCGCCTTGCGGCGTGGTCGTCACGCTATAGCCGCGGGCGAGTGTCGCCAGCGGACTGACGCCTTCCAGTTGCGTACAGGCAGTACCGAAACGCTGACGGCTTTCGGTCAGTTGCGATGACATCGCCTGTTGCAGCCGGTACTGAAGCTGCTGAACCCGCTGCTGGGCGCGGTGAATACGCGGCTGCGGTTGCTGTTGTGTGAGGCGTTGCTGCAAACGGTCGGTGCGGCGCAGCATCTGACGCAGCTGGTTTTGCATGGCTTCATCAAGACGACGGCGCAATTTGAACAGCGCCGTTTGCTGACGCGCCAGACGTAAATGCGGATGCTGCTGTTGCAGGCGGTGATTCAGACGCGTGAAGCGCTGCGTCAGTTGTGCGAGATAATAATCCATCGCCATTTCGAGGCGCTGCTGCTGCGACTGGATCTGGCGCAGCAATTCCAGCTGATTGCGGCTGATCAGTTCGGCAGCAGCAGATGGCGTCGGCGCACGTAAATCAGCAACAAAATCGGCAATCGTCACATCGGTTTCGTGGCCGACGGCGCTGACGATCGGAATGCGGCTGGCAAAAATCGCCCGTGCCACGCGCTCATCGTTAAAGCTCCATAAATCTTCCAGCGAACCGCCACCGCGCCCGACAATCAGGACATCGACTTCTTCCCGAGCGTTAGCCAGCTCAATGGCGCGGACGATTTGCCCCGGCGCATCCGCGCCCTGAACTGACGTCGGATAAATAATGACGGGTAACGACGGGTCGCGACGCTTTAAGACATTTAACACGTCATGCAGCGCGGCGCCGCTGGCGGAAGTAATCACACCCACGCATTTAGCAGGCGAGGGCAGCGGTTGTTTAAACTGTGCATCAAACAGACCTTCGGCGGCCAGTTGCTGTTTCAGCAGATCGAATTTTTGCTGCAATAAACCGTCGCCAGCTTCCTGCATACTTTCGGCAATCAGCTGATAATCGCCACGTGGCTCATACAGCGTAATGGTCGCGCGGACTAATACCTGCTGGCCATTTTGCGGGCGGAACGTTGTGCGGCGATTCGTGTTGCGGAACATGGCACATTTGACCTGAGCGCGGTCATCTTTGAGCGTAAAATACCAGTGGCCGGAGGACGGCTGAGAGAAGTTTGAAATCTCACCGGAGAGCCAGACCTGACCCATTTCGTTTTCCAGCAACTGTCGGACCGTCTGATTCAGGCGGCTTACGGTAAAAATAGGAGGCGAAGAAGGTAGCGACATGTGATCCAGATCAAATTCAAAAACAGAGACTTAATCGAACGATACTACATGCCCGCAAAAGGTAATCAAGAAGTTTTTGAAATAGTTCTGGTCGAAATGCCTACTCACCTGTATACTCCCGCTGCAATATTTTATCTTTTCCGCATCCACCTTGGTGAGATATTGCCCATGCTACGTATCGCAAAAGAAGCACTAACGTTCGACGACGTTCTCCTTGTTCCAGCCCACTCCACAGTTTTGCCTAATACTGCCGACCTCGGTACTCAACTGACCGCTAAAATCCGTCTGAATATCCCTATGCTGTCCGCAGCGATGGATACCGTGACTGAAGCGAATCTGGCGATTGCTCTGGCGCAGGAAGGCGGCCTCGGATTCATTCACAAGAACATGTCTATTGAGCGTCAGGCGGAAGAAGTCCGTCGCGTGAAGAAGCATGAAAGCGGCGTTGTTGCTGACCCTAAAACCGTCACGCCATCGACCACTTTGCGTCAGGTTAAAGAACTCACTGAAATTAACGGTTTTGCCGGTTATCCGGTCGTGACTGAAGAAAACGAACTGGTCGGTATTATTACCGGTCGTGACGTGCGCTTCGTGACCGATCTGGAACAGCCTGTCACTGCGGTCATGACGCCGAAAGAACGTCTGGTCACCGTCAAAGAAGGCGAAGCCCGCGAAGTCGTGCTGCAAAAAATGCACGAAAAACGCGTAGAGAAAGCGCTGGTGGTTGACGCGCAATTCCATCTGCTCGGTATGATCACCGTAAAAGACTTCCAGAAAGCCGAACGTAAACCGAATGCCTGTAAAGATGAGCAGGGCAGCCTGCGCGTCGGTGCAGCGGTTGGCGCAGGTGCGGGCAACGAAGAACGTATCGATGCGCTGGTTGCTGCCGGTGTTGACGTTCTGTTGATCGACTCTTCTCACGGCCATTCCGAAGGCGTTCTGGAACGTATCCGCGCAACCCGCGCGAAATACCCGGATCTGCAAATCATTGGCGGTAACGTTGCAACTGGCGCAGGTGCTCTGGCACTGGCGAAAGCAGGCGTGAGCGCGGTGAAAGTCGGTATCGGTCCTGGCTCCATCTGTACTACCCGTATCGTGACCGGCGTGGGTGTTCCGCAAATTACCGCCGTTTCTGACGCGGTTGAAGCGCTGGAAGGCACCGGTATTCCGGTTATCGCTGACGGCGGTATCCGCTTCTCCGGCGACATCGCAAAAGCTATCGCTGCCGGCGCAAGCTGTGTGATGGTCGGCGGGATGCTGGCGGGTACTGAAGAATCTCCGGGCGAAATCGAGCTGTATCAGGGCCGTTCATACAAATCTTACCGCGGCATGGGTTCTCTGGGCGCGATGTCCAAAGGCTCTTCAGACCGTTACTTCCAGACTGATAACGCTGCTGACAAACTGGTACCGGAAGGTATTGAAGGTCGTGTGGCGTATAAAGGCCGTCTGAAAGAGATCATCCACCAGCAAATGGGCGGTCTGCGCTCCTGTATGGGGCTGACCGGTTGTGCTACCATCGACGACCTGCGCACCAAGGCTGAGTTTGTCCGCATCAGCGGTGCCGGGATCCAGGAAAGCCACGTACATGACGTGACGATTACCAAAGAGTCACCGAACTACCGCATGGGATCCTGACCCTAAAGACAGCGAGCTAAAGGCTCGCTGTCTGCTTTTAAGATTGTTAGAAAATTTAACCTGTTGTTTTAACGCTTTTATTGCTTTCTGGAAAACGCCCCCTCATGAGCGAAAATATTCACAAGCACCGTATCCTGATCCTCGATTTCGGCTCCCAGTACACCCAACTTGTTGCGCGCCGCGTGCGTGAACTGGGTGTCTATTGCGAACTCTGGGCCTGGGACGTAACCGAAGCCCAAATCCGCGAATTCAATCCGAACGGGATCATCCTGTCCGGCGGCCCGGAAAGTACTACCGAGCATGACAGCCCGCGTGCACCAGACTATGTCTTCGAAGCCGGTGTACCGGTTCTGGGCGTCTGCTACGGCATGCAAACCATGGCGATGCAGTTAGGCGGCCATGTTGAAGGCTCTAACGAGCGCGAATTTGGTTATGCGCAGGTTGAAGTTCAGACTGAAAGCGCGCTGATCCGTGACATTCAGGATGCCCTGAGTGAGAACAACAAACCGTTGCTCGACGTCTGGATGAGCCACGGCGATAAAGTGACGGCCATCCCGTCTGATTTTGTGACCGTTGCCAGCACTGAGACTTGCCCGTTTGCCATTATGGCCAACGAAGAAAAACGCTTCTACGGTGTGCAGTTCCACCCGGAAGTGACGCATACCCGTCAGGGCCTGCGTATGCTCGAACGTTTCATCATGGATATCTGCGAGTGCGAAGCCCTGTGGACGCCGGCAAAAATCATTGAAGATGCCGTTGAACGTCTGCGTGTGCAGATTGGCGACGATCATGTGATCCTCGGCCTGTCCGGTGGCGTTGACTCTTCCGTGACCGCCATGTTGCTGCACCGCGCCATTGGCGACCGTCTGACTTGCGTATTCGTCGATAACGGTCTGCTGCGTCTTAACGAAGCAGATCAGGTGCTGGAAATGTTCGGTGACCGTTTCGGTCTGAACATCGTTCATGTCGCTGCGGAAGAGCGCTTCCTGTCTGCGCTGGCAGGCGTTGATGAACCTGAGGCCAAACGTAAAATCATCGGCCGCGTCTTTGTTGAAGTGTTCGATGAAGAAGCCTGCAAGCAGGATGAAGTGAAATGGCTGGCGCAGGGCACCATCTACCCTGACGTGATTGAATCCGCAGCCTCGGCCACCGGTAAAGCGCACGTGATCAAATCGCATCACAACGTGGGCGGTTTGCCGAAAGAAATGAAACTGGGTCTGGTTGAGCCGCTGAAAGAACTGTTCAAAGACGAAGTACGTAAAATCGGTCTGGAACTCGGCCTGCCGTATGACATGCTTTACCGTCACCCGTTCCCGGGCCCGGGTCTGGGCGTTCGCGTGCTGGGCGAAGTGAAGAAAGAGTACTGCGACCTGCTGCGTCGCGCCGATGCTATCTTCATCGAAGAACTGCATAAAGCCGACCTGTATAACAAGGTCAGCCAGGCCTTCACCGTCTTCCTGCCAGTCCGCTCCGTTGGTGTGATGGGCGATGGACGTAAATACGACTGGGTCGTTTCCCTGCGTGCAGTAGAAACCATCGATTTCATGACCGCGCACTGGGCACACCTGCCGTACGATTTCCTTGGCCGCTGCTCCAATCGCATCATCAACGAAGTCGACGGTATCTCCCGCGTTGTCTATGATATCTCGGGCAAACCACCGGCAACGATTGAGTGGGAATGATTTCGCGTCTGGCAACAGCCTGCACGTTAAAGCAATAAACACCTCTAAGCCCGCGTAACTGCGGGCTTTTTGATATCTGTCAGATATCAGACGGCTGTTTCAACCTTATCATGTGATTCTTTCCTGAGTTTATTCAACTGTACCTGTACTATCTTTAACCGGTGGTGCAAAACGATGCAGTGCTAATGGACGACGGATATCTATCGTAAAGGTAGTCGTACTCACTCTTATATTCAGGCCTTATAGTTTCTCTATGGAATCGAATCCTCACGCGCCGTTGGCCAGTTTTATTGATCTCATGATGGATGCTGTTTTTGCGGTTGATGCCCATGCCAATATCGTTTTTGCGAGTGCATCATGCGAACGTATCTTTGGCTATACGCCGAAAGAAATGATCGGCAAAAACATGTTTGACATGATGCTGCCTGAAGATCGGGAAATAACCCGAAACTCGGTGGTGGGGATCATGTCTGGCAATCCTCAGTTTCATTTTGAGAACCGTTACATTCATAAGAATGGACAAGTAGTCAACATCATGTGGACGGCACGCTGGTCACCGGCTGATCAATTGCGCATTGGGGTTGCCCGAGATATTACCGAACGCAAACGATCCGAATTGTTGCAGTCTGCGCTTTATTCTATTTCTGAAGCTGCACATACCGCCGAAGATTTACTCAAGTTATTCCAGCGCATTCATGAGATCGTCGGCACGCTGCTGCCCGTCGATAATTTCTCGGTGACGCTCTACGATGATGAAACCGGTAAACTTAGCTTCCCTTATCATGTGGATCAGTTTCTGCCGAGGCCAGACCCCTTTACCCTGATCCCAGGTACGTTCTACGCAGAGATTATTCATACCGGTCTGCCGCTGCTGCTCACACCTGAAACGATGGTTGCCCGCATGGAAGAATTGCGGGTCTCTTTTGGCATGAATCCATTCTGCTGGCTGGGTGTTCCGCTCAAGTCGCATAAGGGCACGATTGGCGTGCTTATGGTCAAAAGCTACCCAGGGGGTGTGTGCTACAACGAACAGGATCAGGAGTTGCTGCAGTTCGTTTCGACTCAAATTGCGACTGTCATTGAGCGTCAGCAAATGCAGGCTCGGCTGCAGTATATGGCGCAGTATGATCCACTGACCGACCTCCCGAACCGGGGTTTTTTACATGACCGCCTGAAAGTCGCGCTCTCAACAGCACGTCGGGAGCAAGGTCAGTTGTCGCTGTTGTACATTGATCTCGACAAATTTAAACAGGTTAACGATACGCTTGGCCATGGTATTGGGGATTTACTGCTGCAGGGGGCCGCTGCGCGCCTGAAGTTGTGTGTGCGCGAATCGGACACCGTCGCTCGTGTCGGCGGCGATGAGTTTGTGGTTTTGCTTCAGGGGGTTTCCTTACCCGCGTCTGCTCGGGTAGCAGAAAAAATCCGTGACGCTTTCAATCCTCCTTTTACCCTGGAAGGCCACAGTTTGACCATCACGCCCAGTATCGGAATCGCACTCTATCCGGAGCATGGTAACGATGAACGTCAGCTTCTCGAATATGCCGACAACGCCATGTATTTAGCCAAAAACGGCAAAGCGCATTGAGAAAATAGCGATCAAATGGGAATAAGTTTTAGAGACATCTGCTATTTAAAATCCACAAAACGCCAGTGTGATTAAATTATCCACTGGCATTTTTTATGCCTGAAATTCTCTCAGATCGTTATTTCAAATGCGCCGCAAACCCATTTTTCTCCGGCGCAATTTCCGGTTTCAATATCAGTGACGGAATAGCGTAATCGCCGCCATTCTGCTGGCGGAATGAAATGGGTGTCGCGCTTTCTAATGTATCCAGCCGGTGAGACATCTCCGCGCAAATTTGCGCATAGCGGGTTTCATCCATGCGTCCGGTGCGGTAGAACACCAGCGGCGGCAGTACGCTGAAGCCCGGATAGTGCAGGATGCCGTGATGGATCGGGAACAGCAGCTCGTCGATAGGGCCATTAATCCCACGCGCACTGTAATGCGGTTCCCAGCCACCGGTCGTGACCATCAGCATGGCGCGTTTACCGGCCATTTTGCCTTCTCCGTAACGGTCGCCCCAGTGCGTGTCGGAATGTTCACCGACGCCGTAAGCAAATCCGTAGGCATAAACGCGTTCCACCCAGCCTTTCATAATCGCGGGCATTGAAAACCACCATAGCGGGAACTGAAATATCACGGTATCAGCCCACTGTAATTTTTCCTGTTCGGCGGCAATGTCATGGCTTTGCGTGCCATTCTGGTAAGCGCGCTGTGAATCCTGCGAAGGTTGAAAAGGCCCTGGTGAAGGCTCGGTGTTATCTCCGGCATCCAGCGCGGCTTTCCATTGCATGGCATACAAATCCGATATCTGCACATTGTGCCCGGCGGCCTGCAAATGACTGACCGCAAAATCTTTCAGCGAGCCGTTCAGTGATTGTGATTCAGGGTGGGCATAGACGATCAATACATTCATGACGAATTCTCCGCTAAGTGGTAAACGCAGAGTAGGTTGTTGTCAGGTATAGTTGAAATGAATTGATCATATAGCAGGTATAGCGATGAGTAATTTCGGCCGTTTGGATCTCAATTTGTTGCTGACGCTGGATGTCCTGCTCGCCGAGCAAAACGTCACGCGTACGGCGCAACGCCGTAATCTTTCACAACCTTCAGTCAGCGTTCAGCTCGCGAAGTTGCGGGAATTTTTTGATGACCCTTTGCTGCTGCCGGGACCACGGGGGATGCGGCCGACCGCGCGTGCTGATGAATTACGTGAGCCGCTGCGACGGGCACTGGCCGCGCTGGAGCAGGCCGTGTCTGCGGGTGAAGTGTTTGACCCCTCGACGGCAAAGAATACCTGGAATCTGGGGGCGGCAGATTATGGCGAATCGACCATTGTGCTGCCCGCGTTACGGGCATTACGTAGAGCCGCACCTTCTGCACGGCTGGCTATTTTTGAAACGTCACCTGCGCGGATTATCCGCAAAATGGAGCAGGGTACGCTGGATCTCGCATTCCATACCGGCGAGGCGGTGATGAATGGCCTGCACAGCCGATTATTGTTTGCTGAACGTTATGTTTTGGTGAGCAGAAAAAGACATCCGCAGGTTAAAGGCGAGATATCGCGTTCAGCGTTTTGCGCACTGGAACATGTGATCGTTTCACCTGATGGTGGGGGTTTCTATGGCAATACCGACATCGCGCTGGCGGCCACTGGATTATCGCGCCGCGTCGTCATGTCAGTGCCGCATTTCCTGTTTGTCGTTCAGGTGCTGATGACCACTGATCTGGTGGCGATGTTGCCGGAACGTCTGGTACGTGGAAATCCTGCTTTGCAGGTTACTACACCGCCGCTGGATGTTTCGGGGTTCGAGATGTACATGGTCTGGCACGAGCGCGCTCATCGTGATCCTGCACATCAGTGGCTGCGTGAGTTTATCGCTGATTCAGTCTGAAAAAAGGCAGCCTTACGACTGCCTGTGTCTGACGGTGCGGAAAACCGGAACTTATTCGTTGAACAGCTTGGTATCATTCGCCAGGCTATCTACCACAACTTTTAAATCGTTGGCGGTAACTTTCTGTTTATCATTAGAAACTTGTTTACCGAATCCTTTACGCACGACTTTGATCACCGGTTTGCCAGTACTGGCGTCGATCAGCTCACCTTCGAAATACACTTCAGTGTCACGCGTGCGGTGGCCTGTCGCGGTTTGAGTTCCGGCAATAACCAGCGCGACCGGGACGACTTCATAGAACTGCAAACCTTCTGCCGACGTGTTCACACCGGTGATCGCACCTTTGAAAATCAATGTGCGCGGCCCTGCGTGATCTGTCAGTGGCAGGCGCTCTGCCAGTGCAGGTTTCATGCGGCTGTTGGCGTAATCCAGCACCCCCTGCAAGGTGGCTTTGTCGATCTGCGCCGTAGGCTGCGGTTCCGGGTAGAATTTAATCGGTTCGTATTTGATGTAAGAATAATTTTCTTTCTTAAACGAAGGATCGATCCAGCGCAGAACCGGATTTCCCCCAGCCGTTTTCACTTCCTTAAGGCCGGAATAATCGCCTAAAAAACCTGAGTATTTTTCCGTCTTGGTAATGTGGCTGGTACAACCGGCCAGGAACAGTGCGCCAGTCACTGCGGCGATCTGCATCAGTTTTATTGTTTTCATTCGTACCCTCGAAATATTTTAAGGAAGACCAAGTATGTATAGCACCGCTGCGGAATTTAACCTCTTAACGACAAAGAAAAATTGATATTCATCAGGATCGTGAAAATACGGTTCTGTGAGGTAATCATTTCTTCCTTAATTATTTTTTTGATGAATGAAACAAATAGTATTCACCTTTTGGACTGTCCCCCGTAGAGATGATGTTCCAGCCTTTTGACAGATAAAAAGCGACTGATTTTTTACTCTTTACTAAACATTTCAACGACCCCTGACGGGTAAACGTTTCTTCCGCAGCCTGAAGCAATGCTGAACCTGCGCCGGTTCCCTGATATTGCGGATCAACAAACAGGTTATGCAGGAAATTTTCCTGAGTGAAAATTGAGGCGAATCCCAGTAAATGTCCGTCACGTTCTGCCACCAGAATCGTCTCGCCGATCACTGCGCGGTCAAAATCTTCCAGCTGAAAATCGTCTTCCAGCCATGTCCAGGTATGCTTGCGTGAGGCCAGATACAACGTGCGTAAAAACGGGCGGTCTGCTTCTTCATAAGGACGGACAATAAGTGATGAGGACAAGTAAAACTCCTGAGGAAATTTTTCATCAACGTGTGTTGTTCATGTCTGTTTCCTGATACTGCCAGTGAAGCGGAGTGAGTTCAATTACGTTGGCTGATCGGTTTTTTTAACGCATTTCCTGATTGATCTTCTGACCTCCGCCGCCAATAATGTTCCCTTGACTCGGGGTGCCCGCTGCAAAGCAGGGCTGAGATTTTACCCGTATTACCTGATCTGGATTATGCCAGCGTAGGGAAGTCAGGTATCTCTCCTGATACCGCCTTCCTGAGTGCCGGTGGGGAGATTTATGAATACCCGACCTACCTTCTTGCCCGGCGCCTTAGCCGCCACTTCTCTGAAACGACTCCGCCTTTCAGCGCCGCTGGTTCACTGCCTGACCAACGACGTGGTGCAATCTTTTACCGCCAATGTCCTGCTGGCGCTGGGTGCATCTCCGGCGATGGTGGTTGATCCCGCCGAAGCGGCGCAATTTGGCGCCATTGCCGATGCCTTATTGGTGAACGTCGGCACGCTGACACATCCCCATGCCGATGCGATGCGGGCGGCTATTCACGCAGCCACTCAGGCCGGAAAGCCCTGGGTGCTGGATCCGGTTGCTGTCGGCGGTCTGAGCTGGCGTACAGAATTCTGTCGTGAAATCATCACACTTAAACCTGCCGCAATCCGCGGTAATGCCTCGGAAATCCTGGCTCTCAGCGGCCTCAGTGCGTCCGGGCGCGGCGTGGACAGCGGTGATGATTCCCTTTCTGCCTTACCTGCCGCACAGCAACTGGCGCGGGAGACCGGCGCGGTAGTGGCTGTGACGGGTGAAACCGATTACGTCACCGACGGGATGCGCAGTTGGGCGGTGGCTGGCGGACATCCGATGATGACCCGCGTGGTGGGTACCGGATGCGCATTATCTGCGGTGGTGGCGGCCTTTGTGGCTTTGCCGGGTGATCGCCTGGATAACGTGGCCGCCGCCTGCCGGGTGATGTCCTGTGCCGGCGAGCGCGCCTGTGCGGTCGTGAAGGGGCCGGGCAGTTTCACGCCTGAATACCTCGATAATCTGTATTTAATGGGCGAGGAATGGCTGAATGGCGAGGAAATACAATGAAACGTATTAATGCACTGACGATTGCAGGCACAGATCCGAGTGGCGGGGCGGGGATCCAGGCGGATTTGAAAACCTTCTCGGCGCTGGGTGCGTACGGCACCAGTGTGATCACCGCGCTGGTGGCGCAGAACACCCGTGGTGTGCAGTCGGTCTATAACATTGAGCCCGGTTTCGTTTCAGCGCAGCTCGATTCCGTACTGAGCGATGTGCGGATCGACAGTGCGAAAATCGGCATGCTGGCGAACAGTCAGATTGTGGAGGCGGTTGCGGAGCGACTCAGACATTATCAGCCGCCGTTTGTGGTGCTGGATACCGTGATGCTGGCGAAAAGTGGCGATCCGTTACTGCTGCCGGAGGCCGTGGATGCCGTGCGTCGTTTGCTGATCCCGCAGGCTTCCATTATTACGCCAAATCTGCCCGAAGCGGCGGCGTTACTGGACTGTGCGGTGGCGGCGAATGAAACCGAAATGCGTGAGCAGGGAGAAGCCTTACTGGCGATGGGATGTGGTGCCGTGCTGATGAAAGGGGGACATCTGAGTGATGAGGAAAGCCCTGACTGGTTGTTTGTGACCGGTTCCCGCGAGCGGTTTACTGCGCCGCGTGTGAATACCCGACATACCCATGGCACCGGTTGCACGCTGTCGGCCGCGCTGGCCGCGTTACGTCCGCGTCATCACAACTGGGCCGATACGGTACGCGAAGCCAAAGCCTATTTACAGCAGGCGCTGATGCAGGCCGACTCACTGGAAGTCGGCCACGGTATCGGGCCTGTGCATCATTTCCACCGCTGGTGGTAACCGCGGATTATGCCTGGTGCTGGGTTTCGCTCAGCGCCTGTTCAACCTGATGAAATTTCGTCAGCGCCTGTTGCAAATGAACGGCATCAAACGGGTTCAGCGGATAGAATTTTTCTTCTTTACGCGGGCGCAGCATGACGCGGATTTTAGTTGCTGACATCCGTTCAAACAGATAGCTGGCAATATCGTCGTTCTCCTCGTCCTGCCACGACAGCAGCAATGCCGCATGCTCACCGCTGCGGCGGCCAATAAATTGTCCGTGTGACCACAGCCCTTCAAATTCGCCATCCTTTTGCAGTTTTTTGCCACTGAACCACGGTGATTCAGCCAGCGTCAGGAGGGCTTGCGGCGTGATATCCGCATACAACTGGCGCCACTGCGGGCGGTTGTTATCCATCTGCCAGCAGGCCATGCCGAGATAATCGTTCAGTTCACGCCAGTCCTGTTCCAGTTTCTCCCTGAGTTCAGGATCCTGCACATGCATGAACTGTTGCAGGCCGGTCGCCTGATCACCCAGCTTGTTATAGGCAATAACGGTCATGGTGCGGGGCTTACGGCGGAATGTGACCCACAGCAGTACTTTGGGGATGCGGAAAGTGATGGCCTGAACGGTGAGTTTGTAACGGTTGCCACGTGACATCACCAGGCCGCTGGAAGTGCCCCGTTTGTCCTGATAATTTCTCACCAGTACCACGCTGTTCTGTCCCATCCAGCCCGTGACGTAATGTTCTTTTTCGCTTTCTGCCACGTCCAGATCGTGAACGATCTGGGTGATTTTCTCGTTATCGAGCTGGGAGAGGGACAGTGACTGATCGGCACTGTAGTAGCTTTTTTTCAGGGCGGCTGCGGCTGGCATAAAAGTATCCACGATATTGATGTGGTTTACAGCTTACACCAAGTTGTCATACAGATTTTAGGGATAACCCGCAAAATTTGATCGCTGTCGTTCACTGTTTGTGTATTACAACGTCCTTTTACTTACTCGGCATCAAACCAGTCACTGTTCTGTTCAGCAATCGGGGTAATGGTGGAAATCATTTCCTGCAAATGAATGCGGATAGCTTTTTCAGCGGCGTCCGGGTCATGCGCTTTCAGCCCGTCAAAAATCGCATAATGTTGTGCAATCAGATTTTCCGGCGGTGACACTTTACTGAGTGTCAAAAAGCGCACGCGATCCATTGTCGCTTTGATGTGCTCGACGGTTTCCCATGCCAGGCGGCAGTCGATGATCTGCGCAATCGTGCGGTGGAACTCATCATCCAGCAACAGGAATTCCTGCGTTTGCTGACTCTTTGCCGCCAGCGTCTGACGCTCAAGATTATGTTCGAGCAAGGCCAGATCTTTATCGGTGGCGACCATGGCTGCACGGCGTACCACGGCGGTTTCGACTGCTTCGCGAATGAAGCGTCCGTCGGCAACCCGCTTGGAGGAAATTTTCATTACATAGGTGCCGCGTTGCGGTAAAACCTGAACCAGCCCGGCTTCGGCCAGTTTGATAAAAGCTTCGCGAACCGGCTGGCGGGACACATTAAAGCGTGTGGAAATTTCTTTCTCCGACAGGAATGCCCCCGGCGCGATGGCACAGGTGACGATGTCCTGACGCAAGGTGCGATAAATCTGCTGATTAACCGGCACATTACTGAGAAATTCAAAGGAGTCTGTCATGGGCAAAAGTTGTCTTTAAAGTCGGGAAACGACAATACTAACATGAGTTTTCTGATGTTTTTGAGATTGTTAGCGCAAGCTTTCATCAAATTATTGGGAGTTTATATGCTCCCGGCAATACAGCTTTTTATAGGCCGCGGGTGTGATACCCAGCAGTTTACGAAATACCCGGCGAAAATACGCCACATCGTTAAACCCCGTCAGGCGTGCCACGTCCGCCACATTGCCGGTATTGGCCAGTAACAGCTTTTCTGCTGCAGCGACACGTTGTTTATGCAGCGCATCCGTCAGCGTCATCTGAAAGGTCAGGCGGAAAACCCGCCCGAGATAATCCGCGTTACAGTGCAGCCGCTGCGCCAGCTCAGAGGCCCCCAGTGGCAGATGAAACTGTGTGGTGATCAGCTGACGGGCTTTGTAGGCCAGCGCCACGCCGGGGCCGCCGGGTTCGATATTCTCCGGCCAGGCGCGCGAGACTTCCTCTAACAGCAAAATCAGGAACAGCTCAAGAGAATTACCGCCGCGTTCCTGTTCATATAAAAATAATCTGAACAGCGTTAACAGGGTTTCACTGTCCCTGACTTTACAATGCTGTGGAATATTTAGCTGTAAAGAGGGACTATTTTGCTGTGGTTTAATGATTGCTATATCTTCCACAATATCAAAATGCAGCCAGTAAAATTTTAAATCGGGATCAAAGGTTGTGACGCCTTTATGTTCCCTGCCGGGAAATAACAGTAAACTTTCTCCTGTATGCAAATCAAAACGCGTATTTTCTTCCTGTAAAGACAACGAGCCACGGACGACATAAATTAATTCGTGCGAACTCAGACGTCGGGTCGGATGTGTGCCAATTCCTCTGGAAATGAACAGGCCACCGTTTTGCACTTTAACCGGGTAATTTACGGAGAACGTAAGCATTTCAGGCATTTTAAGGCACTCATCAGGCAAGTTTTGCCTGACAGTAGCACAGGAAACGTGCACCACCAGCCGGGCATGAAGAGGTTTTGATCTGCTTCACAGATTCTGGATGTGAGTCGGAATTGTCCCGTTTAACTACTTTTCTCTCCTCTTGTTGGCATGAGAACCCTATGCCAGATTTATGGCGTACCTTATTTAATCTCAGGGCTGATACGAATAATTAGCCTTATTCATTGTGTTCCTACAGCTTATAAATAACGATATAAAAGCGAGGAAAGATAATGCCAACAGATTCAGTTAATACAGGTTCTGCACCGGTAAACGGTGAGGACAGAATACTTTCTGCTAATGCCAAACTTTCTGTCAGTGAAAAAATCGGTTATGGATTAGGTGATGCCGGTGGCACGATAATTACCTGTCTTATCACCAGTTTTCTGACATTCTTTTATACCGATGTTTTCGGGCTAACACCTGCGATTGTCGGTACGCTGTTTATTTCGCTGCGAGTGATTGACGCGATTTCCGATCCGCTGATGGGCATTCTGGCTGACCGCACGCAAAGCCGCTGGGGACGTTTTCGTCCCTGGCAGTTATGGATCGCGTTGCCTATTGGCGTGGTCGGATTTCTCACTTTTACGGTACCCGGCCTGAGTGGCGATGCCAAAATTGCCTACGCCTTCTTCACCTATTTCCTGCTCTCCGTGTCCTATACGGCAATCAACGTGCCGTACTGCGCGCTGATTAACACCATGACCACTGATCATCGCGAAGTGATGTCTTGTCAGTCGTGGCGCTTTGTACTGTGCGGCGTGGCGGGCTTTATGGTTTCCGTCGGGCTGCCGTGGCTGGTGCAGGTGTTGGGTAAAGGCAATGCGGCGGTGGGATATCAGCAGGGCGTAGGGTTGCTTTGCGCGGTTGCTGTGGTGATGTTCCTGTGGTGCTTCTTCACGGTACGCGAACGCCTGCCCCTTGCACTGCTCGGGCAATTCAGCGTTAAGGAACACATTCGCGGCATGCTGAAAAACGATCAGTTGCTGCTGGTTTTACTGATGTCTTTCCTGCTGATCAACGTGTTCAATCTGCGTGGCGGCGGCTACATGTATTTCATCACTTATGTGCTGAAAGGCGGGGCGGGCTACGCCTCTATGTTCTTCGGCATGGTAACGCTGGCATCCATTCTTGGCGCGGTGATCGTCAATCAGCTGACCAAATTTATCGACAGCGTGCGGCTGTATATGTTGACTAATCTGGTACTGGCGGTGTTTTCCCTGATGCTGTGGTTTGTCCCTGCCGGTGAACATTATCAGACGCTGTGGCTGGGTATCATCTTTGTACACTGTGTGATCCTCGGGTTCACCTTGCCTCTGCACTTTTCCATCATGGCGTTCGCCGACGATTACGGGCACTGGAAAAATGGTATCCGTTCCTCCGGCATGAACTTTGCCTTCAATTTGTTCTTTATCAAACTGGCCTGGGCATCAAGTGCCGGGATCATCAGCCTGGTCTTTATTCTGGTCTCTTATCAGGCTGGCGCAGAGCATCAGACTGCAGCGTCGCTCGGCGGGATCACTTTGCTGGAAACATTGTTGCCTGCGGCGATGCATCTGCTGCTGGCGGGAACGCTGATGTTTTGCAAACTCGATAACAAATTGCTGTCGCGGATGTCGCACGATTTGGCCGAAAAAATCTAATTTACTGTTTTTCAGGAGGTTGTATGCCGTTTTCTCCGGTTGATTCTTTAGAAGTGCCTTTGCAAAAAGTGAATGTTTCCGATGCGTTCTGGCTGGAATATCAGCGACTGGTAAAAGATGTGGTGGTGCCGTATCAGTGGAAAGCGCTCAACGATGACGTCGCCGACGCCGAACCAAGCCATGCGATTGAAAATTTCCGGATTGCCGCCGGGCAAAGTGATGGCGAGTTTTATGGCATGGTTTTTCAGGACAGCGACGTGGCTAAATGGCTGGAAGCGGTGGGGTATTTGCTGGCGAAAACGCCGGATCCTGCGCTGGAAGCAACGGCGGATCAGGTGATCGAGCTGGTCGGCGCGGTGCAGCAACCTGACGGCTATCTGAACACGTATTTCACCGTCAAAGAGCCGCAACAACGCTGGGCCAATCTGGCTGAATGTCACGAACTTTACTGCGCCGGACATCTGATTGAAGCGGGTGTGGCCTATGCGCAGGCGACCGGCAAAACCCGGTTACTCGAGATTGTCTGCAAACTGGCGGATCACATTGCAGACGTTTTCGGGCCGGGCGAACAGCAACTGCATGGCTATCCGGGGCATCCGGAAATTGAACTGGCGCTGATGCGTTTGTATGAACAAACCGCCGAAACGCGATATCTCGAACTGACCCGCTATTTTGTTGAACAGCGCGGCACACAGCCGCATTTCTACGATATCGAATATGAAAAACGTGGAAAAACCTCGCACTGGAATACTTACGATCCGGCGTGGATGGTGAAAGACAAAGCCTACAGTCAGGCGCATATACCGGTGGCTTTGCAGACAACGGCCATCGGGCACGCGGTGCGTTTTGTGTATCTGTATGCCGGTGTGGCGCATCTGGCGCGGTTGAGTCAGGATCAGGAAAAACGCGAGGTGTGCCAGCGATTGTGGGAAAACATGACCCAGCGGCAGATGTACATCACCGGTTCAATCGGCTCGCAAAGCAGCGGTGAGGCGTTTTCTTCCGACTATGATTTACCCAACGACACGGCTTACACCGAAACCTGCGCATCGATTGGCCTGATGATGTTCGCCAACCGTATGTTGCAGATGGATTCTGACAGCCGTTATGCCGATGTGATGGAACGTGCGCTTTATAACACTGTGCTGGCCGGTATGGCGCTCGACGGCAAACATTTCTTTTATGTGAATCCTCTGGAAGTGCATCCGAAAAGCATTCCGTTCAACCATATTTATGACCACGTAAAACCGGTGCGTCAGCGCTGGTTCGGCTGTGCCTGCTGTCCGCCGAATATTGCGCGTCTGCTGGCGTCGCTCGGCCATTATATCTATACCCAGCGTCCGGACGGTGTGGATATCAATCTGTATATCGGCAGTGATGTCGAAGCGACCATCGGCGGAAAGGCGTTGCGACTGAAACAGTCCGGCGGTTATCCGTGGGCAGAAGGCGTGCTGATTGAAATCGATACCGATCAGCCACTGGAAGCCACGCTGGCGCTGCGTTTACCTGACTGGTGCGCCAGTCCGCAGGTCACGCTCAATGGCAACCCGCTTGAACTGACCAGCCTGACGCAACGTGGATATTTGCGTTTGACGCAGGAATGGCAGAAAGGCGATCGCATTGAAATGATGCTGCCGATGCCGGTGATGCGGGTGAAAGGCAACGCGCTGTTGCGGCATGTCGCGGGGAAAGTGGCAGTGCAGCGCGGGCCGCTGGTGTATTGCCTTGAGCAGGCTGACAACGGCAGTGAACTGCATAACATCCGCCTGCCGGGTGATGCGCAATTCCGTCTGATTTCCGGCAGCGGATTGTTCGCCGGTAAAACCTTATTGCAGACACAGGGCGAACGCCGGACATCCGTTCAGGCCAGTCAGCAGCCACTGTATCGTTACAATCCGCCAGCGCAACAAACGGTACCGCAAACCATAACCTTTGTGCCGTACTTTACCTGGGCGAATCGTGGGGAAGGAGAGATGCGGGTTTGGGTGGACGAATAAAACCGTCATCCTTCAGCCTGTTTCACGCGTCTGATCCCGGATAACCCCTGGACCAGACGCGCTTTATCCACTTCGGTTAGCTGCGGCGCATGCAGCAGAATCATAATCTCTGATTTATCTTCCTCACTGAACCCGCCGGCCAACAGGCGCTGACTAATGGCGCTCAAAATTTGCTTATCCTGTGCAGAGATGGAGTCCCTGACCCTATCGAGGCTTTTCGGTTTGTCCCCCATATCGGGCTGCGATAACCAGTCAGCAAAATAGCGGTACTGGATAGCTTTGGCGACGTCCATCTGCGCCTGAATAAAAGGAAGCACCGAGTGCGGGTCAAGTCCTGCCTCTTCCGCTTCAGCCTGCGCGAGAGAGAGAACCTTCTTTTCACGCACCAAATCTTCGACCGGTAAATGATTTGCCGCTTTATAAGCCGCCACGTCTTTCATATCCACCATGCGTTCGTTCATCGCCGTTGTGAGAGAAGAGATCGCTGTGGCCGGCACCGATGCCGCATAAACTGAGCCCACCATAAATAACGAAGACAAAAACACCATGATATAAGCCATAACACCCTCAGTTGCGTCAGGAAGAATAAGGAATTTACTTTGCCATCAAAATAATACCGCAGTGTTACAAAGATTCATGCATTACGCCTGAAATGTGCTCTGACGGCTTTTGAGTGATGGGCAGTATGGCAAGCATGGCGTACCGGGTACAGATTGTGCAGATGGCGGAAAGGGCGCTTCTGGAATGAACGGCATCGCGTTAATGTAAGATTACAATCAGCAAATAGGGAAAAATGCCGCTCCCCTGTGGCAGGGAGCAGCATTGGTATTCAGAATATCAGTTGTGAGACAGAGTGGAGTCGGGCAGGTGTTTTGGCGGTTTAATCACGAAGAACACCAGCATTGCACCCAGTGCGGCGACGCCGCCAGCGAGAATAAAGGCACTGTCAAAACGTCCGGTGTTTTGCACAATGAAACCCGTCACGACCGGACCAATGATGCCCGAGACGCTGCCGACCAGATGAATAAATCCGCTGGTGCCGCCGACGCGGGATTTATGCACCACATCCTGAATAATCGCCCAGTAGATCGCACCGGTGGTATACAGGAAGAAAATAGACACTGACATCAGAATGACTGCCGGCACCACGCTGGTGACAATACCGGCGAGGGCGACACAAATAGCCGCGGCTAACAGGCTGACCACTAATATAATTTTACGCGACAATAACAAACGGCCGGTAATATTGAAAATCTTATCAGAAATATAACCGCCCAATGCCAGGCCGACAAAACCGACAATCCACGGAATAACCGTTGTCAGACTCATCTCTTTGATATTCAGGCCATGTGCCTGAACCAGGTAAGCCGGGAACCAGCTGAGGAAGAAAAATAAAATATAGTTGTAGCAGAAGAACGCAAATGCCGTAACCAGAATAATCGGCTGACGTAAATAATAGCCCAGACCATGTGCGGCCTGCGCCATATTCTCTTCTTCGCTTAAATGCTCGTTCTTCATTTCATCAACTAAACGCAATTCTTCCGGTGAAACGCGTTTACTTTTCAGCGGATTATCGGCAACGGTAAAGAACCACACGACCATCCAGACGATCCCGATACTGGCAATGACCATAAACGCCGGACGCCAGCCGAAGGAAATCGCCAGATACCCGACAATCGGCCCGGCCACTGCACCGCCGAGGGGAGAACCGGCGCTGAGCAAGCCCATCGCGGTTGCTGCCTGTTTCTTCGGGAACCAGCCGTTAATCATCTTATTTGCTGAGGCGCAGATCGGTCCTTCGGCCATGCCGAATAATACCCGTAAAATAAGCATGGAATAAAAACCGGTCGCGATAGCGGTCATGCCGCAAAATACTGACCATAAGCCGACGGCTAATCCCATTACCAGCGTCGGACCGAATTTATCCACGGCCAGGCCACCGATAAAGTTAAATATTGCGTAACCAAAGAAGAAACTGCCAAATATCATGCCGAATTGTTCGGGGTTAATGGTCAGTTCTTTTTCTATCATAGGCACAGTAATCGACAGCGCAACGCGGTCGAGGTAATTGATCATGTAAACCAAGAACAGCAAGAATACGATGATCCAGCGTAGGTTCTTAAACATAAATGTATGCTCCACTTGTAGGTGTCGTTTTAATAGTGTTGCGTTTTTATAGGTAGAATATGAGGTACGGGAGACGGGAAGATATTTGAAATCTTCCCGTCTTGTATAAAAATAATCAAAAAATCAGAATGTCAGTAAAACCTTGCAGCAGGAACGCTGATCTTTCTCAAACAGCGTTAATGCCGCTTCCACTTCGCTGGCGGGCATCCAGTGCGTCACCAGTTTTTCGGGTGCGATTTTTCCCTGCTCCATCCATTCAATCACCTGCGGGAACCGGTGACTGTTCAGGCGTGAAGAAAACAGTGAAATCTCTTTGCTGGTAATGCTTTGCTGCGTGACCAGGCTGGGCTCGCCGGAGAAACCCATCATACCGATACGTGCTGCCGGAGACGCCAGCAGAATAGCTTCCTGCAAAATCGCCGGATGGCAGGCGGCATCGACGATGAGCGTTGGTCGCACACCTTCAGCGGCCAGTTCATCAGCCACGCTGCGTTCGCTATTGTTGATGATCCAGTCTGCGCCGCTGGCCTGCGCCATCTGCAACCGTTCGTCGATACGGTCAGCGACAATTACTTTCTGCACACCATAAACGCCTTTCAGCACCTGAATCACCGTCAGCCCCATCGGGCCGGCGCCGTATATCAGCGCGGTATCCTGCGGTGTCGGTTGTAGAAACGCCGTGATATTGGCCGCGATAGTAAACGGCTCGACCATACTGGCGAGTTTGTCCGGGATTATTTCCGGCACCACATAAGCGTTTTTCGCTGGCGCACAGGCGTAATCACTGAAACCGCCGTCGCGGTGGACGCCGATAACCTGCAGTTCTGCACAGACATTCGGGCGGCCAATCGAGCACGGATAACAATGTCCACAGCTGACGACCGGATCGATAACCACGCGCTCGCCGATACGTTTGACGTCTACGCCTTCACCGACGCTGTCGATGTGGCCGAAAAACTCATGGCCGATTACCCGTGGATATTTCGCAAACGGATTGTGACCGTGATAAATATGAACATCTGAACCACAGATGCCCGCGTGACTGACCCGAACTCGTACCTCACCGGCGGCAGGTACCGGCAAAGCACGTTGCTCGATGACTAACTTTCCAGGTTTCTGAATAACGACACTGTTCATTTTTCGCTCCCTCACCAGTTCCACAAAGTGCCGTCTTCCAGACGGGCCACCGGCAGATACGCCGGTTCGTACGGATATTTCGCGGCCAGCTTTTCGTCAAACTCAATGCCCAGCCCCGGTTTTTCGCCCGGGTGCATGTAGCCGTTGTCGAACGTCCAGTTATGCGGGAAGACTTCCAGCATTTGCTCGGAATAACCCATGTATTCCTGCACGCCGAAGTTCGGCACCCACAGGTCGAAGTGCAGGGCTGCGGCCATACAAATCGGCGAAAGGTCAGAAGGGCCGTGGGAACCGGTACGCACCTGATGCAACGAAGCGAAATCAGCGATGCGGCGCATGCCGGTGATACCGCCAGCGTGCGTCAGTGTGGTGCGGATATAGTCGATAAGCTGTTCTTCGATAAGTTGCTTGCAATCCCAGATGCTGTTGAACACTTCGCCGACCGCAATGGGGGTCACTGTGTGCTGGCGGATCAAACGGAAGCATTCCTGATTCTCAGCGGGGGTCGGATCCTCCATCCAGAACAGGCGATATTCTTCGATGCTTTTGCCAAAGCGCGCTGCTTCGATGGGCGTCAGACGGTGGTGCATGTCGTGCAGCAGATGTTCGTCGAAACCGAATTTATCACGCACGGCTTCGAACAGTTTTGGCGTGAAATCGAGGTATTTTTCCGTCGACCACAACTGCTCTTCCGGCCAGTTACCTTTCGTCGCCGGTTCGTAGGCCAGACCTTTGCCTTTCGCCATGCCGTAAGTCGTTTTCATGCCCGGAACACCGCATTGTGCGCGGATCGCCTTGAAACCGAGCTCTTTATGTTTGGCGTAATCGTCGAGCACTTCATCAATGGAATGGCCGGTGGTGTGGCAGTAAACCATGACGCCGGTGCGGGATGCGCCGCCGAGCAACTGGTACAACGGCATGTTGGCGGCTTTGGCTTTGATGTCCCATAACGCCATGTCCACGGCAGAAATCGCCGACATAGTGACCGGACCGCGACGCCAGTAAGCGCCTTTGTAGAAAAACTGCCAGATGTCTTCAATCTGATGCGCATCACGGCCAATCAGTTGCGGACACACATGATCTTTCAGATATGACGCGACCGGTAACTCGCGACCGTTCAGCGTGGCATCACCAATGCCAGTCAGTCCGCTGTCAGTGGTGATTTTCAACGTAACAAAGTTGCGTCCCGGACAAGTGACAAAAACTTCAGCATTCACGATTTTCATCGGTTACGACCTTCTGCAGTAAAAGTAGGATGCATTTTCTGTGGTTATAAATACGCCTTATCCTAACTACCATACAAGTATGTTTATCGTTTTTTGCCGGAGAGGATCACACTTTGTGAGGGAAATGTTGCGGGGATTAAAAACAAAACGCCTGCTATTAACAGGCGTGATTTGACGTGAAAGAGCGGGAACTATTCCGCCAGCCGTACCACTTCATCCCATACGGCTTCATCGACCGGGATGCCCAAACGGTGGTTTTCTTCGCGGTTGGAAGCGGCAGTCTGGCCCGGATAACGGACATCGCGGCTGTTTTCTGCGGGGTCGGACTGATTCACATAGTCTGCAACGCTGTCGGCCATGCGTTCGGTGAATTCGGCACCACCGAGTTGTGTCGGGTCAAACACCATAAAAATCTGGCTGGCGCCGGTACAACTGCCTTTGCCTATTTTGTCGATCTCATTGGTGGGCGATCCGGCAGATAACAGCGCGGCCATAGCATCGAGCACAATTGCCAGGCCGGAGCCTTTCCAGTAACCCGTCGGTAAAATACGCATGGAGGCCTCGATTGGGCCAGGATCGTCTGTGAGATTCCCCTCTTTATCGTAGCCGCCGGGGAACGGCAGTTTTTCCTTTTTCAGCCGCGTGACCTGCAATTTACCGTAGGAATATTGTGACATCGCCATATCCAGCACGATCGGGCCTTTGGCCCGGGGCACGGCCATCACGAACGGGTTGTTGCCCACGCGGGGGTTTTTGCCGCCCCACGCAGGCATACAGGATTCAGTATTCGTCCAGCAAATCGCCGCCATGCCTTGTTTTGCCGCATGCCAGCCATAACTTCCGCCACGCATCCAGTGGCTGCTGTTTTTCAGTGCGACAATGCCGACGCCGTATTCTTTTGCCATCTCCGCCGCTTTTTCGACGGCAAACAGGGCGTTGGTAATGCCGATCCCGCGGTTACCGTTGTAGATGGCGATGGCGCCAAGGGATTTTTCCAGCTCTGGTTTGGCATGAATATCAATCCAGCCTTTTTTAACGTAATCGACAAAGCGCGCCACACGGTTCAGCCCATGGGATGAAATGCCGTCGCAACTGGACTCTGTGTGGATTCGTGCACAGGTATGTGCGCTTTCTTCATCCAGACCGGCTTTTTGCAGGGCGCGGAAGATGGTCTGTTGCATCATGCTGAATTCAATTCTTGGCATGGTTGGCTCCGGTTGAGAGATCATCAGGCGTCAGAGGGGATAATTCTTCTGTCTGGATAAGAATATTATTATCACCCCAACATTTTTCGTATGGCCAGCCGGTAAGTTGCTCGGCAACTAAACGGGCTTCTGGTGTAACATCGTATTTACTGCCGCCGGCTTTCAGCCGCTCAATTTCACTGACCAGCAACGCATGGTTATGTCGGGTGAGACGGAATTTCATTGAGCTGTATAACCCTACCAGCAGGAAAATGACGGAACCTGCGCCAAATACCAGCGTGATGCCGTAAACAGCTTCGACCGGTTGCGTTGCGCTTTTCGGTGTAAATCCGTAATGCTGTAATAACAGGCCAACTCCAAATAACGCCACCGCCTGAACGGCTTTGCGTACAAATGTCATTACCCCGGCGAATATCCCTTCGCGCCGTTTTCCGGTCAGCATTTCATCCACATCGGGAATAAAGCTGTAGATATTCCAGCAAACATAACTGGTACCCGAACGGCCAACGCCCATTAAAATGACGGAGAGATAAAGCAGCGCCATATTAAAAGGCAATTGTAATAAATGAATGGCTAAAAATAACCCGACACTGCCCAGCATAAATAGCTGTGCGATGCGGTAAGAAGCCCCGTTGCCTAATTTCATACACAGGATAATAAACAAGGCGACGCAGACAAACTGCACCAGAGTCATTAACGTCATGGCATTCGACGCGGTCACGGCGTTTTGCCCGAGGACAAAAATAATGTAGTAGGCCAGCACCGCACCGAGCACGTCGAGGGCGACATAACCGCCAAGATACATCCCGACATGCTGACGGAAGGTGCGGACTTTCATTGTCGAAATCAGTGATTTAAACAGATGTTTCATGTCACGGCGGAAAGAAAGTTTCGGCGCAGCGACATCAACCGGGATCGGACGCTCCCAGGTGTAGAAGTAAAGCATCAGGATCACCACGGCAAACAGCACGCCAAAAATCACCCCCATAATCAGAAACGATGACGATGAATCTTCACCGAGATAGGCAATGATCCGGCCGGGTAACCAGGCCGCTAATATCGCGGCACCGGTAGAGAAGAACATTCTGACGCCGGTCAGTTTGGTGCGCGTTTTAAAACTGGATGTCATTTCCGCTGCCAGTGTTTCATAAGGCACAATTGCCAGCGTATAAGCAGCATAGAATAGAATATAAGTGAAAAGGTAGTACCAGAATCCCATGCCGCTGACCCACATAATAATGTAGGTCACCATAATCAGCGGAGCACCAAATAAGAAGAAGAAACCGCGGCGGCCGTATTTTTTACCCAGCGGATTACGATAGAAATTATCCGTGACATACCCCATAAGCGGATCGAAAAAAGCATCCAGCAGACGTGCTGTCGCAATAACGGCACCGGCCTCTGCGGGGCTTAATCCTGCATAGGTAGTATAGAAAAACATTATCCACAGACCCAAAACCGCAAAACAACCGCCGCCGAAGAAATCTCCTCCGCCGTAAGCCAGCATATTTTTTACCGATATCGGTCTTTCTTTATCGTGATTAATCATACTACCCCTGCATTCCGTCACCGGATAAATAAGAGTCGTAAAAATAAATACGTCGTTTTTGCCCGCAAAAAATTCATGAATGAATTATTCAGCGACATCGGCAGATTAAAATTAGGTAATGCACTTCTACCATACAAGTATGTGAAGTGGGTTTTATCGGATGGGATCACAAAAATAAGGGCAGAATTCCTCTGTACTGCAAGATGGATCACAGTACAGAGAATGAACAATGAGAAGGGGTAATATCAGCCGAGCAGTTCGCATTGAGGGGGTAAGCGGCACTGAATGGCATCAGGCAACACTTCGATACGGAACTGTTTGCCGGTCAGCGGTTCGCCGTCGAGGTTGAAGGTCATGTCGTGCGGCGCGGTGATTTCGAGCCACGGCAGACTGGCAGAAAGGATGTTTTTATTTTCTTCATTGCTGAGCAGACTGCGCAGGAATGAAGGCAGCAGCTCTTCTGATGTCAGAAGGCGTAGCTGCAACAGGCCGTCGTTGATCAGCGCGTCCGGGCAAATTTGTTGCCCGCCACCGGCCTGTCGGCCGTTACCGATGCCGATAACCAGCGCATCGCCTTCCCACTGAAAATCAGGGCCTTTAATTTCGCAGCGGTCAGCTTTGAGCGTATCCAGGCGTAAAAGTCCGTGGATGAAATAGGAAACACCACCCAGAGCTGCTTTCAGTTTTTCCGGTGTTTCCGTAGTGATACGCGTCCCAAAGCCGCCGGTCGCCATGTTGATGAAGAAATGCTGGCTGTTGACGCATGCCAGATCAATATCGACGGCCCGGCCTTTTACCGCCAGTTGTAACGCCTGTTCAGGCGTAGGGGGAATACCGCAGGCGGTGGCGAAATCGTTCGCCGTCCCCAGTGGCACAATCCCCAGTACAGGTCTGACACCGTCAATTTGCGCCAGCGCACCTGCCACTTCGTTAATGGTGCCATCACCTCCACCGGCGATCACGGTTTCACAGCCCAGTTCTATGGCTTCAGCGACATAACGCGCCGCATCACCGTGTTCCCAGGTGACCCGTACTTCCAGCTTCACGCCTTCGGCACGCAGCGCGTTCACCGCTTCGCGCAGTTCTTCGATGGCTGCACCTTTTCCATTTAAAATCAGCAGTGCTGTGGTCATGTACGCTCCTTTTATCTATACATAACAACAATAGATGATTATGACCGTATTTGGCTATCGGATAAATCAGTGAAGCATTCTTTCTGGTATTAAATAATTGCAGTTAAAGTCATTCAATAAAACACTTATTTATCTGCAAATGATTTTTTATTTTGAGGGCGGAAAGAGGTTATTTGTTCACTGAATGGGAGAACAGAGAATTGCCCGAATACCAAAAGAAAAGCCAGCTCAAGGGAGATTGAGCTGGCCAAGGAGGTGGTTCCTGGTATAGTCCGGTGCTTTATTTTGCATTCGAAGTAAATTGCGAATGCATATTAACCAGTCACCCTAAAAATAGATGTGATCGAATTCTTGTTTTCGAAGAATTCCTTATTTTGAATGCGGATTCCGGGTGTCGGTTTCTTCCAGATTACGCAACAAAATAGCGAATTCCAGGCTGACATCTTCCGGCAACGCGACATATACGAAGTGGCCATTACCCGGCGCCACGTCGGTCGGCTGACCTTTTTTGTTGCGCAGCGCTTCCAGTGTGAACTGAACGTTACCCTGCGGCGTCATCATTTCCACACTGTCGCCGACGCTGAACTTATTTTTCACGTCGATTTCTGCCCAACCATCCTTACGGTTACCGGTGAATTCACCGACAAACTGCTGGCGGTCGCTGACGGAGAAACCGTATTCGTAGTTCTGTTGTGCGTCATGCGTATGACGGCGCAGGAAACCTTCGGTGTAACCGCGATGCGCCAGGCCTTCCAGCGTTGAAAGCAGAGTCGGGTCAAAAGGTTTTCCGGCGACTGCATCGTCAATGGCGCGGCGATAAACCTGTGCGGTGCGGGCGCAATAGTAGAAGGATTTGGTACGGCCTTCGATTTTAAGCGAGTGCACACCCATTTTGGTCAGGGTTTCCACGTGCTGTATCGCCCGCAGATCCTTGGAATTCATAATATAAGTGCCGTGTTCGTCTTCAAACGCACTCATATATTCGCCCGGACGCATCGCTTCTTCCAGCATAAAGACTCTATCCGTCGGCTGGCCGATGCCTAATGTCGGTTCGGCGGCTTCAACCTGTTGAACGGGGATTGGCTCGTACTGATGCACGATATTGCCGATGGCGTCTTCTTTGCCTTCCTGAACCTTATATTCCCAACGACAGGCGTTGGTGCAGGTTCCCTGATTGGGATCGCGTTTATTGATGTAACCGGAAAGCAGGCAGCGGCCTGAATACGCCATGCACAGTGCGCCGTGCACGAAGATTTCGATTTCCATGTCCGGCACCTGAGCGCGGATTTCAGCGATCTCTTCCAGCGACAATTCGCGGGATAAAATCACCCGCGTCAGCCCCATTTGTTTCCAGAATTTTACTGTCGCCCAGTTAACGGCGTTGGCCTGCACCGACAGGTGAATATCCATCTGCGGAAACGCTTCCCGCACCATCATGATAAGGCCAGGATCGGACATAATCAGGGCATCCGGCCCCATATCGATGACCGGCTGTAAATCACGGATAAAGGTTTTCAGCTTGGCGTTATGGGGTGCGATATTCACTACCACATAGAATTTTTTACCCAGAGCATGGGCTTCGTTGATGCCGGTCTCCAGATTCTGGTGGTTAAATTCGTTATTACGTACGCGCAGGCTGTAGCGCGGCTGACCGGCATAAACTGCATCGGCACCGTAAGCAAAAGCGTAACGCATGTTTTTCAGGGAGCCGGCAGGGGACAGCAGTTCCGGAACAAAAGAATCGCGGGTAAACATAGTCAATCTCAGTCTGATCACAAGTCAGGGCCGTCCCGGATGCGGGGCGACGAAAGGTCGGAATTGTAACGTCTGAGTTGATCAAAAGCAGCCAGTTCGTGTGGGTATTTGAGGTTTTACGGGGGCAGATCAATTTTTGCATCCTGAGGCTACAACAGGGAATGTGGCAGCCTCAGGACAATCAGGTCAGGCGGTTTGCTGGGTAAGATCACGGATATCGGTACTGGTACCGTTTTTCACGACCGACTGAACGCCTTTCTTCGATGCACTTTCCGTGGAGTACATTTCGCTCACGCCGATCACCTGATGATTTTTTGCTTTCAGCACAAAGTAGAACTGGCCGTCTTTCGAGGGTTTGACTTCGTACTGCGCTTCGTCAGGTGCGTTGGTTTGAACCGATGAAATGCCGTTTTCGGCCGAGGCTTTGCTGGCATACATTTCACTGGTGAGGATAATCTCTCCGTTCCCGGCCTTCAGGTTAAAGTGAAACTGTCCATTCTTCGCTTTTTTCAGATCATAGTGACCATTAGCCATAAAGGTAATCTCCATCAGAGGGGTTATTTTCCAGAGATAAGTGTAGTTAAAGGAAACTTTTTCGCGGAGACAGGAGAAATTTAAGGCATGAAATGTGAACTGGCCGACAGACTTTCAGCAACTTTACAAAACTCAATTGCCGGCCAGAAGCGCGTTAAACCAAATGGCAGGGCTCCGCTTCCCAGCGGTAACCGACGCCGTATACCGCGCGGATAAACGCCTTTTCGCCGTCCAGTGATTCGAGTTTGCGACGCAGATTTTTGATGTGGCTGTCGATGGTGCGATCGGTCACAACGCGGTAATCGTCGTAGAGATTATTGAGCAGCACTTCGCGGGTAAAAACGTAACCCGGTTTGACGGACAGGGTTTTCAGCAGGCGGAATTCCGCTGGCGTCAGCTCCAGTTCGTGCCCCTGGAATGTCGCCTGAAAGCGGGCTTCATCAATATGCAGACCGGTTTCTTTTGCCACGTGCTCATCCGGACGTACACAACGGCGCAGGATCACTTTCACGCGCGCGACCACTTCCCGCGGGCTGTACGGCTTGCAAATGTAATCATCGGCACCGATTTCCAGGCCAAGCAGGCGGTCGATCTCTTCGGTTTTGGCGGTCACCATCATGATCGGGACATCAGAGAACTGGCGGATATCGCGGCAAATCGACAGGCCACTGCTGCCCGGCAGCATCAGATCCAGAAGGATCAGCGCCGGTGGCTGATTTTTAACCAGCGTAATCACGTCGTGCCCGTCCGGTAACCATTGGGTGGCATAGCCGGCGGCTTCCAGGTAGTCGATCAGCAACTGGGCGAGTTTAGGTTCATCTTCCACGATCAGAATTTTCAACGGCGCAGGGCCGGACAGTACAGAGTCGTTCATTCAGTTTCTCAGGCCATGTGGAACAGAAAGGGGCAGGACGATGGTAATGCGCACGCCACCTGCCGGAGAGTGGCTGGCGCTGATTTGCCCGCCGTGGGCTTCGACGATATTCTGGCAAATCGCCAGACCTAACCCCGAGCCGCCGCTGGCGCGGTTACGCGAGCCTTCGGTACGGTAAAATCGTTCAAAAATACGGATCAGTTGTTCATCACTGATGCCCGGCGCGCTGTCCTGGAACATCAGATGCAGCGTTTTTTCGCGAATTTCTCCCAGAATTTCCAGGCCGCCATTTGGGTCAGTATAGCGCAGGCTGTTTTCCAGCAGATTGTTGATAAGTTGCGACAACCGCTGCGGGTCACCAAATACTTCGGCGCTTTCCGGCAGATGGCTGGTGAGCGTTAAATGTTTGTTGTGGAAACGATCGCGCGAACCGGCCTCTGCCAGTTGCACCAGATGTACCACATCAGTGTCGACTTTACGGTACGCCAGCGCACCGGCATCAGACAGCGAAAGCTGGTGCAGGTCATCGACCAGTTTGGTCAGAATCGATACTTCAGATTGCAGTGATTCCAGTGAACCGACTGTCATTTTTCGCACACCGTCCTGCATGGCTTCCAGCTCACCGCGCAATACCGCCAGCGGGGTGCGTAATTCGTGAGAAATATCCGCCATGAATGCCCGGCGCATTTGCTCGTTTTTCTCCAGCGTCATTGCCAGCTGGTTAAAGTCCTGCGCCAGTTTCCCCAGTTCGTCTTCACTGTCGACCTCCACGCGGGTGCTGAAATTCCCTGCGGCAAGCTGGTGGGTGCCATTCACCAGCCGTTTTACCGGCGCGAGCATTCCGCGGGATAAAACCCAGGTTACGGCGGCGGCCAGCAGTGCAGTAAATGCGACAATCATCCAACTGGTCCGGCTTTGCTGGCGCTCAAAGTTGATATCGGCATCGCGGGTCAGGCGCTCAGCAGGTGTGGAAATTACCGAACCGATGACGACGCCATCAACGGTCATCACGCGGCGCGGTCCCTGCAGATCGGGGGGAACAGGCTGATCGTAACCACCGATCCGGCGGTCGTGACTGTCGAGGATCCAGAATTTTGTCCGCCAGCCCTGCGGTGGCATTCTCGGGCTGCTGTTTTGTTCAAATGAGCGCATCAGCTGATAGATTAACCGGTCATTTGTTTCCAAAAATTCCCAGTTGCCATGCTGCTTGTACTGCTCCTGCAATGTGTCCGCCAGCAGCTCGACACGCTGTTCATTGCTTTGGCGGATGTAGTCAATAAAGCCCCGTTCGAAGCTCATCCGTACGCCCCAGTTCATGGTGATCAACACCAGCGCGCAGGTACAAAAGATGGCCATAAACAGCTTGGCAGTGATACCAGGTTTCATGATTTTCTCATCGGATCGGGGGAGCCGGCCTCAGCACGACGACGGCTAATGATGGCATTTTTCTGCGTGTCAGGCGGCACTTTGGAAAATACCCAGGCGGGCAGGGCAATCACCAGTGCCATTGACATGTAGCAATACAGGAAAGCGGTGTGCAGGGTGCTGCTGTCAGGCGTAATCGCTTGCTGATGTGCAAACAGGCCAATCAGCAACCCGGCGACGCTGACACCGAGGCTCATCGACAATTGCATGATCATCGACAGTAAGCTGTTGCCGCTGCTGGCAAGGCGCGGCGGCAAATCTTTGAGCGTAAGAGTATTCATCGACGAGAAGCGCAGGGAGTTCACCATTCCCTGGAAGAAAAGCACAATCGGGATCATCCACATGGCGCCATAAATCGCCACCAGCGGGAAGATAAGCGTAATCAGTGCCAGCAGCAAGGTGGCGCTGACCAGTGCAGAACGGTAACCCAGCTGATTTACCAGCCGGACCACCACGCGTTTCATCCCCATGCTGCCCAGCACCATCGGGATCATCATCAGCCCGGCGTGGAAGGGCGTAAAGCCCATCCCGAGTTGCAGAAAGACCGGCGTCATAAATGGCAACATGCCGCTGCCGATACGTCCCAGCAGGCTGCCGATCAGACCGATCTTAAAGGTTGGTGTATGGAACAGGCGCAGGGAAAACAGTGCCGAGAGATTGCCGCGCGCATGCATCCAGTAAATGCCCAGCGCGCCGCCACCGGCCACCACCAGCAATACGATTTCCAGCGCCGTCAGCCCCATGCTGCGGCTGCCTTCCAGTGCCAGCGTCAGCGTCGCCATACACACGGCCAGCATGACAAACCCGCTGATATCAAAGCGCCGGGTCTGCATTTTATAATTTGGCATGATCATTAATGTGGCGATGCAACCGGCCAGACCGACCGGCAGATTGATCAGAAAAATCCAGTGCCAGCTGGCATATTGCACCAGAAAACCACCCAGCGCCGGACCCAGTAACGGACCGACCTGACCGGGCAGTGTCACCATCGTCATTGCTGCCATGTATTCGCTGCGCGGGACAATTTTCAGCACCGTCAGCCGTCCGACCGGCACCATCATCGCGCCGCCGATCCCCTGAACTATGCGCGACATCACCAGTTCACGCAGGCTTTCCGATTGCGCGCACAGTAGCGAGCCGAGCGTGAACAGCACAATGGCTGAAAAGAATACCCACTTCACACCGACTTTATCCGCCAGCCAGCCGCTCGCCGGTAACATCACCGCAACCGTCAGCACATAAGCGACAATAACCGAATGCATGTGCAGCGGGTTTTCGCCCAGACTGCGGGCCATGGACGGCAGGGCAGTATTGACGATCGTGGTGTCGAGGGCCTGCATAAAGAAGCCAAAGGCGACGATCCACAATTGCCAGCGAACCGAAGGTGGCAGCGGCGTGGAAGGCGATAAGGTGTCAGTGTTTTCAGATTTCATGAGTCATCGCATCAGCACAATCATTTTTGTGGCATTTCAGGAGGGAATTCACCTGCAGACCGGCTCACAGTGTAGCCAGAATGTTTCAGCAGAAAATGGAGGAAATAAGGAGAGTCTTTCCCATTTTTTGACAATTCCTCTGACAATAAAGAATAGCTTTCAGCCTGACATTTTATATCAAAATGCTAAGGTTGACCTTTGACCATGAACCGTTCGCACGCAAAGTAAGTCTAATCTGAACTTATAAAGGGAGAGAATGATGAGCAAAAGAGAACTGGGTCGTTCAGGTATTCAGGTGCCGCTGTTAACCTTTGGTGGCAATGTATTTGGCTGGACCGTCGATCAGGCTGCCTCGTTTAACCTGCTGGATGCCTTGCTGGATCATAAACTGAATTTCATCGATACGGCAGATGTGTACTCGAGCTGGGTTGAAGGCAACAAAGGGGGAGAATCCGAAACCATCATCGGCAACTGGCTGAAAAAATCCGGTAAGCGTGACCAGATCATTCTCGCCACCAAAGTCGGTAAGCCGATGGGCGAAGGTAAAGTTGGTTTGTCGCCGCGCTATATTAAAGAAGCGGTAGAAGCCTCTCTGAAACGTCTGCAAACAGATTATATCGATTTGTATCAGTCACATGATGACGATGCGGATACACCGCTGGCTGAAACTATGGCGGCATTTGACGCGTTAATCAAAGAAGGGAAAGTGCGCGCCGTCGGGGCATCCAACTACAGTGCGCCGCGTCTGGCCGAAGCGCTGAAAGTCAGCCAGGAAAACGGGCTGGCACGTTATGAAACGCTGCAACCACAATATAATTTGTATGACCGCAAAGTGTATGAGGAAGCGCTGGAAAAAGTCGTGACAGATAATGGTCTGGGCGTCATCAACTTCTATGGCCTGGCCGCCGGCTTTCTGACCGGGAAATATCGAACCAAAGCCGATGCCGGTAAGAGTAAACGCGGCGAAAACGTGATTGCGCGTTGCCTGAATGAGCGCGGCCTGAAAGTATTGGCCGGACTGGATCAGGTGGCTGAGAAGCATGGCGCACAACCGGGACAGGTTGCACTGGCCTGGCAGATTGCCCGCCCGGGCATTACCTCACCGATCGTCAGTGCGACCTCCCTGCAACAGCTCAATGAACTGGCGCAGGCCGCAACCCTGAAACTCGATGATACCGATATCAGGACCTTAAATGACGCCAGTGCCTGGTAAACCCGGGTTCTGAGATATAAAAAAACCGCCTGATTCAGGCGGTTTGCGTTTATCTGCATCTTTAAATCTTAACGGAACAACGTTTGTGCCCAGCGCGCCAGACCGGCGGTGACCGAGCCAAAATCATTCCCTCCGACCAGCGGGATACCCGGTAACTGAGCCTGCAACGCAGCACGCAATAACGGTGAACGCGCACTGCCACCGGTCAGGTAAATTACATCCGGTTTAATTTCGCTGCTGGCAAGTGCCAGACTGACCTGCTCCTGAATACGTTCCAGTGGCTGAGAAATCGCTTCGCTCAGTTGTTGCTGGCTGATCGTTTCTGCCAGACCCGATTCAATGAAGTCCATTGCCGCCGTTACGCTTTCATGTTCAGACAGTGCAATCTTACTTTCTTCCGCTGCACGAACCAGACGGTAGCTCAGACGTTGTTGCTGAATTTTCAGCAGGCGTTTGATCAAATCAGGCTGTGCTGCATCGCGGATCAGATCACGCAACATGCGGCCATTCGCCACACTATAGAAATCCAGTTGCGCCGGAACGTCGTTGGTCGCGACGGCATTCCAGTAAGGCAGGGCCGGAATAGCGATACCTTTCTGGGTTTCACTGCCCATACCAAATTGTGGTGTCAGTTGCTTGAATGCGGTCATGATATCCAGATCATTACCGCCGACGCGGCAACCACTATGGCCGAGCAGGCTGTTCTGACGCTCTGCTTTATCACGCCATTGTGGCCCCATCAGCAGCACCGAGCAGTCGGTGGTACCGCCGCCGATATCGACAACCAAAACCGTTTTCTCTTCGGTCAGTGTGGCTTCGAAATCCAGACCTGCCGCCACCGGTTCAAACTGGAAAGCGATATCGCGGAAACCTGCGCGTTCAGCCGCACGCTGCAAAATCCCCTGCGCCTGGGCATTGGCCTCTTCACCCCCCATACCCTGAAAGTTAATCGGGCGGCCGATAACGGTCTGTTCAATACTTTCCTGCAAGACGGATTCAGCCTGGCGTTTGATGTGGAACATCATCGCGCAAACCAGATCTTCGAACAGAGCGATCTGTTGAGGTTTCAGGCCATTTGCGCCAAGGAACGATTTTGGCGAACGCACAAAGTACACTTCTTCCGGATCTTCCATATAGGTCGAAAGCGCCTGCAAACCGAAGTTTACGCTGTTGGCATTGACCGGAATATCTTCCTCGCGGTTAAAGCTGATACTGCGACGCAGCAGCGCCAGATTTTCATCACTGCCTGCCGGAACCTGTCCGTGACGGTTCAGCCATTCGCTGACCGCTTCACGTGTCGGCGCACAAAGCATGGAGGGTAAGTAAGGATCGTTATTTTCGAGCGCCAGAAGGTGAGCGTTATTGTCACGCATCACCGCAACGGAGCAATTCGCTGTACCGTAGTCAAATCCAATAAACATCATTGTTCCCCATGCCAAAGAAGGGACGGGACTTTACCGGAGAGAGCGAGATTCATCAAGTCAGATGGGCGGTACAATTCTGAGGAAGTCCCTCTCCTGGGACGGAGAGGGAACAAAGGGCGGAGAATTACTTCATTTCTATCACTTCAATAGCCCCTGTGCTTTCGCGACGACATTATCAGCGGTAAAGCCGAACTCTTTAAACAGTTGCTCTGCGGGTGCGGATTCCCCGAAGGTTGTCATGCCGACAATGGCACCGTTAAGGCCTACATACTTGTACCAGTAATCGGCGATACCGGCTTCAACAGCGACGCGTGCGGTCACCGTTTTCGGCAGAACAGACTCACGGTACGCTGCGTCCTGCTGATCGAAAACATCGGTGGACGGCATGGAAACCACGCGAACCCTGGTACCCAACGCGGTCAGTTTCTCTGCGGCTTCCACCGTGATGCCGACTTCAGAGCCGGTGGCAATCAGGATAACGTCCGGTGTGCCGTCAGAATCTTTCAGTACATAACCGCCGCGAGCTACGTTAGCCAGTTGCTCAGCCGTACGGGGCTGCTGAGTCAGGTTCTGGCGCGAGAAGATAAGTGCAGAAGGACCGTCAGTACGTTCGATGGCGTATTTCCAGGCGATAGCTGATTCTACCTGATCGCCCGGACGCCATGTGTTCATGTTTGGCGTCACACGCAGGCTGGCCATTTGTTCTACCGGCTGGTGCGTCGGGCCGTCTTCACCCAGACCGATAGAGTCATGGGTATACACGAACACGTTGCGGATTTTCATCAGTGCCGCCAGACGAACGGCGTTACGGGCATATTCCACGAACATCAGGAATGTCGCCGAATACGGCAGGAAACCGCCGTGCAGGGCGATACCGTTAGTGATGGCGGTCATGCCAAATTCACGGACACCGTAGTGAATGTAGTTACCCGCTTTATCGTCACCGATAGATTTTGAACCAGACCACATCGTCAGGTTACTTGGCGCAAGGTCCGCAGAACCGCCGAGGAATTCAGGCAGGATTTTACCGAAGGATTCCAGGGCGTTTTGCGAGGCTTTACGGCTGGCAATATTGGCCGGTTTCGCCTGCAATTCTTCGATGTATTTCTGCGTTTCGCTTTGCCAGTTAGCAGGCAGTTTGCCGCTCACACGGCGCTCAAATTCTGCGGCCAGTTGCGGATAGGCTTTTGCGTAAGCCGCAAATTTCTCGTTCCAGGCTTTCTCTTTCGCTTTACCGGCTTCTTTGGCATCCCACTGGGCGTAGATATCCTGCGGGATTTCGAAAGGCGGGGAGTTCCAGCCGATATGTTTACGGGTGGCTGCAACTTCATCATCGCCCAGCGCAGCGCCATGCGCGCCGTGGGTGCCGGCTTTGTTCGGTGAGCCGAATGCAATCACGGTTTTGCATAGCAACAGCGACGGTTTGTCGGTCACCTTGCGGGCTTCTTCGATGGCGGCTTTTACGGCGTCAGGATCATGCCCGTCAATACCGCGGATCACATGCCAGTGATAGGCTTCAAAGCGTTTGGCGGTGTCATCGGTGAACCAGCCTTCAACATGGCCGTCGATGGAGATACCGTTGTCATCATAAAACGCAATCAGCTTGCCGAGCTTCATGGTGCCGGCGAGTGAACAGGCTTCGTGTGAGATGCCTTCCATCATGCAGCCGTCGCCTAAAAAGGCGTAGGTGTAGTGGTTCACGATGTCGTGATTTTCACGGTTAAACTGAGCTGCAAGCGTGCGCTCGGCAATCGCGAAACCTACGGCGTTAGCGATACCCTGACCCAGCGGGCCGGTGGTGGTTTCGACGCCCGGTGTATAGCCGAATTCCGGGTGCCCAGGCGTTTTCGAATGCAACTGGCGGAAGTTTTCCAGCTCTTTCATTGGCAGATCGTAACCCGTCAGGTGCAGCAGGCTGTATTGCAGCATTGATCCGTGTCCGTTAGACATCAGGAAGCGGTCGCGATCGGCCCATTTCGGGTTGGTCGGGTTGTGATTCATGTAATCACGCCACAGCACTTCAGCGATATCCGCCATTCCCATTGGTGCGCCGGGATGGCCTGAGTTCGCTTTTTGAACGGCATCCATGCTCAGGGCACGGATCGCATTCGCAAGTTCTTTACGAGAGGGCATATTCACTCCATCTGTTTTTTTCAAAGCTAAAGTTCAGCGCTTAAATTGAGTTAAAACTAAAGTTGTGCTGACAGCATATCTTCGAGTTTTTTCTGATCGACGGCGAACTGGCGGATACCTTCGGCCAGTTTATCTACCGCCATCGCATCCTGATGATGTTCCCAGAGGAATTCAGCCTGAGTCAGCGGTGCAGGCTTTTTACCCGCCTGAGAGGACGGCTGCAGTTTGCGTTCAACCGGCGCGTCACTGGCTTTTAGCTCTTCCAGCAGGTTGGGAGAAAGGGTCAGGCGGTCACAGCCTGCCAGTGCCAGAATTTGTTCCACTTTGCGGAAACTGGCACCCATGATGACGGTCTCGTAACCGTGGGATTTGTAGTATTCGTAGATATCCCGGACAGATTTCACGCCCGGATCTTTTTCAACGTCGTAAGTGGCATTGGGCTCTTTGGCTTTGTACCAGTCGTAGATACGGCCAACGAAGGGAGAAATCAGGTAGACACCGGCTTCGGCGCAGGCGCGTGCCTGAGCAAAGGAGAACAGCAGGGTCAGGTTACAGTTGATGCCTTCTTTTTCCAGTTCTTTGGCGGCCTGAATGCCTTCCCACGTAGACGCCAGTTTGATCAGAATGCGCGATTTATCAATGCCATGATCCTGATATAAACCAATCAGTTTGCGGGCTTTTTCGATACACAAATCCCGGTTAAATGACAGGCGGGCATCCACTTCTGTCGAGACGCGCCCCGGTACACTTTTCAGAATTTCGGCCCCGATATTGACGGCCAGTTTATCTGTGGCATTGATCACCTGAGCTTCTTTGCTGCCGCCTTGCTTGCGGGCATAGTCCAGCGCGTCTTTAACCAGGTTTTGGTATTGTGGCAGGTCGGCTGCTTTGAGGATCAGCGAAGGATTGGTCGTCGCATCCTGAGGCTCGAAATGACGGATAGATTCAATGTCACCGCTGTCGGCAACGACGGTGGTGATTTTTTTTAGTGCGTCTAACTGGTTCATCTCTTAGCTCCTTGGCGAGAAAAAACGATACAGCAATAAGGTCGAACGACTCTCTTTCGTAGGGCTCCTACCCTGCATCATCCGGTTAACAAACTGAATGCGCTTTTTCTGATTACTGCAATGGGTCTCAACAATGGCGGCCCCTGTTGCCCGTCAAACTGAGCGTCTGGCGAGAAAAGCGCAAGGACAAACTTTAAGCTTAGTGCATTTTTACGAGACGTCTTCCATGAATGAAAAGTAATCAATGTAACCGCTAATTTTTGGTCGTGATCCGCGTTTAGTCGTGGCAGGGTTATCTATACTGGTCAGCGGGAAAACCAGATGCTGATATTTCCCCGTACCCTACAAAAACAAGAAAAGGATCCTGCAATGGACGAACAACTCAAGCAAAGTGCGCTCGATTTCCATGAGTTTCCGGTGCCCGGAAAAATTCAGGTTTCGCCCACCAAGCCTCTTGCGACACAACGTGATCTGGCGCTGGCCTATTCTCCGGGCGTTGCTGCCCCGTGTCTGGAGATCGCTAAAGATCCACTGGCGGCATACAAATACACCGCACGCGGCAATCTGGTGGCGGTGATTTCCAATGGTACTGCCGTTCTCGGACTGGGGAATATCGGTGCACTGGCAGGGAAACCGGTGATGGAAGGCAAGGGCGTATTGTTCAAAAAATTCGCCGGTATCGATGTTTTTGATATCGAAGTGGATGAGAACGATCCCGATAAACTGATCGATGTGATTGCCGCACTAGAGCCGACATTCGGTGGCATCAATCTTGAAGATATCAAAGCGCCGGAATGTTTCTACATTGAAAAAAAGCTTCGGGAACGCATGAAAATCCCGGTGTTTCATGACGATCAGCACGGCACCGCCATTATCTGTACTGCCGCAGTATTAAATGGTCTGCGCGTGGTTGGGAAAAGCATTTCCGATGTGCGGCTGGTCGTTTCCGGCGCAGGGGCTTCCGCCATCGCCTGCCTGAATTTGCTGGTGGCGCTGGGGCTGAAACGCCACAACATCACGGCCTGCGATTCCCGTGGTGTGATTTATCAGGGGCGTGAAGAAAATATGGCCGAAACCAAAGCGGCGTATGCCATTGCAGATAACGGCCAGCGTACGCTGGCCGATGCAATCCCGGATGCGGACATTTTCCTGGGCTGTTCCGGCCCCGGCGTGCTGACGCAGGAGATGGTGAAAACCATGGCCAAAGATCCGCTGATTCTGGCGCTGGCCAATCCGGAGCCGGAGATTTTACCGCCGCTGGCAAAAGCCGTCCGGCCGGATGCCATTATCTGCACCGGACGCTCGGATTACCCGAATCAGGTGAACAATGTGCTGTGTTTCCCGTTCATTTTCCGCGGCGCGCTGGATGTCGGGGCGACCACCATTAATGAAGAAATGAAACTGGCCTGCGTTCATGCTATCGCGGATCTGGCGATGGCCGAACAAAGTGATGTGGTGGCTTCCGCTTACGGTGAAGAAGAGCTGTCTTTCGGCCCCGAATATATTATTCCTAAGCCTTTTGACCCGCGTTTGATCGTGAAAATTGCGCCTGCGGTGGCGAAAGCTGCAATGGATTCCGGTGTGGCCATGCGCCCGATTGAGGATCTGGAAGCGTATACCGAAAAACTCGCCGAGTTCGTCTACAAAACCAATCTGTTCATGAAACCCATTTTCTCGCAGGCGAAGAAAGACGCTAAACGGGTGGTGATGGCAGAAGGAGAAGAGGAGCGCGTACTGCATGCCACGCAGGAGCTGATTTCCCTCGGGCTGGCGAAGCCAATTCTGGTCGGGCGTCCCAGTGTCATCGCTATGCGCATCAAAAAGCTCGGCCTGCAACTGGAAGCGGGACGGGACTTTGAAGTGGTGAACAACGAATCTGATCCGCGTTTTAATGAATACTGGCGTGAATATTATGAGCTGATGAAACGGCGCGGTGTATCGCAGGAGCAGGCGCGTCGGGCAGTGATCGGCAATCCGACACTGATTTCTGCCATCATGCTGCTGCGCGGAGAAGCCGATGCGATGATTTGCGGCACGGTTGGCACCTATCATGAGCATTACGATATCGTGGAGAATGTATTCGGGTTTCGCAAAGGTACACATGTTGCCGGGGCGATGAATGCGCTGTTGCTGCCGAGCGGCAACACTTTTATTGCGGATACCTACGTCAATGATGACCCGACGCCGGAACAACTGACGGAAATCACGCTGATGGCGGCAGAAACGGTGAGGCGGTTTGGCATTGAGCCGAAAGTTGCGCTGTTGTCGCATTCCAGTTTTGGTACATCAGACAGCCCGGCTGCGCTGAAAATGCGGCGTACGCTGGAGCTGATTAATGAGCGTGCTCCTGATCTGGAAATTGACGGTGAGATGCACGGCGACGCGGCGCTGGTCGAAAGCATCCGCCAGGACATCATGCCGGACAGCCCGCTGAAAGGTTCAGCAAATATCCTGATCATGCCGAACATGGAATCAGCGCGTATCAGTTACAACCTGCTGCGGGTGTCGTGTTCGGAAGGAGTGACCGTCGGACCGGTGCTGATGGGGGTGTCGAAACCGGTACATATCCTGACGCCAATTGCATCGGTCAGGCGAATAGTCAATATGGTGGCGCTGGCTGTCGTTGAAGCACAAACCGAGCCTTTATAAACACCTTATAGTGAAGAAAACGGGCCTCATAGCGAGGCCCGTTTTTCTCAATCGCTGGCTCAGTATTTTACTTCGCCGATACGCTCCAGCGCATCGACGATCAGATCCCAGAAACGCTGATGATCAAGTTTAACTGCCACTTGTGTATGGCAATCCGGCGGAGCTGGGACGCGGAAATCGGCTACTGTCATGCCCAGCGTTAAAGTGCCGGTCAGTTCGATATCCACCGGCACTTTTTGCACGGTCATTACGTTCGGATCAATCACGTAAGCCACAGCACAAGGATCATGAACCGGTGGAGAATCAAAGCCCTGACGGTCTTTGTAGCTCAGACCAAAGAACTCCAGCAACTCACCGACAAATTTAGCGGGCTGAGTACCCACAGCGGCAATGCGCGCGGCGACTTCTGGTGTCGCCAGCGCCTGATGGGTTAAATCCAGTCCGACCATGGTCAGCGGCCATTTTTCGTTGAACACGATATGCGCGGCTTCAGGGTCAATCTTGATATTGAATTCTGCGACCGCACTCCAGTTACCCACGTGATAACCGCCGCCCATCAGCACGACTTCCTTCACGCGTTCAGCAATGCGCGGTTCTTTGCGCACCGCCATGGCTATGTTGGTCAGCCCGCCGGTGGGTACCAGCGTGATAGTTTTCGGTGGATGAGACATGATCAAATCAATGATCAGATCGATGGCGTGAACAGGTTCAAGGGTGATGGCCGCCTCCGGCAGCACCGGACCATCCAGGCCGGACTCACCGTGGATTTCGTCAGCCACTTCAATCTGACGCACCAGCGGACGGGTTGCGCCCGCCGCAAACGGCACGCCGGTCAGATTAATAACACGCGCCACGGCAAGGGCATTGCGGGTGACTTTCTCCAGCGTTTGATTGCCGACGACCGTAGTAACGGCCAGCAACTCAATTTCCGGGTTACCGTGAGCCAGTAACATCGCGATAGCGTCGTCGTGCCCCGGATCGCAATCAAGGATGATCTTTTTGACCATTTTTTATTCCTTTAATTAATGTAGTGGTACGTCGGTTTCGTCAGCCAGATCGGATTATTTTTTAGCGTGTTGCAGCCACTTATCCAGTTCATTGGCAAATTGCTGGCGGTCGCGCTGATTAAGCGCGGGTGGTCCGCCGGTCTGTACGCCGCTGGCGCGCATGGTGTCCATGAAATCACGCATATTCAGACGTTCTTTAATGGTTTCAGTCGTGTAACGCTCGCCGCGTGGGTTGAGCGCAACACCACCTTTTTCAATCACTTCCGCTGCCAGCGGAATATCGGCGGTGATCACCAGATCGCCGGGTTCGGTGCGTTTCACAATTTCGTTATCCGCAACGTCGAAACCCGCTTCTACGCGTAAGGTGCGCAGGAATTTTGACGGCGGTGTGCGGATGATCTGGTTGGCAACCAGTGTCACCATCATGCCGGTGCGTTCCGCGGCGCGGAACAGCACTTCTTTAATGACGTTCGGACAGGCGTCTGCATCAACCCAGATTTGCATCAGTTTGGCGCTCCGTTTTCAGATAAGCCCTTTTCAGCCAGCCAGTCGCGAACTGGCAGGAAATCGCTGTAAAGCGCGGCCTCCGGGCTGCCTTTTTCAGGTTGATAGCCGTATTCCCAGCGCACCAGCGGCGGCATCGACATTAAAATGGATTCTGTACGGCCACCGGTTTGCAGACCAAACAGTGTTCCGCGATCCCACACCAGATTGAATTCGACGTAGCGGCCACGGCGGTAAAGCTGGAACTGGCGCTCGCGTTCGCCCCACGGCAGGGCTTTACGTTTTTCCACTATGGGCAGATAAGCGTCGGTAAAGCCGTTGCCCACGGCCTGCATAAAGCTGAAGCTGGTGTCGAAATCCGGCGAATTCAGGTCATCAAAGAATAAGCCGCCGATACCGCGTGCTTCGTTGCGGTGTTTGATAAAGAAGTAATCGTCGCACCACTTTTTGTATTTCGGGTACACATCATCGCCAAACGGCTGGCAAAGTTGTTGTGCTGTCAGGTGCCAGTGGCGGGCATCTTCTTCAAAACCGTAATAAGGCGTGAGGTCAAAGCCACCGCCAAACCACCAGACCGGTGCTTCGCCGGGCTTTTCCGCAATGAAAAAGCGTACGTTGGCGTGGCTGGTTGGCACATAAGGATTCAGCGGATGAATAACCAGTGAAACGCCCATCGCCTGAAAACTGCGACCAGCCAGTTCGGGGCGATGCGCGGTTGCTGAGGCAGGCAGGGTGGCACCGGCAACATGCGAGAAGTTTACCCCCGCCTGTTCAAACACTGCGCCATGGGTCAGCACCCGGCTCTGGCCGCCGCCACCTTCTTCCCGCACCCATTGATCTTCAGAGAACTGGCCGTTGCCATCAGCGGCGGCCAGTTGCTGGCAAATATGATCCTGGAGCTTAAGCAGGAAAGTTTTAACTTGCTGGATGTCGGGAATGGATTGGCTCACGGGCAAACTCGCAGACGTTGACTGAAAAGACATTCAGCGCTTTGCAGGCGCTGAATCAGAAAGAGGAAGTGATTATATACCCAAAATCAGCCTGGTCGCCCAGATGCGTCTGCTTTTGGTGGCGGAAGAACTTTACCGTGGCTTGCGTTCATTGGCATCGAAGTAACTGAAGAAATTCACAATACCCTGAGAAATCGCCTGTGCGATCTCGCGACGGAACGCCGTGGTGCTGAGCAACTGTTCTTCCTGATGATTGGTGATAAACGAAGTTTCCACCAGAATCGACGGGATCGACGGAGATTTCAGAACAGCAAACGCCGCCTGTTCGGTCTGCTGGCTGTGCAGATGGTGGATCGGGCGGATCCTGTCGAGCACGTGATGCCCTAATGTCAGACTGTTTTTGATGGTGTCGGTTTGCACCAGATCGAACAAAACCTGTTGCAGATAATTGTTGTCTTCTTTGGCATATTTCGCGCCCGCGACCAGATCGGCATCGTTTTCTTTTTTTGACATATACCGCGCCATTGTGCTGCTGGCACCGCGATTAGAGAGGGCGAAAACAGACGCGCCGGAAGCGGTGGGGCTGGTGTAACCATCGGCATGAATCGAGACAAACAAATCGGCCTGATGCTGATGCGCCAGTTCAACGCGCTGATAAAGCGGAATAAAGTGATCAGAGTCACGGGTCAGTTTAACTTCAATATGACTTTGTTTGCCGAGGAATTCCCGCACATAGTTGGCGATTTCCAGCACGACGTGTTTTTCTTCCGAGCCTTCATGACCGACCGCACCGGAATCGATGCCGCCATGGCCGGGGTCAATCATCACCAGTTTTTTTGCGCCTGGCGGTTTAGGGGCCGGGGCTGATTTGGTGATGTGTTCCTGCTGCGCAGCGCTGGCAGAGCGCGAACCGAATGCGGCAATCGCTAATCCCAGCCCGGACAACAATAGCTGGCGACGTGTGGCGGTGGCAGGCAAAGGCTGGAAATGCAGAAATTTGTTCAGAGGGTTTAACATCAGTCCGTTACCGTCAGAAAAGTGCAGAATGCTCTATGTTATAGAGTATCTTTTTTATAGTTTCGATCTGAGAACTATTACTTTTTATGAATATTGTGTCGTGAATGATGTCATGACCGAATAAATATCCGTTGCAGGAAAGGTGTCACGTTGTTTTATGTGAAGATTTTATCGTTCAAAATGGTTTGTAAAGTCCTCAATTTGTGATTTTGATGTTGCGTATCAAACAGATCACGCGATAATCATATAAACCCCTATCAACAGCGGCGAACAGTGATGGAAATTCGCGTATACCGTCAAGAAGATTTTGAAGAAGTACTGACCTTATGGGAGCGCTGCGATTTATTGCGCCCGTGGAATGATCCTGAGCTGGATATTGAACGTAAAATTAACCACAGCCCGGAGTTTTTCCTGGTGGCGGAAGTCGGTGGTGAAGTGGTAGGCACGCTGATGGGGGGGTATGACGGTCATCGTGGTTCGGCGAATTATCTGGGTGTGCATCCGGATTATCGCGGGCGTGGCATTGCCAATGCGCTGGTTAACCGTCTGGAGAAGAAGTTAATCGCCCGCGGCTGCCCGAAGATGAATTTAATGGTGCGTGCTGAAAACGATGCAGTGGTCAGTATGTATGAAAAACTGGGTTATGAAATTTCGGATACTCTTTTGCTTGGCAAACGTTTGATCGAAGATCAAGAGTACTGAAGCTGTTTCCTCAATAAAAAGCCCCGGCAAGTATGACTTTGCCGGGGCTTTTAGTTTTCTGATTTACTTAATCAATTTTACGCTTTTGACATCCACTTCCACAGAGTTCCAGTCTTTATCGACTTTACCTTCAATGCGGATTTTGTCCTTCGGCGACACGTTCTGTCCCTGCCAGCGTTTGCCGTCAATTTCGACATTGAGTGTGCCGGTATTGTCGCGGAAAATGTATTTATCGTGGTCGATACGCTGATCGATAAACCCTTCCAGCATAACCCACTGATCATCTTTCATGGTTTGCGCATCTTTTACTGTACTCAGCGCCGTGGTGCCAGTGAAACCGCCCTGTGCTGCTGGCTGGGTCTGCGACTCCTGGGCTGACGGGCCGTTAAAGCCACCGGTCTGTTGGGCAAATGCAGTCGCTGAACAAAGTGCAATCAGGGTTGCCAGAGTGATCTTCTTCATCATAATAGGTCGTCCTTAATTTAACGTTTCCGGGTACCGGCAACTATGACATCGTTTCGCATGTCTTGCCGTGCTGGAGACCATTAAAACAGACAGTTCTTAACAGTTTCTTAAGCGCATACCCGGCATACTTTAAATTGCAGATTATGAATTATTTTGGGTATGTCCTTGAGTGATGGTTAACTTTCACCTTATTTGCAGGAATGTTGTCCTTTTTATGAACCCGGATGATTATAACGACCACGGTATGTTGCGATTGCCGCTGTGGTTCTGGACTATTTTGATTTTGCAGGCGAGGACCTGGTTATTGTTTGTGATGGCCGGCGCATCGCGCCAGCAGGGGAGTGATCTGCTGGCGTTGTTTTATCCTGATCAGCAAAGTTTCTGGTCTGGCATGCTGCTCGGGTTGCCGCCCGCGCTGGTTTTTCTGCTTAGCGGCCGTCGCCATCTGTGGCCGCGTATCTGGCAGGCCGGTTACTGGTTACTCCTGGCAGGGATGTTTATCACTTTCGCATTGCAGGGGCTGGGGCTGTGGCAAAGCACAGATACGATTTCCGGCGTGGATATCGTGCTGGCCTTGCTGGATGCCGCCGCGCTGGCTTACTGGTTACTGAGCCGCCGTCTGCGCGCTTGTTTTGATGCCGCGCGGCGTCTGGCCTGATGCATATTCCATTCGAGGCTGAACTTTTTTACCAGAAAAGTACTCGAACTGGCGCTGAACAATAATGCGTAAATAAATAATAATTTCACTGCCGGTTTATCCGTCAGGCCGCACCGGCCAACGGGAACGGGGAGTATAGGAGTGTACCGAATGACTGTTCGCCTGCGGGTTCGCCCGATGTTACTGGTGCTGCCGCTGATCCTGACCGGCTGTTCGTCGATGTCATCTATGTCATGGCCGGGCGTGTCCTGGTCGGCCATGAATCCGCTTAACTGGTTTGGCAGCAGCCTGACGGTCAGCGACAAAGGGGTGGGTGATATTACGGCCAGCACCCCGCTGACAGAAACGGCCATTAAAGATGCGCTGGACGGCGACTATACCCTGCGCAGCGGTATGTCGATGAGCAACGGCAAAATGCTGAGCTTCTTCCAGGCGATGGACGGTAAAGACGTGAAGATGTCGATCAGCGGTGAGCCGAAAGGCAATGTCCAGCGCGTCGATGTTGTTGATACGAAAGTTGAAAGTGAATGGGGCGTTAAAATCGGTACGCCCTTCAGCGATCTCTACAGCAAGGCTTTCGATGTGTGCGTGAAGGGCGAAGGGGACGATGCTGAAAACGTCGAGTGTAAAGCGCCGCAAAGTGCTCACGTGACGTATGTGTTCAGCGGTATCTGGCATGGCCCGGATTCGCTGATGCCTTCGGATGATGCCCTGAAAGACTGGAAGGTCAGCAAAATTATCTGGCGTGCTAATCCTGCGCAGGCCGCTGCCGCGCAATAAACGGGTTTCTCCGCTTAAAAAGCCCTCAATGCCTTGCCTTCGCGCAAGGCATTTTTATTGACATCCGGTATGATATCGCCGGTCAAATTAACGAGGATGAGAAAATGACTCAGGTTCAGAGCGGCATTTTACCCGAACATTGCCGTTTCGCGATTTACATTGAAGCGAAAGCTCAGGGTGACCTGGATGCGCTCCGGCACGGCTGCCGTGCATTTTTGGCCGTACTGGAAGACATGCAGAAAAAATTTCCCACTGAACATCTTGGTGCGGTCGTGGCCTTTGGCAACGATGTATGGCGTGATTTATCCGGAAATCAGGGTGCCGCTGAGCTGAAGTCTTTCGAGCCGCTGGGTAAAGGTCTGGCACCGGCGACGCAGCGCGATATGTTGTTGCACATTCAGTCCCTGCGTCATGACGTGAACTTCGCGCTGGCACAGGCGGCATTGAAAGCCTTCGGCAGTTCAATCACTGTCGAAGAAGAAACCCACGGGTTCCGTGCGCTGGAAGAACGTGACCTCAGCGGTTTTATCGACGGAACTGAAAACCCGAAAGCTGAAGCCCGCGCTCAGGTGGCGATTATTCCTGAAGGCAGTGTTGATGCAGGCGGCAGTTACGTGATGGTTCAGCGCTGGAAACATAATCTGGTGCAATGGGAACGCTTCTCCGTGCAGCAGCAGGAAGATGTTATCGGGCGTACAAAAGAAACCGACGAAGAGCTGGATTCAGAAACTCGCCCGGACACTTCCCACGTCAGTCGTGTTGACCTGAAAGAAGACGGCAAAGGCCTGAAAATTCTGCGCCAGAGCCTGCCTTACGGTACGGCCAGCGGCGAGCACGGTTTGTATTTCATTAGCTATTGCGCCCGTTTGTGGAACATTGAGAAACAGCTGCTGAGCATGTTTGGCGATCTTGATGGCAAACGCGATGCCATGCTGCGCTTCACCCGTCCGGTGACCGGCAGTTATTATTTCGCCCCTTCACTGACCCGACTGTTAGCGCTTTAAGTTCTTCCGGCGCGTTCCGTCGCGGACGCGCCTGCTTCTTTCCTTTTTGTTATTCCCCCATCGCTTGTTAATGCCTTATAGCTTTTCATGCTTGAAAATCACCAAATGGTATATAAAACCGTTACAGCCTGACCCTCAGTTATAAATACACTGTGTGATATTGAGCGACATATATCAGCGTCGCATATCGGTTCACTCACCTAAGGCTAAGCATGAAAACACTCGGATTTACCGGCAATGTGCTGAAAAGTTCTGTGGCGGCATTGTTGCTGGCCAGCGGGGCGGCTTCGGCAACCGAATTGCTCAACAGCTCTTATGATGTGTCCCGTGAACTTTTTGCCGCGCTGAATCCGCCATTCCAGAAACAGTGGGCTGATCAAAATAATGGCGATAAACTCGATATTAAACAGTCGCATGCCGGTTCCTCCAAGCAAGCGCTGGCGATTTTGCAGGGCCTGAAAGCAGATGTGGTGACGTATAATCAGGTGACCGATGTGCAGATTTTGCATGACCGCGGCAACCTGATCCCGGCCAACTGGCAAAGCCGTCTGCCTAATAACAGTTCGCCATTCTATTCCACCATGGCCTTCCTGGTACGTAAGGGCAATCCAAAAAACATTCACAGCTGGGACGATTTAGCACGTCCGGGCGTGAGTCTGGTGTTCCCGAATCCAAAAACCTCCGGTAATGGTCGTTATACCTATCTCGGTGCCTGGGGCGCATTCAATCTGGAAGACAATAAAAACCAGACGCAGACCCGCGAAAAGATGGCGAGTTTCCTGAAAAACGTGCAGGTATTTGATACCGGCGGTCGTGGCGCAACCACCACATTTGTCGAACGTGGACTGGGCGATGTGTTGATCAGCTTTGAATCGGAAGTGAACAACATCCGTAAGCAGTACGGTGATGATAAATATGAAGTGATTGTTCCGAAGGTGGATATTCTGGCGGAGTTCCCGGTCGCCTGGGTGGACAAAAACGTTGAGAAAAATGGCACAGAGAAAGCTGCAAAAGATTATCTGAATTATTTGTGGAGCCCGCAGGCGCAGAAAATCATCACCAGTTTTAACTACCGCGTGTATGACAAAACGGCGATGGCGGCGGCGAAAGAGCAGTTCCCGGAGACCCAACTGTTCAAAGTTGAAGAGCAGTTCGGTGGCTGGCCACAAGTGATGGAAACCCATTTCAGTACCGGCGGTGAGCTGGATAAACTGTTAGAGCAAGGTCACAAGTAATGTTGTTGTCGAGCAAACGCGTATTACCCGGATTCACCCTGAGCCTCGGCAGCAGTTTGTTGTTCGTGTGCCTGGTGCTGTTGCTGCCGCTGAGTGCACTGGTGATGCAGTTGTCACAAATGACACTGGCACAATATTGGGATGTGATCACCAACGGTCAGGTGGTGGCGGCCTATAAAGTAACGCTGCTGGCGGCGGGCGTGGCGAGTATTTTTAACTGTTTCTTCGGCATGCTGATGGCGTGGATCCTGACCCGTTATGAATTCCCGGGTAAAAGTCTGATCGATGGTCTGATGGATTTGCCGTTTGCCCTGCCGACGGCAGTCGCCGGTTTAACGCTGGCAGGATTGTTTTCTACCACCGGTTTTTACGGTCAGTGGCTGGCGCATTTTGATATCAAAGTGGCGTACACCTGGCTTGGTATTGCGGTGGCGATGGCATTTACCAGCATCCCGTTTGTGGTGCGTACCGTGCAGCCGGTGCTGGAAGAATTAGGCCCGGAATATGAAGAAGCGGCTGAAACGCTGGGCGCTTCGCGCTGGCAGAGTTTTCGTCGCGTGGTGTTGCCGGAAGTGATGCCTTCCTTGCTGGCGGGTACGGCGTTGTCCTTCACCCGCAGCCTGGGCGAATTCGGCGCAGTGATTTTCATCGCCGGTAACATTGCCTGGAAAACCGAAGTGACCTCGCTGATGATTTTTATCCGCTTACAGGAGTTTGATTACCCGGCAGCCAGCGCTATTGCTTCGGTGATCCTCGCCGCATCGCTGCTGTTGCTGTTTGCGATTAACACTTTACAGAGCCGTTATGGCCGTCGTCTGGGAGGCCAGTAATGTCTGATATTCCGGCTTTTGCGGGCGAAAGACGTCAGCGTATTGACTGGGTGAAATGGTCATTGATCGGCACGGGGGTGCTGATTTGTATTCTGCTGCTGGTGATCCCGATGATCAGCATTTTTGTGCTGGCATTTTCCGACGGCATTGCAGCGGTGTGGAAGAACTTGTCGGACTCCGACATGTTGCATTCTATCTGGCTGACCGTGCTGATGGCGCTGATCACCGTGCCGGTGAACCTGATTTTCGGCACGTTGCTGGCCTGGCTGGTCGCGCGCTTTAATTTCCCGGGACGTCAGTTATTACTGACGCTGATCGACATCCCGTTTGCGGTTTCACCAGTAGTTGCCGGTTTACTGTATTTGCTGTTTTACGGCACCAACGGCCCGATTGGCGGCTGGCTGGATGCGCACAATATTCAGTTTATGTTCGCCTGGCCGGGCATGGTGATGGTGACAGTATTCGTCACCTGTCCGTTTGTCATCCGTGAGCTGGTGCCGGTGATGTTGAGTCAGGGCAGTCATGAAGATGAAGCCGCGGTGTTACTGGGTGCGTCCGGCTGGCAGATGTTCCGCCGCGTGACCCTGCCGAATATCCGCTGGGCATTACTGTATGGCGTGGTGCTGACCAACGCCCGCGCGATTGGGGAATTCGGGGCGGTATCGGTGGTGTCCGGTTCTATCCGTGGCGAAACCTACACGCTGCCATTACAAGTCGAATTACTGCATCAGGACTACAACACCGCAGGCGCGTTTACTGCCGCTGCGCTGTTAACCCTGATGGCAATTGTCACACTGTTTCTGAAAAGCGGCCTGCAATGGCGTCTGAAGCGCCACAACGACCGTCTTGAGCGGGAGGAAAGTCATGAGCATTGAAATTAACGGTATCAACAAATATTTTGGCCGCACTAAGGTGCTCAATGATATCTCGCTCGATATTGCTTCCGGAGAGATGGTGGCGTTGCTCGGGCCTTCCGGCTCAGGTAAAACCACGTTGCTGCGTATTATCGCCGGACTGGAAAATCAAAGCGCCGGACACCTGAGTTTTCACGGTAAAGACGTGACGCGCCTGCATGCCCGTGATCGTCAGGTCGGTTTCGTTTTCCAGCATTATGCGCTGTTCCGCCATATGACGGTGTTCGACAACATCGCGTTTGGCCTGACGGTGCTGCCGCGCCGTGAGCGTCCGAATGCTGAAGCCATCAAACAGAAAGTCACTAAATTGCTGGAGATGGTGCAACTTGGCCATCTGGCAAACCGTTATCCGGCACAGCTTTCCGGCGGTCAGAAACAGCGTGTGGCGCTGGCCCGTGCGCTGGCGGTTGAACCGCAAATTCTGCTGCTGGATGAACCTTTTGGCGCGCTGGACGCACAGGTGCGTAAAGAGCTGCGCCGCTGGCTGCGTCAGTTGCATGAAGAACTGAAATTCACCAGCGTGTTCGTGACTCACGATCAGGAAGAAGCGATGGAAGTCGCTGACCGCGTGGTGGTCATGAGCCAGGGTAATATCGAACAGGTCGGCGCCCCGCAGGAAATCTGGCGTGAACCGGCAACCCGTTTCGTGCTGGAATTCATGGGTGAAGTTAATAAAATTCATGGCGAAATCCGGGGATCTCAGCTGTACGTCGGTGCATATCACTGGCCGCTGGATAACCCGCCCCTGCATCAGGGTGTGGTCGATTTATTCCTGCGTCCCTGGGAAATGGAAATTACGCCGCACAGTACAGCACGCTGTCCGTTGCCGGTGAAGGTGCTGGAAGTCAGCCCGCGTGGCCATTTCTGGCAGCTTATCGTGCAGGCCGAGGGCTGGCACGACGAACCGCTTTCGGTTGTGCTTTCCGAAATCCACGGTAATAGCGCACCGCAGCGCGGCGATCGTTTCTATGTCGGCGGACTGAATGGCCGCCTGTATGCTGGCGACCAGCCGTTACAACCCGTTGCGTTAGCGAAGAGTGCCTGATATTTTTTAATCAGCATTTTTCTCAGGGCGGTCATCGGGCCGCCCTTTTTATCGCCTGATACCTGTTTATGTGTTTTTTATCAGTCAATATACCTTTTTAATATAAGGCAAGCCCGTGAGTACGCTCGAACATTACATCGGCAATACCCCTCTGGTGAGATTACAGCGTCTGACGCAGGGGCTGGACAGCGAGATTTGGGTCAAGCTGGAAGGCAATAACCCCGCCGGTTCGGTTAAAGATCGCGCCGCGCTGTTTATGATTGAGCAGGCGGAAAAACGGGGCGAAATTCATCCGGGGGATACGCTGATTGAAGCCACAAGCGGCAATACCGGCATTGCGCTGGCGATGATTGCGGCGCTGAAAGGCTACAGGCTTAAATTGCTGATGCCCGAAAATATGAGCCTTGAGCGTCAGGCATCAATGCGGGCGTATGGTGCTGAACTGTTGCTGGTCAGCCGCGCGCAGGGAATGGAAGGCGCACGTGATCTCGCTCTGGAAATGGAAAAACAGGGACTGGGGAAAGTGCTGGATCAGTTTAACAATCCTGACAATCCGCTCGCACATTTTACGACAACAGGCCCTGAAATCTGGCAGCAGACACACGGGCGCATCACCCATTTTGTCTCCAGCATGGGCACTACCGGCACGATAACCGGTGTCAGTCGTTATCTGCGCAGCCAGCATGCTGGCGTGAAAATTGTCGGGCTGCAACCGTCAGAAGGCAGCAGCATTCCAGGTATCCGCCGCTGGCCGGAAGAATATCTGCCGGGCATTTTCAATCCTGAACTGGTCGATGAAGTGATGGATATGGGGCAGGGCGAAGCAGAAGACACCATGCGGGCGCTGGCGCGTAGGGAAGGTATCTTCTGTGGCGTGAGTTCCGGGGGGGCGGTAGCGGGCGCTTTACGCGTCGCCAGAAATCATCCGGGTAGCGTGATTGTGGCGATTATTTGTGATCGTGGTGACCGTTATTTATCCACAGGTGTGTTTAATGTTTGATCCTATATTCATCTGTTGAATGTAAAATTAGAGTAAAAGCGGCTGCTAATGGCTGGCTTAGTGGTAAAAATGACCAAAATTTTAGCCAGGCGGAAATGAAGAATGAAAATTTTATTAGTCGATGACGATCTTGAATTAGGCACCATGCTCAGCGAATACCTGATCGCAGAAGGCTTTGATGCTTCTCTGGTGCTGACCGGTAAAGCGGGTGTGGAAGGTGCGATGTCTGGCGAATATACCGCAATGATCCTCGACATTATGCTGCCGGACATGAGCGGTATTGATGTATTGCGCCAGGTGCGTAAAAACAGCCGTCTGCCGATCATCATGCTGACCGCGAAGGGTGACAACATTGATCGTGTCATCGGTCTGGAAATGGGCGCAGATGATTACATGCCAAAGCCGTGCTATCCGCGCGAACTGGTGGCGCGTCTGCGTGCTGTGCTGCGTCGTGTGGAAGAGCAGCAGGAATCACACTCTGATAACTCCTCGGTCAACTATGGCGATCTGACGCTCAATCCGGCGACCCGCAGCAGTGAATGGCGCGGCGTGCCATTCGATCTGACGGCTTCTGAGTTCAACCTTCTGGAGTTACTGTTACGTTCTCCTGAACGCGTGGTATCGAAAGATGAGTTGTCGGAAAAAGGTCTCGGGCGTCCGCGCGAAGCTTATGACCGCAGTATTGATGTGCATATCAGTAACATCCGTCAGAAACTGGGGTCACTGGAAGGTGGCGATATTCTGACTATTGAAACGGTGCGCAGCATTGGCTATCGAATCCGCTAAACGACTGCGCGGCAGACTGTTCTGGAAAATACTGCTGGGATTCTGGTTTACTTTCGTGGCGATCACTCAGGGCCTCTGGGTGGTTTTTGCTTTCTACAATCCACATGAACCGCCGGAAAGCGGAATTGCCCGCCGGTTTGTGAAACTGCAAATTACCTCGGCTGTTTCCACGCTGCATTACGGCGGTCTGCCTGCTCTTAACGCCATGATGGCCGACTGGCCGCAAGATGACCGACAATTCTTCTCAGTGTCGCCGTCGTTGCTGCCTGCTAAAGGCAATACGATTAAGGATCTGGAACCCGGTAAAATTCCGCATGAAGTCGTGCAGTTTGTGCAGGGACCGGACGGGCAGGGTTACCGGCTGAAATATGATGTTGACGGGCTGATGCATGAATATCGCCCGAGACGTCACAGGGACTGGCTGAATATGCCGCCGCCACTGTTATGGCTGGGTGGACTGGGCGGTTTACTGTTCAGCGCCGTACTGGCATGGAACCTGACGCGGCCAATGTTGCAAATGCGTAAAGCCTTCGGACGGGTGGCGCAGGGGGATTTATCAGTCCGCCTGTTTACCAGCATGGGTAAGCGGCACGATGAGCTGTCTGAAGTGGCGCGTGATTTTGACTCTATGGCTGAACGCCTGCAGGTGCTGGTCAAAGCGCGTGAAGAGCTGTTGCACGATGTCTCGCATGAACTGCGTTCTCCGCTGGCACGTTTGCAACTGGCAATCGGTCTGGCGCGGCAGAATCCGTCGAATGTCGAAAGCTCCCTGAGTCGCATAGAACACGAAGCGGGCAGGCTGGATAAAATGATTGGCGAACTGCTGGCGTTGTCACGTACTGAAAGCAGTGAAATCCCTGATGAAGAGTATTTCGATCTCTACGGATTGGTGGAGGCGGTCGTTAATGATGCCCGCTATGAAGCGCAGTTGCCGGGGGTCGAAATCGCGATGTACCCCGGGTCTCCGGATAACATGGATTACACCGTGAAGGGTAATGCTGAGCTGATGCGTCGTGCGGTGGATAATGTGGTGCGTAATGCCCTGCGTTTTTCGGCTCGCGGCCAAACTATCAGTGTTTCACTGGCTCAGGTTGAACAGTATTTGCAAATTGAAGTGGCCGATCAGGGGCCGGGCGTGGAAGAAGATAAGCTGTCGAGTATCTTTGACCCGTTCGTGCGCGTGAAATCGCCGCTGTCAGGCAAAGGCTACGGCCTGGGGCTTGCGATCACCCGCAAAGTGATGTTGGCGCATGAGGGGAAAGTAGATGCCCGTAACGCGCAGCCTCATGGCCTGATCATCAGCCTTCAAGTCCCGCACTGGCAAATGTGAGGCAATAAAAAACGGCGCTGATTAGGCGCCGTTTTTTTACTTCTCGCTGAGCAAATTACTTCCTGATGCGGATGATTGGGGTTTCGCCCACAGTCACGCTACCAGTCAGTTTAATCAGCTCTTTGATCTCGTCCATGTTAGAGATGACAACCGGAGTCAAAGTAGACTTCGCTTTCTCTTCCAGCAGAGCCAGATCAAACTCGATAACCAAATCGCCTTTCTTAACACGTTGACCTTCTTCAGCGATGCGTTTGAAGCCTTCGCCTTTCAGTTCAACGGTGTCGATACCGAAGTGCACGAACAACTCAATGCCACTGTCGGATTCGATTGAGAAAGCATGGTTAGTTTCGAAGATTTTACCGATAGTGCCGTCAACCGGAGCAACCATTTTGTTGCCAGATGGTTTGATAGCAATACCGTCACCAACGATTTTCTCAGCGAAAACAACGTCTGGCACATCTTCAATGTTGACAATTTCACCAGAGATTGGCGCTACGATTTCAATAGTGCCAACGTCTTTTTTATCATCAGAAACCAATGATTTCAGTTTATCGAACAAACCCATGATCTTCTCCTAAGCATTAATTTGGGCAGCTTTACCAGCATCGCGCAATTAGCAGAGTGTTTTTTCTTCAATGAACTTGTTAACCAGGTTCATCAACTCTTGCGCCGTAGGTTGGGCCAGGGCCTGGTCTGCCAGCGCTTTCACATCTTCGAAGTTTGTATTGCGAATAATTTTCTTGATGCGTGGGATAGAGATAGCGCTCATGCTGAACTCATCTAACCCCATGCCCAATAGAAGAAGTGTAGCACGTTCGTCACCGGCTAGCTCGCCGCACATCCCTGTCCATTTACCGGCAGCATGAGATGCGTCAATAACTTGTTTAATTAAACCAAGTACAGACGGAGACATTGGGTTGTACAGATGAGAAATCAGCTCGTTACCGCGATCCACCGCCAAAGTATACTGGGTAAGATCGTTTGTACCAATACTGAAGAAATCGACTTCTTTCGCCAGGTGATGCGCAATCACAGCCGCTGCGGGTGTTTCCACCATCACGCCGACTTCGATAGTCTCATCGAATGCCTGGCCTTTTTCACGAAGCTGCACTTTCAGCATTTCGAGTTCTGCTTTCAGTTCACGCACTTCTTCAACAGAAATGATCATCGGGAACATGATGCGCAGTTTACCGAACGCAGAAGCACGCAGAATACCTTTCAGCTGATCGTGAAGAATTTCTTTGCGATCCAGACAGATACGGATTGCGCGCCAGCCCAGGAACGGGTTTTCTTCTTTCGGCAGGTTCATGTACGGCAGGTCTTTGTCACCGCCGATGTCCATGGTGCGTACGATAACTGCCTGTGACCCCATCGCTTCAGCAACGGCTTTATACGCCTGGAATTGCTCTTCTTCGGTAGGCAGACTGTCACGATCCATGAACAGGAATTCTGTACGATACAGGCCGACACCTTCAGCGCCATTGCGCTCTGCACCGGCGACGTCGCGCACGGTACCGATGTTGGCACAAACTTCAACCTGATGACCATCAAGCGTGATAGCCGGTAAGTCTTTCAGTTTAGTCAGTTCGTCTTTTTCAGTGATGTACTGGTTCTGAACGGCTTTCAGCTCGTCAATAACGTCTGCTGTCGGGTTGACATAGATTTTATTGTTAACAGCATCGAGGATCAGATAGTCATCATTTTTAACTTGTTTGGTCACATCGCTGGTACCCACGATAGCAGGCAGTTCCAGGGAGCGGGCCATGATTGAGGTGTGAGAAGTACGACCACCCAAATCAGTGATAAAGCCCAGAACCTTGTTCAGGTTCAGCTGCGCTGTTTCTGATGGCGTCAGATCGGTCGCAACCAGGATAACTTCGTCCTGGATGGAGCTCAGATCAACGATGGTCATGTTCAGAATGTTGCGCAGCAGGCGTTTACCGATGTCACGCACGTCAGCCGCACGTTCTTTCAGGTATTCGTCATCAAGCTCTTCCAGGGCTTTCGCCTGGCCTTCAATGACAGAGAAAGCTGCAGCGTCAGCAGAAGCGTGCTCGTCTTTGATGAGGGCTATGATTTCCTGTTCAAGCTCTTCGTCTTCCAACAACATGATGTGGCCTTCGAAGATGGCTTCTTTCTCTTCACCGAAGGTCTCACCGGCTTTGGTCTTGATCACTTCCAGTTGAGCAGACGCTTTCGCACGGCCCGTCAGGAAACGTTCAACTTCCTGATCAACGTGATCTGGAGAGATTTTTTTCCGGTTGATGACAATTTCATCTTCTTTCAACAGAAGTGCTTTGCCGAAAGCGATACCGGGAGATACTAAAATGCCTGAAATCATAACCCTACCTTTCTCTTGACTGGTTTAAACTTTATAAGAGCGGCTGTGTATTACTCGAGCTCTGCCATCAGTTTTACCAAGTGTTCAACGGCTTTCTGCTCGTCTTCACCTTCAGCTGAGAGGGTCACAACGGTACCTTGGGTCAGGCCCAGAGTTTGCAGTTTGAAAAGGCTTTTAGCACTGGCGCTTTTACCGTTTGAAGTCACGGTGATGTCAGAAGCGAAACCTTTAGCTTCTTTCACGAACTGTGCAGCAGGGCGAGTGTGCAGACCATTAGGAGCGGTAATAGTAACTTCTTGCTGGAACATTGTTGTTTCCCCAACTTATTAAAGTAATGTTGTGGAGCTAAAGTTTAGCTTATGGCCTTCACTTTAGCCTGTAGAGATTCGCGCCTGACTATGGTTCAGGGGCAGGTTCAGATGCAACAGAAAAGAGAAAATAACGCACTCAGCGATAAAACTCTTTGCCCTGGATCCAGGCTTTTTCTGTTATTCCTCCATTATGCCGTCTTTTCCCCTCGTGTAACAAATCAGTAAATCGATTCAGCGGGGAAGACTCGTGGAAGCGATTAATTTCGAGCATCGAAATAATTGTCCGGTTAAATACTAAACCTGGCGGGTAAAATCAATGACGAAGTGGTGTAAAGTTTGACGCAGGCCACAAAAAAGCACCCCTCGAGGTGCTTTTTTGGCCGCTTTTAAGGATGTGGCATTATTGTTGCAATTCTTTTTCAGTGAATAAATCTGCAAACAATGCGGTACTCAGATAGCGTTCACCGGAAGAAGGCAGAATAACCACAATCGTTTTATCTGCAAACTCCGGTTCTTTGGATAATTTCACCGCAGCTTCAACCGCCGCACCGGAAGAAATCCCGGCCAGAATGCCTTCTTCTTCCATCAGACGGCGTGCCATCTGAATGGATTCGTCGTTGGTGATTAGCGTGACACGATCCAGCAATGCCAGATCCAGGTTACCCGGAATAAAGCCTGCGCCGATACCCTGGATTTTATGCGGGCCCGGCTTCACTTCTTCACCGTTGAGCGTCTGGGTGATAACCGGGGAGTCTGTTGGCTCAACGGCCACCAGTTTCACGCTGCTTTTTTTACTTTTCAGATAACGGCCCGTTCCGGTGATAGTCCCGCCGGTACCCACGCCTGCAATCAGCACATCCACTGCGCCATCGGTATCTTCCCAGATTTCCGGGCCGGTGGTTTGCTCGTGGATAGCCGGGTTGGCCGGGTTGCTGAACTGCTGAAGAATAAGATAGCGCTGCGGATCACTGGCCTGAATTTCTTCGGCTTTGGCAATCGCCCCTTTCATACCTTTGGCGCCTTCGGTTAACACCAGATTGGCGCCGAGCGCTTTGAGCAGCTTACGGCGTTCAACGCTCATGGTTTCCGGCATAGTCAGTGTCAGCTTGTAACCGCGCGCAGCAGCCACATAGGCCAGTGCGATACCCGTGTTACCGCTGGTAGGTTCAACCAGTTCGATATCTTTGGTCAGAATGCCTTTCTTTTCAGCATCCCAGATCATGTTGGCACCGATACGGCATTTTACGCTGAAGCTCGGGTTACGTGACTCGACCTTAGCCAGAATTCGACCATTACCGATACGGTTCAGGCGAACCAGTGGCGTGTGGCCAATTGTTAATGAATTGTCTTCATAGATCTTGCTCATAACCCGTCCTTTAACTGTATGAAATATTCACGGTGTGAAGCTTTCAACACTATGAAATTAGTGGGAATCAGGAAAGCATACGCGAACCGCTTTCCCAGTGAAGTAAGGTTTTGGTATTTGCTATATCGATACGTTATTAAGAAATAAGTTTGAGGGAGAAAAGTCAAGCATAGCAGGCAGCCGCCCGCAGGCGGCTGTGAATAAAAAACGTTATTTGCGGCTGGAATTCACGTCGATACTATTGTTATAAACATCGCTTTTAACGTAAATATTGCGATAACGATCACACCACATGGCCGTCGCGCCGCACACGGCAACCGGCAGGATCACCAGATTCAGCAACGGGATCATCGTAAACAGGCTGACCAGCGAACCAAACTGCATGTTGTCGATTTTGTTGCTGCCGAGCGAACGGCGCATATCGGCAAAGCTGACTTTGTGGTTATCGAACGGATAATCGCAATATTGAATGACGACCATCCACGCGCTGAAGAAGAACCACAGCACCGGGGCCACGGTCTGGCCGATCACCGGAATAAAGTACAGCGCGAACAGCAGCAGGGCGCGCGGCAGGTAATACGCCAGTTTCTGCCATTCACGTTTCATGATACGCGGTAAATCTTTCATGATGTCCCAGATGCCGGTATCAGGCAGCGTTTTCCCTGTCAGGCGCGCTTCGAGTTGTTCGGCGAGCAATCCGCTGAAGGGGGCGGCTATCCAGTTGGCGAGGGTGCTGAAGAGATAGCTGAACACCAGCACGACAGAAAGCACCGCGACCGGCCAGATCAGATAATCCAGCCAGCTGAGCCACGACGGCACCTTGCTCATCATCGCCGGGATCCATTCACCCAGTTTGGTGAACAGCCACCAGAATGCGCCGCCCATCAACAGCACGTTGACGGCGAGGGGTAAAATCACAAAACGTCGTATCCCCGGCAAGGAAATGAGCGCCCAGCCTTGTTTGAAATAATGCACACCATTTTGTTGTCTGGTGCTGTGCGAGGAGGTCATAAACGAAATTTTCTCTCTGAGTTGAATGACATGGGCTATCATATCGGTATGATTTTCCACTGGCTAGCGGTGGATTGGCTGAAAAAACAGCAAAAAAAGGTGCAACTGCCCTATTTATTAGCAGAAAGTAGAGTCGAGACTTGCACTTATCTACGTGGGCAAATAGAGTTAATCATGTGAATGTTTGCCGTGGTGGCAATGTATTAGAACAACAGAGATAGCAATGATGCAGGATTTGCGTCTGATATTAATCGTTGTTGGCGCGATCGCCATAATAGCGTTGTTGTTACACGGTTTGTGGACCAGCCGTAAAGAACGCTCTTCGCTTTTCCGCGATCGTCCAGCTAAACGTGTGAAAAAAGAACGGGAACAATCTCCGTCCGAAGATTTTGTCGATGGAGTGGGGGAAGTGCGCGTGCGTCCTGCTTATCCTCAGGATGAACCGACTTTAGGTCAGTATGACGAGCCCGAACAGACTGCACCGCCACGTCAGCCGCAGGTTTCCCCTGCGCAGCCAGCGCCAGCATCTGTTGCTCGTCCTCAGCAACCGGCTCAGCCGCAGCAACATGCTGTGCAGGATGATCCCTTGCTGAGTGGTTATTCAGCTGCTGAACCCGTCACTGCACCGCGTCGCGAACCTGCCGCAGATTTTGCGCATCAGGAATACACGCCTGAAGCTAAACCGCACACACCGGTTCCGCCGCAGGAAATTCATGCTGATGCCGCGCCTGCTGCGAAAGCAGAACCTCAGGCTGCACCTTTTGCTCCTGCAGAAGAAGCACCGGCTGAGAAAGCGAAACTGAAAGAGACGGTTCTGGTATTGCACGTTGCCGCGCATCAGGGCGGTGTCATCGGTGGTGAAGTGTTGCTCAACAGCGTGCTTCAGGCCGGTTTCCAGTTTGGTGCCATGAATATTTTCCATCGTCACGTCAGCCCTGCGGGCAGCGGTCCGGTGTTGTTCAGTCTGGCAAATATGGTCAAACCGGGTTCCTTCGACCCTGACAATATGTCTGACTTCTCCACCCCAGGCGTTACGTTGTTTATGATGGTACCTTGCTACGGTGATGCGCATCAGAACTTCAAACTGTTGCTGCAGTCCGCCCAGCGTATTGCCGATGATGTCGGTGCGATGGTGCTTGACGATGAGCGTCGTATGATTACGCCGCAGAAGCTCGAAACGTACAAAGCGCGGATCCGCGAGGTCCTCGAGGCGATCGCCTGAGTCCGGCGTTCGTGAAACACCCACTTCCCTGACCCCCGCTTGCCGGGGGTTTTTTATCTCCACGGTGAGTCATGGCCACTATCGAAGAACAAATCAGTCAATTACGCACTCAGTTGCGCCATCACGAATATCAGTATCACGTTCTGGATGCACCGGAAGTGCCAGATGCCGAGTATGACCGCTTAATGCGCGAATTGCGCGAGCTGGAAACCGCGCATCCTGAGCTGGTCACCGCGGATTCCCCGACGCAGCGCGTGGGGGCGGCACCGCTTTCTGCATTTGAACAGGTCAGGCATCGGGTACCGATGTTATCGCTGGACAACGTATTTGATGAAGAAAGCTATCTGGCATTTTATAAACGCGTGCAGGATCGCCTGAAAACCGCTGAAGCACTGACGTTCTGCTGCGAGCTGAAACTTGATGGTCTGGCGGTGAGCCTGTTGTATGAAAATGGCGAACTGGTGCAGGCTGCCACGCGTGGCGATGGCACGACCGGTGAGAACATCACCGCGAACGTACGCACCATCCGCGCGATCCCTCTGCGTCTGCATGGCGACAACATTCCTGAGCGCCTTGAAGTGCGTGGTGAGGTGTTTATGCCACAAGCGGGCTTTGAAGCGATGAACGACGAAGCGCGTCGTACGGGAGGGAAAGTGTTCGCTAACCCGCGTAATGCCGCCGCCGGTTCGTTACGTCAGCTCGATCCGCGTATCACCGCCAAACGTCCGCTGACCTTCTTCTGCTACGGCGTTGGCCTGCTGGAAGGGGGTGAACTGCCGCGCAGCCACTTCGCCCGCCTGCAACAGTTTAAAGCCTGGGGTTTACCGGTCAGTGATCGCGTCCGCCTGTGTACCGGCAGCGAAGAAGTGCTGGCGTTTTACCGTCAGGTTGAAGCCGACCGTCCGTCACTGGGCTTTGATATTGACGGCGTGGTAGTGAAAATTGACTCGCTGGATATTCAGGAAACGCTGGGCTTTGTGGCACGTGCGCCGCGCTGGGCAACAGCCTTCAAATTCCCGGCGCAGGAACAAATCACGCTGGTGAAAGACGTCGAGTTTCAGGTAGGGCGTACTGGTGCGATCACGCCGGTCGCACGTCTGGAGCCGGTTCTGGTTGCGGGCGTGATGGTCAGCAATGCCACGCTGCATAACGCAGATGAAATCGAACGTCTTGGGCTGCGTATCGGCGATACCGTGATTGTCCGTCGTGCCGGAGATGTTATCCCGCAGGTGGTGGGCGTGGTGCTGGATGAGCGTCCTGAAGATGCCCGCGAAGTGGTTTTCCCGACGCATTGCCCGGTCTGTCATTCTGATGTTGAACGTGTCGAAGGCGAAGCCGTGGCGCGTTGTACGGCGGGTCTGATTTGTGGTGCACAGCGTAAAGAAGCGCTGAAGCATTTCGTCTCCCGCCGGGCGCTGGACGTTGACGGCATGGGCGACAAAATCATCGATCAGTTGGTCGAGAAAGAATATGTCAAAACGCCGGCAGATCTGTTCCGTCTGACGGCGGGCAAACTTACCGGTCTGGACCGCATGGGACCGAAATCGGCGCAGAACGTGGTCAGTGCGCTGGAAAAAGCCAAAGAAACCACGCTGGCGAGATTCCTGTATGCGCTGGGCATTCGTGAAGTGGGCGAAGCCACGGCGGCTAACCTTGCCGCGCATTACGGCTCGGTTGAGGCGCTTAAAGCGGCAGATATTGAATCGCTGAAAGGCGTTCAGGATGTGGGTGATGTAGTGGCGAAACACGTGGTGAATTTCCTGTCGGAAGAACATAACCAGCAGGTCATCGACGAGTTGTTAAGCCCTGAAATCAATATTCACTGGCCGGAAGTGCAGGTCATTGTACCGGAAGAAATCGACAGTCCGTTTGCCGGCAAAACTGTGGTGCTGACCGGTTCGCTGTCGATTCTTTCCCGCGATGACGCCAAAGACCGTCTGACTGCGCTGGGCGCGAAAGTCTCCGGCAGCGTGTCGAAGAAAACCGATCTGGTGATTGCCGGTGAAGCGGCGGGTTCCAAGCTGGCGAAAGCGCAGGAACTGGGCATTGAGGTGATCGACGAGGCGGAAATGATCCGTCTGCTGGGTGAATAAATCATGGAAAAAGAAGATCTGATCCAGATAGCCAATAGGGTGATGCCGTTCGGAAAATACGCCGGACGGGTGCTGATCGACTTGCCGGAAGAATATTTGCTGTGGTTCGCCCGCAAAGATGAATTTCCGCAAGGAAAACTGGGTGAACTGATGCAGCTGACGCTGACGATTAAAAGCGAAGGGCTGCAAAGCCTGATCAATCCGCTGCGCCGCAATGGTCCGGGACTGGACGGCACCGACGAGTAAACGCTGTTGAGAACGGGTCAACTCATAAAACAAAGGCGCTGAATTCAGCGCCTTTTTTCTGCCTGCTATTTAGCCAGCTTATTCAGTAACAGGCGCGTGTTTCAGCGCCGCTTCCTGTTGTTTTTTCTGATAACGTTTTGCCAGCACCGCGCAGGTCATCAACTGTACCTGATGAAAAATCATCAGCGGCAGCACCATCATGCCAATCGCGCTGACCGGGAACAGAATGTTCGCCATCGGAATACCGTTCGCCAGGCTTTTCTTCGAGCCGCAGAACACGATGGTAATTTCATCGGGTTTGCTAAAGCCCATCCAGCGCGCCATATAGGTATTGATCACCAGGATAAAGGCCAGCAGCACCAGACTGAACACCACGATAAACAGCAGTGAACCGATGCCGACCTGATGCCAGATCCCCTGCGTCACGGCTTCGCTGAAAGCGGAATACACCACCAGCAAAATCGATGTCTGGTCGGTTTTGCCGATCATTTTACGGTGACGTTCGACAAAGCCGCCAATCAGCGGACGGAGTAAATGCCCGGCGACAAACGGCACCAGCAGTTGCAGAACAATATGCCAGACCTGTTCTAAACCATTCCCCGTTTCCCCCTGCACATGCATCAACAGGCTGACCAGCAACGGCGAAACAAAAATCCCCAGCAGACTTGATGCGGAGGCGCTGCACACCGCTGCCGCTACGTTCCCGCCAGCCAGTGAGGTAAACGCAATCGCCGACTGCACCGTCGCAGGCAAAATACACAGATAGACAAAGCCGCTGTAAATTTGCGGACTGACGTCTACCGGATGCCACCACTGGAAAAGCAGCCCGAGGATCGGGAATAAAATGAAGGTACTGAACATCACCCACAAATGCAGACGCCAGTTATTGCTGCCCTGAAAAATAGCTTCGCGCGAGAGTTTTGCGCCATGCATGAAAAACAGCAGGCCGATGGCGAAAATGGTCAGATTATTGAAGAAAGCCACAAATATGCCGCTGGCCGGGAAGAACGTCGCCAGCAAAACCGTAGCGATGAGTGTCAGGGTAAAGCGATCGGGTAAGAAGCGCATAACAAGTCTCGGATTTGTTGTTTCTGAATGCGGCTATTCTGAGTCTTTGCGATACAATTAAAAAATTGATTTATTTAATCCATTAATGCAGAAAATTCATGAATTATTCGCTCAGGCAACTTCGCGTATTTGTGACCGTTTCACGCTACGGCAGCTTCAGCCGGGCTGGTGAGTCCATTGGTTTAAGCCAGTCGGCTGTCAGCCACAGTATGAAAGAACTGGAAGCCGAAATGGGCGTGCGGTTGCTGGACCGCACAACGCGCGAAGTCGTGCTCACTGATGCCGGTCTGCGTCTGGCGAATCGTGTCGAGCCGTTGCTCGACGAACTCCACGCCATGCTGCTCGACACCCGCAGCTTCGGCACGCAGCATAATGGTCGGGTGCGTATTGCCTCTAGCCAGACGATTTCGGCGCAACTGATGCCGCAATGTATCTCCAGCGGCGAGCGGCAGTATCCGGACATTCGTATTTTGTTGCGCGATCAGGCGCAGCAACTGGTGCTTAACAGTGTCAGAAATGCGGAAGTGGATTTCGGCATTGTGATTGATCCGGGTGAAAACACTGATCTGGACTGCGAGCCGATTCTGCATGAGCCGTTTTTGCTGATGTGCCGTGAGGATCATCCGCTGGCGGCGCTGCCGGAGGTTGAATGGCAGGCACTGAACGGCCAAAAACTGGTGCTGCAGGATTACGCATCAGGAAGCCGGATCCTGATCGACGGCGCACTGAAAGCGCAGAAAGTGAAAGCGGAGATTGCTCAGGAAATCGGCCATCCAGCCACGTTATTCCCGATGGTGGAAGCCGGAATTGGTATCAGTGTTATCCCGGCGCTGGCGTTGCCCATGCCGGAAGGGAGCCGTCTGGTGGTCAGAAGCCTGGTGCCGGAAATCAACCGGGTGCTGATGCTGGTCAGACGTAAAAACCGGTCGTTATCACCCGCTGCACAGGCCATCTGGCAGGTGGTGAAAGAGCAGGCGAATTTATTGCGGGAAAAACGCAGCCAGCAGGGAATGTACAACCACTGATACCTTGCCGGCTGTTTCAGGCTTTGACCGGGTTATACGTAGATATCGACTGCGTTGGTTTCTGAAGGCTTATTCACGCCTTCGTCTTTCTTCATTTCAGCGTCAGCTTGTTGTTGCTGCTGTTGCTGAAGTGCTTTCTGAGCCTGCTGCTGTTGAATCTGCGCGATCTGCTGTTGCAGCATTTCGATTTGCTGCTGCAGGAGTTCTTGCTGTTGCTTAACTTCGTCAGTATCGCCGCCTGAATTGCCCACGTTTTTGAGCTGCTCAGTCAGTTTGGTAATCTGCTTAGTCAGCTTTGCAATCTGGCTGGCACTGCCTGAGTCGCTGGTGGACGCAGAGCTTACCGAACTGCTGGTCGCGCTGATAGTCGTCATAAAAAGCCTCATTGAGTAAGAATAAAATTTTGCACGTAAAGGTGCTTAAGCTATATCGGCAAAAATCAGCGAGGCTTTACAGGCTTTGCATATTCCTTACGGTATTTATGGCTTTCATTCGGTTAACGCTTTCACTCTGAGCTTCGGCCACCGGGTCAGCCAGCTTTTGCTGCTGATCCGCTCGGCAAAAACTGCGGGGATCGCATGGCGCGGGTTTGGCGTAATACTGAAAGCAAACAATGCATCCAGTCCCAGCGGCGCATTCAGCTCAATTTGCCCGTCAGCATTCATTCTTGCGCCGATAGCGGTTTCCATTTCCACCCAGTAGCTCATCGCCTCGGCGCTGGAGGAATAGGGCGCATGGCCGTGGCGCTCATGCATGCGGGCCTGATTTTTCACAGACCAGGGAAGGTCGGGCGATTGCGCTTTCAGGCGATGTTCATAGCGCTCGTCAGCTTCCGGCGAGCAATCCAGCGGATTGAAATACACCACGTCGATATCATTGAGTGCTGTGGCCTGCACATATCCGTGTAGCCGGTCCCAGACCAGATTGCGGACAAAGCCCGCCGCCAGCCAGGCATCGTTAAGATTTTGCGTGCGTGCCTGCGTCAGTGCCAGCAAATGAAGCGGTTCCTCTCTGAGCCAGGTGATGATTTGCTGTTCCATTGTTGCCACGTGATGTTCTCCTTTTATCCGACGTCAGCGTTCTGAGAAGCCAAAGTGTAGCGCCCTTTTGTGACGCTTATCCAACGCACCATTTCGGATATGCGGCTTACGGCGGCGCGCTAAAATGTAGCAAGCCTCCCCTGAATACGGCTACAGGCCGCGCCTGCTGAGGGTTTCTTAAGTGGTACAGCCTTTGCAACATCCATCCTTTGCAACACAAATAAGAGCAAGGCTGTCGCAGTTCTTTTCAACAAAAATTGAATTATCACCGGGCAGGGGATCATTTATGCAAACCACGAAAGTCACACCTGTTTTAAAACGTACACTGGGGAGTTTTAAACTTTGGGGCATTGCCGTCGGGCTGGTTATCTCCGGCGAATATTTTGGCTGGAGTTACGGCTGGGCGCAGGCAGGCACACTGGGCTTTCTTATCACTGCTCTGGTGATAGCGGCTATGTATTGCGCCTTTATTTTCAGCTTTACCGAACTCACTACGTCGATTCCGCACGCGGGCGGTCCTTTTGCTTACGCTTACCGTGCGTTCGGGCCAACGGGCGGATTTGTCGCGGGTTTCGCAACGCTGGTGGAATTTGTTTTTGCGCCGCCCGCTATCGCGATGGCGATCGGAGCGTATCTCAATGTGCAGTTCCCGTCGATTGAGCCGAAATGGGTGGCTGTTGGCGCGTATCTGGTATTTATGGCGCTCAATATTCTCGGCGTCAGTATCGCCGCCACCTTTGAACTGCTGGTCACGTTGCTGGCAATTTTTGAATTGCTGGTCTTTATGGGCGTGGTGGCGCCGGGCTTTGAAATGTCGAACTTTGTTCACGGTGGATGGGCGGGCAGCGACACTTTCAGTCCCGCAGCCTTTTCCGGTATTTTTGCAGCCATTCCTTTTGCCATCTGGTTTTTCCTGGCGATAGAAGGTGCCTCAATGGCCGCTGAAGAGGCGAAAGATCCGCAGCGTACCATTCCGAAAGCTTTTATCGGCGGCATTCTGACTCTGACCGTTCTGGCGCTCGGCGTGATGTTGTTTGCCGGTGGTGTGGGCGACTGGACCAAGCTGTCGAATATCAACGACCCGTTACCGCAGGCCATGAAACTGATTGTCGGCAGCAACAGTGGCTGGCTGCACATGCTGGTCTGGCTGGGGCTTTTTGGCCTGATTGCCTCTTTCCACGGCATTATCATGGGGTATTCCCGTCAGATCTTCGCGCTGGCCCGGGCAGGTTATTTGCCTAAACGGCTTGCCAGCGTCAACGCCCGTTTCCAGACACCGCATCTTGGTATTATCGCGGGGGGCGTTGTTGGCATCGCGGCTATTTTCTCGGATTCACTGATCGTGATTGGCGGCCAGCCACTGACGGCCAATATCGTGACAATGTCGGTCTTTGGCGCCATTGTGATGTACATCATTTCGATGGCTGCATTGTTTAAACTCCGCCGCAGCGAACCGAATTTAATCCGTCCGTTCCGTGCGCCGCTCTATCCTTTTGCACCTGCTCTGGCGCTGGTGCTGGCAGTCGTCTGTCTGATCGCAATGATTTACTACAACACCTTACTGTTTTTGATCTTCGCCGCCATGATGTTGCTGGCGTATGCCTGGTTCCGTATCACCCATCAGTCGCGCACTGATGCCGCGGAAGATCCGCAATTACGTGGCCTGCGCCCGGTTCCCGCTAAAAGCAGCAAATAATCCGGCGCGCTAAGGAGTGTTATGTTTCAGACGACATTAAGTCACCGAAGGTATCAGTTTAAGGATTTACGCGAACTGATGGCAAAGGCGTCGCCCGCACGGTCGGGCGACTATCTGGCTGAAGTGGCTGCCGCCAGCGCTGAAGAGCGCATGGCGGCAAAAATGGCACTGGCTGATGTGCCGCTCAAAACCTTCCTGCAACAATTGCTGGTGCCGTATGAGGACGATGAAGTCACGCGGTTGATTGTCGATACTCATGATGTCGCGGCGTTTGCCGCGATTTCGCATCTCACCGTCGGGGATTTCCGCGACTGGTTGTTGAGTGAAAAAACCGACAGCGTTGTGCTGGCAGCCGTCGCCCGCGGGATCACGCCCGAAATGGCGGCTGCCGTCAGCAAACTGATGCGCAATCAGGATCTGATCCTGGTGGCTAAAAAATGCCGGGTGATTACTCAATTCCGCAATACTATCGGGCTGCCGGGGCACATGAGCGTGCGCCTGCAACCGAACCATCCGACCGATAATTTACAGGGCATTGCTGCCAGTATGCTCGACGGTTTGTTATATGGCTCCGGCGACGCGGTGATTGGCATTAATCCTGCCAGCGACAGCTTACCGCTGCTGGAAAACCTCAATTACATGCTTGATGACATCATTACGCGCTTTGAAATTCCCACGCAGTCCTGTGTTCTGACGCATGTCACTAACACCATCAAACTGGTGGAGCGCGGCGCACCGGTTGATCTGGTGTTTCAGTCGATAGCGGGAACTGAAGCGGCGAACAGCGGGTTTGGTATCAATCTGGCGCTGCTGGAGGAAGCGCAACAGGCGGCGCTCAGTCTTAAGCGTGGCACGCTCGGCGACAATGTGATGTATTTCGAAACCGGGCAGGGCAGTTGTTTATCTGCCAATGCGCATTTTGGGGTCGATCAGCAAACCTGTGAGGCGCGTGCGTACGCCATCGCCCGCCATTTTTCACCGCTGCTGATTAACACCGTGGTGGGTTTTATCGGCCCGGAGTATTTGTATGACGGTAAACAAATTATCCGTGCGGGTCTGGAAGACCATTTCTGCGGCAAACTGCTGGGCGTGCCGCTGGGCTGCGATGTCTGTTATACCAATCATGCAGAAGCCGATCAGGATGATATGGATACCTTGCTGACGCTGCTCGGCACTGCCGGGCTGACGTTCCTGATTGGCGTACCGGGCGCGGATGACATCATGCTCAATTATCAGAGCACGTCTTTCCATGACGCGTTATATATCCGCGAATTACTCGGGCTGAAACATGCGCCGGAATTTGCCGTATGGCTGGAGAAAATGAAAATTATCGATCCGCAGGGCGTCTTGCAGGATACCCGGGCGTCCCATCCGTTACTGCGTCAGTTGCCGCAACTGAGCTGAGGTCTGTGCTGATGAATAAAGAAAAAGAGCAGGGATTATCGCCGCTGGTGCATAGCAACCCGTGGGAAACTCTGCGTCAGTTTACGGCCGCACGTATCGCGCTGGGACGTACCGGTTCGAGTCTGCCCACCGATGAGCTGCTGCGATTTGGTTTAGCCCATGCGCAGGCGCGTGATGCCGTGCATCAGCCCTTTGACAGCCAGAAGCTCGAACCCGAACTTTACGCGCTGGGGCTGGAAACGCTGACCGTTGCCAGCGCTGCACCGGACAGGGCGACCTATCTGTGTCGTCCTGATCTTGGCCGCAAGCTGTCAGAAAGCAGTCGTCAGGCCTTGCTGCGTCTGGCGCCGGAGCCTGCCGACGTGGTGCTGGTCATCGCTGACGGTTTGTCATCGAAAGCCGTGCACCGGCAGGCCGTACCGCTGATTGCGGCGTTATTGCCCTATCTGCGCACGCTGGAGCTGAAAATCGGGCCTGTGGTGCTGGCGCATCAGTCGCGGGTGGCACTGGGCGATGATATTGCGCAGGTGATGAAAGCGAAGGCGGTAGCGATTTTGATCGGAGAACGTCCGGGATTGTCATCTCCCGACAGTTTAGGCATTTACATGACCTGGGGGCCCCATACCAAAAGACTGGAATCGGAACGAAATTGTATTTCCAATGTGCGGCCGGAAGGGCTGAATTATCCGCAGGCGGCTTTTAAACTCGCCTGGCTGCTCGAACAATCTTTCCATCGCCAGTTGTCGGGCGTCAATCTGAAAGATGAAAGCGATAATCCGGCGCTACACAATAAGGTCGTGCCGATGTTTAAACTGGAGTAGGGGGAGGAGAAAAATAGAACCAGCTGCTGGTTCGCCTCCATCACGGTTTTTCTTCGGAGTACAGATGCGAAAAAAGCGCCTATAGGCGCTTTTTCTGAATTGGTGGGCCGTGCTGGATTCGAACCAGCGACCAATTGATTAAAAGTCAACTGCTCTACCAACTGAGCTAACGGCCCGCAGAAGTGGTGGGCGATGACGGGTTCGAACCGCCGACCCCCTCCGTGTAAAGGAGATGCTCTACCAACTGAGCTAATCGCCCACTTCTGGGTACTTCCCCATGTAAGAAGAAACGTGCTGAGAAATGGTGGGCGATGACGGGCTCGAACCGCCGACCCCCTCCGTGTAAAGGAGATGCTCTACCAACTGAGCTAATCGCCCATTTCTCAATTCTTCCTACTTATCACAACGCGGCACTCTTAAAGAGTGGTGGGCGATGACGGGCTCGAACCGCCGACCCCCTCCGTGTAAAGGAGATGCTCTACCAACTGAGCTAATCGCCCCCGTCGTGATGGAGTCGCATTATAGGGATACTTGAAATTACGTCAACGCTTTTTAAAAACAAAAATGTTCATTCGGCTTATTTTTAGTCAACCTGACGTGTTTCTCGCCCGCGTAGTCGATTCTTTACGCATTCATGGCCTTAAACCACGTGACTGCCCCTGGTTGTGCGTTGAGGAATCAGGGCAGAGTGGTAGAATGTCAGCCACTTTTTGTTAATTGATAGCGACGTTTTTTGGCGTTGCGTGATTAAGGTTGCACCCAGATGAAAATCAAAACCCGTTTTGCCCCAAGCCCGACCGGCTATCTGCACGTCGGTGGCGCCCGTACCGCGCTCTATTCCTGGCTCTTTGCCCGCAACCTTGGCGGTGAGTTTGTGCTGCGTATCGAAGACACCGATCTCGAACGTTCCACTCAGGCAGCTATCGACGCGATTATGGATGGCATGAACTGGCTGAATCTGGACTGGGATGAAGGCCCGTATTTCCAGACCAAGCGTTTTGACCGTTATAACGCGGTGATTGATGAGATGCTGGAAAACGGCACGGCTTATAAATGCTATTGCTCTAAAGAACGTCTGGAAGCGCTGCGTGAAGAACAAATGGCAAATAACGAGAAGCCTCGTTATGACGGCCGCTGCCGCGACAGCCACGAACATCACGCTGCTGATGAGCCGTGTGTGGTGCGTTTTCGTAACCCGCAGGAAGGTTCTGTCATCTTTGACGATCAGATCCGCGGACCGATCGAATTCAGTAATGACGAGCTGGATGATCTGATCATCCGCCGTACCGACGGTTCGCCGACCTATAATTTCTGTGTCGTTGTCGATGACTGGGATATGGAAATCACCCACGTCATCCGTGGCGAAGACCATATCAACAACACGCCGCGTCAGATAAACATCCTGAAAGCGCTGGGCGCGCCGGTACCGGTTTACGCGCACGTTTCTATGATTCTGGGTGACGACGGTAAAAAACTGTCCAAACGCCACGGTGCGGTCGGCGTGATGCAATACCGTGATGACGGTTATCTGCCGGAAGCGCTGCTGAACTATCTGGTGCGTCTGGGCTGGTCTCATGGCGATCAGGAAATTTTCAGCCGCGACGAAATGAAAGCGCTGTTCTCACTGGAAAACGTCAGCAAATCTGCCAGTGCGTTTAACACTGAAAAACTGCAATGGCTGAACCATCACTACATTAACACGATGGATCCGCATTACGTGGCGACCCATCTGCTGTGGCATGTTGAGCAGGCGGGTATCGAAACCCGTAATGGTCCGCAGCTGTTTGAAATCGTGACCCTGTTGGGCGAACGTTGCAAGACGCTGAAAGAGATGGCGGAGTCCTGCCGTTACTTCTACGAAGATTTTGCAGAGTTTGATGCCGATGCGGCGAAGAAACACTTACGCCCGGTTGCACGTCAGCCGCTGGAAGTGGTTCGCGCCAAACTGGCTGCTATCACTGACTGGACCGCTGAAAACATTCACCATGCGATTCAGGGCACGGCGGATGAGCTGGAAGTAGGGATGGGTAAAGTTGGTATGCCACTGCGCGTTGCGGTAACGGGCGCAGGCCAGTCACCAGGTGTTGATGTCACCGTTCACGCTATCGGCCAGAGCCGTGTGCTGGCGCGTATCGATATGGCGTTAGCCTTTATTGCTGAGCGCGAAACACAAGCACAGTAATGGCGGTTAAATAGCGATAAAAAAGCCAGCGCGGGAAACCGGCTGGCTTTTTCTTTTCGTAAAACCCGGGTGTGAAAAACGTCTTAATTAACGTTGTTCAGTTGCCGGTGTTTCAACGGTCGGGCGGTAGGCCAGGAAATACATCAGGCCAACGAAGCCCGCACCACCTACGGCGTTACCGAGGAACACGGCCACGAAGTTAGGCAGGTATTCTGACCAGCTCAGCGCACCGGCAAAGATTGCCGCAGGCACGATAAACATATTTGCTACCACGTGCTGGAAGCCGATGGCCACGAACGCCATAACCGGGAACCACATGCCGATCACTTTGCCGCCAACTTCTTTGCTGGCGAAGGCCAGCCAGATTGCCAGACACACCAGCCAGTTACAGCCGATACCGGAAATGAACGCATGCATGAAGTCTGCGTTGACCTTCGCGGTGGCGGTTGCCACCGTTTTGCTCAGGAAAGCGCCTTCCGTCAGCCCCAGAACGTGGCCGAAGAAATAGGCCACTGCCAGGCTGCCCAGCAGGTTAGCGACAGTGACCCAGAACCAGTTACGCAGCACCGCGTAAAGGCTGATCTGACGCGCGAACCAGGCGATAGGTAAGGTCATCATATTACCGGTCAGCAGTTCTCCCCCTGCTAACACGGTCAGAATGATGCCTACCGGGAAGACGGCAGCGCCAAGCAAGTTACTGAATGAACCCCAGGATGCAGGTAATGTCCCTATTACATGCAGATCCAGAAGGAAACCGGTGGCGATGAATGCGCCAGCCAGAAAGCCCAAAATTAACAAATTCAACACGGTGGCGCGGCTTTTATTAACGCCCGCTGTGACGGCGATGGATGCGATTTCTTTAGGTGAATACAAGGACATGGGAGTGCTCGAATGGTGTAAGTTATGATTATTGCGCGAGAAGTCTATTCTGAGATTTATCTCAAAACAAGGCGATTATCATAGTCTGCTAACATTTTATTAATCATTCGGACATAGATGTTAAGGAAATGCGTAAGCAGATCAGAAAGCTAGGAAAAATGCGGGCTGGCGGACAAATTGTAAAACAAAGCGTCTGTCTGAAAATTTCCCTGATGGCAGAGGATTTTTCCCTGTGGAATGGGGGATTTGGCGGCTTTTTCAGCGCTTGAATTGAGAAACGGATTTAGCCGTTGACAGGGGTAGCGACGTTTCATATTATGCGCCCCGTTCACCCGTTTTTACGGGCATGAATTGGGGGTATAGCTCAGCTGGGAGAGCGCTTGCATGGCATGCAAGAGGTCAGCGGTTCGATCCCGCTTATCTCCACCAACTTCCTTTCCAGAGCAAGTTGGCTGTTTCCTTCCCAGGGAAACAAAAAAGTAAATGTGTACGACCTCGTGTGGGGGTATAGCTCAGCTGGGAGAGCGCTTGCATGGCATGCAAGAGGTCAGCGGTTCGATCCCGCTTATCTCCACCAAATATTAAAGAAACCCGCTTCGGCGGGTTTTTTGCTTTTGGCGCTTTGTCATTTCTCCTGCCTGTTTTACTGCGCTGAATCGCAGACATAAAAAAAGGCGCCGGAGCGCCTTTCTCGTCGTTCTGTATTTGCTTACTTACGCCAGTACCAGACCCGCGATAGAAGCAGACAACACGCTGACCAGCGTTGAGCCGTACAGCAGTTTCAGGCCGAAGCGTGAAACCACGTTGCCCTGATGTTCGTTCAGGCCTTTGATAGCGCCGGCAACGATACCGATGGAAGAGAAGTTTGCGAAAGACACCAGGAACACGGACAGGATGCCCACGCCGCGTGGTGAAAGTTCGGTTGCTACTTTCTGCAGATCCAACATCGCAACGAATTCATTGGAAACCAGTTTGGTTGCCATGATGCTGCCTACCTGCAAGGCTTCGTGACTTGGTACGCCCATCATCCACGCGAATGGATAGAAGACATAACCCAGCACGCCCTGGAAGGTGATACCGAATACCACGTCGAACAACGCATTCAGGCATGAAATCAGTGCGATGAAACCAATCAACATGGCTGCAACGATGATAGCCACTTTGAAGCCTGCCAGGATGTATTCACCCAGCATTTCAAAGAAGCTCTGACCCTGGTGCGTATTACCGATTTGCAGGTCTTCTTCTGAATCAACCTTATAAGGGTTGATCAACGACAGTACGATGAAGGTACTGAACATGTTGAGCACCAGCGCAGCAACAACAAAGCGCGGTTCCAGCATGGTCATGTACGCACCCACAATCGACATAGAAACCGTCGACATTGCTGTGGCAGCCATGGTGTACATACGTTTTTCAGACATTTTGCTCAGAATATCTTTATACGCGATAAAGTTTTCTGACTGACCCAAAATCAGGGAGCTGATGGCGTTGAAAGATTCCAGTTTTCCCATGCCATTAATTTTCGACAGAACCGTACCGATAATACGGATGACGAAAGGCAGTACACGAATGTGTTGTAAAATACCGATCAACGCAGAAATAAACACGATCGGACACAAGACTTTCAAGAAGAAGAACGCTAATCCTTTATCGCTCATGCCTCCAAATACGAAGCCGGTCCCTTCCGCAGCGAATCCTAATAATTTTTCAAACAAGTCTGAGAAGCCTTTCACAAAACCTAAACCAACAGAAGAATTCAGGAAGAAGTAGGCTAACAAGACTTCGATGACCAACAGCTGAACGATGAAGCGTAAACGGATATTTTTCCGGTCACGGCTCACCAGTAAAGCGAGTGCAGCGACAACGGCCAACGCTAATACAAAGTGCAATATTCGGGACATGGGTGCTCCAAATTAGAGGCAGGCTATATTTCGACGGTCATTTTATGTAACGCGTACATTTAAAACGTGAAGTCGATTGCAAATATAGAAATTACAGACACGAATTGCAACAAATCGCGGCCCATCACACAAAAAATCAAGATGTTAATAAAACTAAGCACAATTAGCATTCCTGTGCTAGTTTTATCATGTGCCGTAATGCGTTCTGAATCTGGCCCGTTAATGTCTGTTTTAGGAAAGTGCGCTGCGTCTGGCTTTCTGAAGCCGGGTGAGCGAATCACCCCCTCAGTTATTACCTTCTCGCTTACTGCTGCTGCCTATCAGAGTAATCACTCAGATCATTCCAAATGCACTTGATAATCATTATCAATTAGATATCATTGATGTAAGCGTAATAATTGTAAGGGTTAACTAACTATGCTGAACAGCCGGGCCGAATCTGCAGGCCGCGCGTCCAGAAAGATGAAGCTTTCACTGATGGGACCGGCCTTTATCGCCGCCATTGGTTATATCGATCCGGGCAACTTTGCGACGAATATTCAGGCCGGTGCTTCTTATGGCTATCAGTTGCTGTGGGTGGTGGTATGGGCCAACGTCATGGCGATGTTGATCCAGTTGTTGTCTGCCAAACTCGGTATCGCGACCGGCAAAAACCTGGCCGAACATATCCGCGATCGTTTCCCGCGTCCGGCCGTCTGGGCTTACTGGGTGCAGGCGGAGATTATCGCAATGGCCACCGATCTGGCCGAATTTATTGGCGCCGCCATAGGCTTCAAATTGCTTCTCGGGGTTTCCCTGTTACAGGGCGCAGTACTTACCGGGATTGCCACCTTTATTATCCTTGGGCTGCAAAAACGCGGGCAAAAGCCGCTGGAACTGGTGATCGCCGGTTTACTGTTGTTTGTTGCTGCGGCTTATATTGTTGAATTGTTCTTCTCGCAGCCAAGCATGCTGGCGCTGGGCAAAGGCATGTTAATCCCCGCACTGCCAACCGCTGATTCGGTGTATCTAGCCGCGGGTGTGCTCGGCGCGACCATTATGCCGCATGTCATTTATCTGCACTCTTCGCTGACTCAGCGGGGCGGCAAGGCGTCCAAAGCGCAGCGTTATTCAGCCACCAAGCTGGATGTCGGTATTGCCATGACCATCGCCGGTTTTGTGAATCTGGCGATGATGGCGACGGCTGCGGCGGCATTCCATTTCAGCGGACACAGCGGGATCAGTGAGCTGGATGAAGCCTATCTGACGCTGCAACCGTTGCTCGGCCACGCTGCCGCGACCACCTTCGGTCTGAGTCTGGTGGCAGCCGGTTTATCTTCTACAGTTGTCGGCACGCTGGCCGGACAGGTAGTGATGCAAGGGTTCGTGAAATTCTACATTCCGCTGTGGGTTCGCCGTACGGTGACCATGATGCCGTCTTTTATTGTGATCCTGATGGGATTAGATGCCACACGTATTTTGGTGATGAGCCAGGTATTGCTGAGCTTCGGGATTGCGCTGGCATTGCTGCCGTTGCTGGCTTTTACCGGTAACCGCAGCCTGATGGGCGAGATGGTGAATACTAAAACCGTGCAGTGGGCGGGGCGGGTCATCGTGCTGATCGTCGTCAGCCTTAACCTTTATCTGCTGACAGGTATGTTGAAATAACGCCTTCGCCAGCGACAGATAATAAAAAACGGGACAGTTTGCGCTGTCCCGTTTTTGTTTTATTCCGTTGATTAATGGCGGTGATCGCCATGCCCGCCCCGGCGATCATCATGGCCGCGACCCCGATCCGGCCCGCGGCCGTGATCATAATGCGGACGTCCGTGGTCGCTGTGATGATAACGCGGTGGCGGCATCGGACGACGTGGCGGATGGCGTTCGTTCCACCAGCCATGATCGCGCCAGCGATAACCATCCCAGTAATAGCCGCGCGGGCTGCGTGCACCATAGTGGTGACCACGGTAACCATTCCACCAGCCTGGGTTACGCCAGTCATAGCCGTCCCAGTAATAACCCCGCCTGTCGCGATCACCGATATTGATAGAAAGGCCCGGCGTATTCAGGCTGAAGCTGCTGGCCTGCACGGTGGGTACCGCCGCAGGGAGCAGGGTAAAGAACAATGTGGCAAAAAGTACCGGCTTTAACATGAGTGGCCCCAGATTCCTTATAATTTATGCTGACAGTTATAAGGGGAAGAGGGCACCGGTACTATTGCTTACAATCCTGTTTTGAATGATTTACGCGCCTTAACGGTTTACTTACGAATCCTCCATAAAGGCGCGTTTTTTATACCGCAGGGTAATCGCTTACACTAAAATCCCTTCGATCGCCGCCAGTTCTTCTGTGCTGAAATGACGGTGAGAGACCATGCCCACGGCATCGTCGATCTGGCTGGTTTTACTGGCACCAATCAGGACGGACGTCACGCGGTCGCCGCGCAGAACCCACGCCAGCGCCATCTGCGACAGCTTCTGACCGCGTGCCTGCGCAATATCATTCAGCTTACGCACTTTTGCCAGCTTCTCTTCCGTCAGCTGATCTGCTGTCAGGAACTTACTGCCGCTGGCTGCGCGGGAATCTTCAGGAATGCCCGCCAGATAACGGTCAGTCAGCACGCCGCCTGCCAGTGGCGAGAAGGCGATAGACCCGACGCCGTTATCCGCCAGCGTATCCAGCAGATCAGCCTCAACCCAGCGCTCGAACATGGAATATTTCGGCTGATGGATCAGACAAGGCGTGCCAAGATCTTTCAGGATTTCAAACGCTTTTTTGGCGCGTTCTGCCGGATAATTCGACAAACCGACGTACAGGGCTTTGCCCTGACGCACGATCAAATCCAGCGCGGCCATGGTTTCTTCCAGCGGTGTATCAGGGTCAGGACGGTGATGATAGAAAATATCCACGTACTCCAGCCCCATGCGTTTCAGACTCTGATTCAGGCTGGCGACCAGATATTTTTTCGAGCCCCAGTCTCCGTACGGGCCGTCCCACATGGTGTAACCGGCTTTGGAGGAAATAATCAGCTCATCGCGATAAGGCAATAAATCTTCCTGCAGGATGCGGCCGAAATGCTGTTCTGCCGAACCCGGAGGCGGGCCGTAGTTATTGGCCAGATCGAAATGGGTGATCCCATGGTCGAAAGCATGGCGGATCAGTTTCCGGCCATTCTCAAAATGGGCGTTATCGCCGAAGTTATGCCACAAACCCAGGGAAACGGCGGGCAGTTTCAGACCGCTCTGGCCACAGCGACGGTATTCCATATTCTCGTAACGGGTTGGACTGGCTTGATACACCATGTGAGTCCTTATAATAAATTCAGAAGTGAACAGAAGGTTATAAATGTCATAAAAAACCAATTTTAGTGTATGCGCTTTCACAAGCATTTCCAGCTAATCAGATCACATCCGGAACAATCCTTGTACGCAGGATCGTTGATTACCGTGACTATTCTTCCTGCCTATTACCTTTACTGCTGAATCCGCTTCCCTGCATTAACACAGTGCAGGGGTGTAACTCTGCGTTGCCATGCCTTATTTCGAATAATAAATGTGCTGTCCCCCGGTTTGGAGTAATACTCATATTAGTGGGATTAACTGGTTACTTTATTTTTCACAGAGGATCGTCATGGTTAATGAATACACAGTAGGTGACTATCTCTTAGATCGTTTATCACTCAGCGGGATCTCCGAGTTGTTTGGCGTGCCGGGCGATTACAATCTGAAATTCCTCGACAGTGTGATTAATCATCAGCAAATCACCTGGGTTGGCTGTACCAATGAATTAAATGCCGCCTATGGCGCAGATGGTTACGCCCGTACCAAAGGTATTGCGGCGTTGCTGACGACGTTTGGTGTCGGCGAACTGAGCGCACTGAATGGCATTGCCGGTAGTTATGCGGAATATGTGCCCGTCGTGCATATCGTGGGTGCGCCAGCACTGACGTCTCAGCGTAAAGGTGAGCTGCTGCATCACACGCTGGGAGATGGCGAATTCTGTCATTTCATGCGGATGTCAGCTCCGGTCAGCGTGGCACAGGCCTCCCTCACACCGGAAAATGCCCTGGCTGAAATCGACCGTGTGATTGAAGAAGTGATGTACAGCTCGCGGCCGGGTTACCTGTTATTGCCCAGCGATGTGGCCGCGTTGCCGGTCAGTACCCGTGCGCATGCGTTACCTGCGCGTCAGCCGCCTTTCTCGGCTTCTTCTCTGGAAGCTTTTACTGCCGCCGCTGAAAAGCAGTTGCGGGGCGCAAGCCGTGTTTCGTTGCTGGCGGATTTTCTGGCAGACCGCTTCAAGGTTAAAAAGGCGCTGGAACAGTGGATGGAAGAAGTGCCGCTGGCGCATTCAACGTTGCTGATGGGTAAAGGTTTATTCAACGAGCAGCAGGCGCATTTTGCTGGCACTTATTCGGGGGCCGCCAGCGCACCGTCAACGAAAGAAGCGATTGAAGGGGCTGATGTGGTGATCACGGTCGGGGTGAAATTTACTGACACCATCACCGCCGGTTTTACCCAGCAGCTTCCGTCCGGAAAATGCATCGACCTTCAGCCCTTTTTTGCCCGCGTGGGCGATAAGATCTTCCATCAGCTGCCGCTCGAAAAAACGGTCAGCGTGATGCACCGCCTGACCGCTGAACTGGCTTCCGGCCGGACGCCTTATCTTGTTAAACACAACGCATTGCCGTTGTCGCACGATAACAGCCTCGGGCAATATGCCTTCTGGCAACAGATTCAGGATTTCCTGCAACCGGGAGATGTGCTGGTCGCTGAGCAGGGCACCGCCTGTTTTGGCGCGGCGGCGCTGAATTTGCCGCAGGATTGCCAGTTCGTCGTCCAGCCGTTATGGGGCTCAATCGGTTTCACGCTGCCCGCCGCGTTTGGTGTACAGATTGCCGTACCGGACCGCCGTGTCGTGCTGCTGATTGGCGATGGCTCCGCACAGCTCACCTTGCAGGGATTAGGTGCCGCCATCCGTTATGGCCTGCCGCCGATTATTTTTGTGATTAACAATGACGGTTATACCGTCGAACGGGCGATACACGGCGAAACCCAGCGCTACAACGACATCGCGCAGTGGAACTGGACACAGTTCCCGGCGGCCTTCGGCGGTAAAGAAGTCTTCAGTGCGCGGGCGGATTCGCCGCAGGCGCTGAAAGAAGCGATAGCAAAGGCCACCGCACGGCGGCAGATGGCCTGGATAGAAGTCATTTTGCCAAAAATGGATATTCCTGAACTGCTCAATTCAGTGACTAAATCGCTGGCGCAGCGTAACTCAGGGCAATAAATCAGTTTCCGGTGATGGCGGGGCAGTCAGCTGGTCGATGAACCACCAACCCGCCGGACCGGGCTGATTGTTTTTACTCCAGACCGCATCCACCGATATCTGCTTCGGCCAGCCGCGCATCGGCAGGCTGACCAGTTTGTCATGTCCGAACTGTTTCACCAGCCAGTGCGGCAGTGTCGCCCAGCCAAATCCCTGTTCCGCCATTTCCAGCAACATCAGATAACTGGGCGCTGACCAGATCTGACCCCGCGCCCGCGGCATTTCACGACGGCTGTAAGGCTGCAGGCAAAGCTGGCGGAAGGTGTGCAACTGCTCCGGTTGCAGATCGGTGATTTTTGCCAGCGGATGTTCACGGCTGCAAAATACCGACATATCCGTTTGTTCCGGTAAACGCGCCACACCAATGTCCGGCGGATAACTCGCCTGTACTTCCACCATGCCGACATGGGCACGGCCAGACTGCAACAGGTCGATCACATCCTGATCTTCGGCGATCTGACATTCAAATTCGATATCCGGATACCGGCGTTCAAACCGGCGCAGCAGCGCCTCGTGGTGAGTCGGCTGGTAAGTGTCAGACAGCACAAACGTCAGGCGAGTTTCCACCTGCGTCGATAAACGCACCGCCAGTTCATCGAGGCGTTCGCTGGCCGCCAGAATCGCCTGAACGTGGCTGAGCACGCGTTGTCCGGCTGGGGTCAGCACCGGCTGGCGACTCTGGCGGTCAAACAGTGTTACGCCTAAATCCACTTCCAGATTGGCGATCGCCGTACTGACACTCGACTGACTCTTGCGCAGTTTACGCGCCGCTGCTGAAAACGATCCGGTATCGGCCGCTTCGACAAAAGCCATCAGGGCTTCCGGTGAATAGCGCATCAGGTACTCCTTCTGATTCTGATCTATCTATTTTATCGATACTTTCTATCTTTTAACTATCTCATTTAGTGATGATAATGACTGCCTGTGACAGCCGTCACGTAACAATGATCAGGAATCAGGCAGGTTTTTATGTCTAAGCAAACACGGAATATCTCTCAGAAAACGTTCGGCGAACGCATTTTCCACGCGGTGGGTTTTGAAACAATCGCGGTACTGATTTCGGCACCGGCAGCAGCCTGGGCGCTGAACAAACCGGTCTGGGAAATGGGCGCGCTGGCGATCATGCTGTCGACGACAGCGATGGTCTGGAACATCGTTTATAACAGCCTGTTCGACAAATTCTGGCCGGTTTCCCGCGTGGTGCGGACATTTAAAATCCGCGTGGCGCACGCGCTGGGGTTCGAAGGTGGATTTATTATGATTGGTCTGCCGGTTGCCGCACTGTGGCTGGGGATCGGGCTGCTGGACGCCTTTATGCTGGAAGTCGGGTTCTTCCTGTTCTTCCTGCCGTATACCGTGGCCTACAACTGGGTTTACGACACGTTGCGCCAGCGCTGGATGGACCGCCGTCTGGCCGCAGAGGATTGCCCGGCCAAACATTAATCCGCATCGCTGAATGCACAAAAAAGCCCGCCGACATTTTCTTTGTCCGCGGGCTTTTTGTCGGTTATGGTTTTGCCATCCGCATAAACACAGGGTGTGCAAATGAAAACGTTAGGGTTGATTGGTGGCATGAGCTGGGAATCTACCGTGCCGTATTACCGCATGATTAACGAGCATGTGAAGCAGCAACTGGGTGGATTGCATTCTGCCAAACTGTTTCTCTACAGCGTCGATTTTTATGAAATCGAAAAGCTGCAAATGGCCGGTGACTGGCAGCAGGCAGGTGAAATTCTTGGTAACGCCGCGAATTCACTGGCGCGTGCAGGGGCGGAGGTCATCGTTGTGTGTACCAACACCATGCATAAAGTGGCAGACAATATCGAGCGGATCGGCGGCCTGCCGCTGCTGCATATCGCCGATGCGACGGCTGACAAAATCACCGGACAGGGGCTGCATAAAATCGGTCTGCTCGGCACGCGTTTCACCATGGAACAGGATTTCTATCGCGGACGTTTGCAGGAAAAACATCAGATTGACGTGGTGACGCCGGATGAAGCTGACCGCGCGATTGTTCATCGCATTATTTATGAAGAGCTGTGCCTGGGCAGGATTAAGGAGGATTCCCGCGCAGAATACCGGCGGATTATTGGCAAATTAGAACAGCAGGGCGTGGAAGGCATTATTCTCGGATGTACCGAAATCACCCTGCTGGTGGGCGCTGAAGACGCGAGCGTGCCGGTTTTTGACACCACCGCCATTCATGCGCTGGCGGCGGCGGAGTTTGCACTAAAGCAGGATTAATCTTCTTCCGGGACCGGCCGGTTGAGCCGCTGTTTTGCCACCTGCATCAGCGGTTTACCTGCCAGCATCAGCCAGGCTGGCAGCATCACGATGCACAGTAGCGGCAATAATTTCAGCCCCGGCACCACCGCTGCGGCCATAAACAAGCTGAGCCAGCCGTCGCGTGTCACCACCAGCACCATGCCCATGACGGCGCATGAAACGGTCACCGCCGCCGGCACATCCGGTGCGTACTGATGCAACATCAGGCCAAGCGATACCCCGACAAACACCGCCGGGAAAATGCGTCCGCCACGAAAACCGCAGGCTGCCGCCACCACTAACGCCGCCAGTTTGGTCAGGGTGATCGCCAGCAACGGCCCCATCTCAAACAACGCATTGGAATGTGCCAGTTCCTTCATTTCATCCAGCCCTTTAAACAGGGTAATTTCCCCGCCTGTCAGCGCCAGTAAACCCAGCACAAACCCGCCAATACCCAGGCGCAATACCGGATTCTGAATATTGTTAAACATCCGGTGAACATGCGGGAACAACCAGACGGCAATCATCCCCAGCGCGATGGCAATCAGCACCACGACTGACCCGCTGAAAATATCCATCAGGCTGGCGGCGTCATACGACGGAATGCTGAGCGAAAAATCGGGCTGAAAAAACTGATCGGTGGTGATGGCGCCAGCGCCCGCGGCGAGCAATGGCGCAAAAAGGCGATCCCATAACTGCACATCTTTGCTGGTGCCGAGGGTTTGCGAAAAAATCAGCGCGGCTGCCACCGGCGTGCCGAACAACGCGCCGATAGTCCCGGCCGCCGCCAGGATCACCCAGTCCGTCGTTGGCACTGCGGGCAATAAACGGGATCCTATTGCCGCCACCAGCGCGATATTAATCACTGTAATCGGATGTTCCGGCCCCAGACTGACACCGCCTGCCAGTCCGACCATCAGCGCCAGCGCCAGCCCAGGTAAAGCGCTGACTGCCACCGGGGCGCCAATCAGAGATTCCGTGGCAGGATCCGGCCCGGCGTGGCCTGGCATATACTTAATGATGGCGCCGACGCCAATGCCGGTCAGTGTCAGCATAAACAGCGTCCAGCTGGCGGATTGTGTATTGATATTCAGCACGGCGGGAATGTTCTCCCACAGCAGATTTTGCAGCGCGCCAGAAATCATCATGACGAATACCAGAACCAGGCTGGACATCACGCCAATAATGATCGCGGGCAGGGCAAAAGCTAACATGACTCTGGTGCGGGGATGGAACATGCACGTATTTCCTTATTTATAATTTTGTTTGCTCTGATAGCTTAGATGAATCCCGGCAAAGTCGGTTTGCGGGCTGTCGACATTATTTTGTGTGGCATGCTGCATAAATGTGGGTTGCTTCAAAACTGCGTTGCAGCGTATAGCAATTACCGCTATTTTGCCCACACGAATTTGGCGCAAATGCGCAGCATAATGAATTTACTTTTGCGGAGAATAACATGACCAAATACTCCCTGGTGGGCGATGTCGGGGGCACCAACTGCCGCCTGGCGCTTTGCGCGTTGGACAGCGGCGATATTTCTCAGTCTAAGACTTTCTCCGGGCTGGATTACGACAGCCTCGAAGCCGTGGTGCGTGAGTACCTCGCGCAGCAGCATCAGGATGTTGAGGATGCATGTATTGCCATCGCCTGCCCGATCACTGGCGACTGGGTGGCCATGACCAACCATACGTGGGCCTTTTCCATTGCCGAAATGAAGAAAAACCTTGGCCTGCAACATCTGGAAGTGATCAATGACTTCACCGCCGTTTCGATGGCGATCCCGATGCTGAAAGAAGATGACCTGTTGCAGTTCGGCGGTAAAAAAGCGCAGGACGGCAAACCGGCAGTGATTTACGGTGCTGGCACGGGGCTGGGCGTCGCACACTTAATTCATGCCAATAACCAATGGTTGAGTCTGCCGGGCGAAGGCGGCCATGTTGATTTCGCGCCAAACAGCGAAGAAGAAGACATCATTCTTGAGCAGTTGCGTACCGAAATGGGGCACGTTTCTGCCGAGCGTATTCTCTCCGGTCCGGGGCTGGTGAATCTCTACCGTGCCATTGTTAAATCAGATAACCGCGTGCCGGAAAACTTCAAACCGAAAGATGTGACAGAACTGGCGCTGGCAGACGAAAATCTGGATTGTCGCCGCGCACTGTCGCTGTTCTGCGTCATCATGGGGCGTTTCGGTGGCAACCTGGCGCTGAACATGGGGACCTTCGGCGGCGTGTACATTGCCGGCGGCATTGTTCCGCGCTTCCTGGACTTCTTCAAAGCTTCCGGTTTTCGTGCCGCGTTTGAAGACAAAGGCCGCTTCAAAGATTACCTGATGGATATTCCGGTGTTCCTGATCACGCACGATCAGCCGGGGCTTGTGGGTGCCGGGGCGTACCTGCGTCAGTCTATCGGCCTTCCTCTTCGTCCTTGAAGTTGCAGCGGTGTTGGCTGCGCTCGAAGACCCGAATCACTGACATCAGTCAGCTCATCGGGATCTTCTCACTTGCCGCCTTGCTGCAACTCCAATGACTTAGCGGAAGAATCGGGCTTTCTATTTCAAAAGCCCGATCAAAACCGCATTAACTGCCTGAATTCTTTCACCTTGCTGCGACTTACCGGCACCTCGAAATCTAAATCACTTAAGCGCAAAATATAGGTGTTATTGAACCACGGCACGATCTCGCGGATTTTCGACAGATTCACGCAGTACGAACGATGACAGCGGAAAAAATGCTCCTCCGGCAGGCGGTTGCATAATTCGGTGATGTTCATCGGCATGGTGAATTCTTCTTTGCGGGTATATACCTGCGTGACCTTTTCCTGTGCGGCGGCGTAATAAATATCGTTGATATCGGTAACGATAATCCGCTCATCTTTGATCAGATTGATGCTGTGACTGACACGCGGGGTGCTGCCCGCGACGGGGGCAACACCTTCCGGTTTATCGCCCGGTTCCTTCACTGTCAGCTCTTTATCCCGGCGAAAATGTGACTCCAGCTTTTGCAGCATGGTGACAATGCGTGACTCGTGATAAGGCTTAAGAATGTAATCAAATGCCTCGATTTCAAAGGCTTCTGCGGCATGCTCCTTATAGGCGGTGATAAACACGATATAAGGTTTATGCGCAAACTTACTGATGTTTTGCGCCAGTAATACGCCGTCAAGGGAAGGGATGCTGATATCGAGAAAAATCGCGTCCACTTCATGTGATTGCAGGTATTTAAGCACGTCCAGCCCGTCATCCAATATTGCTTCAATGCTGATGCTGCTGTGGGTATTAATCAGATAACTCAGCTCTTCCTGAGCCGGTACTTCATCTTCGACGATAATCGCTTTCACTGAATTATCTCCCGGTGCGATGGCCCGAAAGGCGGGCGGGTAAAATGAAAAAGCGTCCCTGTAGTCAGGCTATTTTGCTCTCAAGGGCTTGCGTGACTTTTGCAGGAGCGTGGGTAATAACAAACGAAATATCGGTGCCTGGCTCAAGACGGCGGATGCTCAGGCCCTGACCATACAGCAATGAAACGCGGTGATGCACATTGAGCAGGCCGATTTTGTTGCCGGGCATTTCATTGCGTGCCACACGGTCAATGGTTTCCTGATTAATACCGTGGCCGGTATCTTTTACTGACACCCTGATACCGTCAGCCTGATGCTTCACTGAAATCACCACCACGCCTTTTCCGCTGCATTTCTGGATGCCGTGCACAATGGCGTTTTCGACCAGCGGCTGGATCAGCAGACTAGGGATTTTCACCGAAATGTCGTCATCAATGTCATAAATCACCGTCAGTTTGCTGCCGAACCGCGCCTGCTCAATGGCGATGTAATCCTGTACCTGATGAAGTTCTTTGCGCAGGTCGATCAGTTCATCGTTCAGTTCCAGGTTATAACGCAGATAACGGGAAAGGTTGATGATGAGCTGGCGCGCCACGTCGGGGCGGGCGCGGATAGACGACGAAATCGCATTCAGCGCGTTAAACAGAAAATGGGGATTTATCTTGCTTTGCAACGCCCGCATTTCGGCTTTATTGGCCATCTCGCGCAACTGTTCGGTGCGTGATACTTCCATCTGCGTCGACATAATTTGCGACAGCCCGATCGCCATCACTTTCAGCGAATAAGTGATGCGGTGCGGGTCGCAATAATAGATTTTCAGCGAGCCGGTGACTTCGCCTTTTTCCCACAGCGGAATAATAATCAGCGAGTGAATTTGCGGCGTACGGTGCATTTCATCGTTGTTTCTGACCGTGATTTCACCGCTTTCCAGCGTCGCTTTGGTCATCTCACTCAGCGTTTCATGGCCGATATTATACTCTTCAGCACCCACGCCGACGTACGCCAGAATGTTTTTGGTATCAGTGATCGCCACCGCATCGGCGTCGATATCATCACGAATAATGCTACAGATACTGGCCAGGGATTCGGCGTTGATATTCCTGCCTTCTATGTTACGGCCATCTATATTGCGAAAGTACGGCAGCGTTTTATTGGCAATATCCAGCGCCAGCCGCGCCTGCCGTGCGGCAATCACCTCTTTTTCATCCTCGACACTTTGCACCAGCAACACAATCAGGCCGATGGAACTGGCTCCGAGGATCAGCGGTGCAGCGATGTTCATGACGATATCCAGCCCGAGCGAAAACGGTCGCGCCATCAGTAAAATCAGGATCATGGTCAGCGTTTCGCACAGCATGCCGCCCAGAATGCCGACTTTCCAGTGCAGTGATTTTTTGACTTTCTTATTGATATAACCGGAAAGGAAACCTGCGGTAATACTGGTGATGAGGCACGGAACAGACGTTGGTCCGTGAATGTCGATCAGGAAACGGTGCGTGCCGGAAATCAGGCCGGTAATGATCCCGACCCACGGCCCGAACAGGATCCCGCCCGACATGATCGCGATCGTACGCACGTTGATCAGTGAGCCTTCGACGTTGATCCCTGAGAGCGTACCGAAAATGGCGAACAGCGAGAAAATGGCGGTGACCGCAGTCAGTTCCAGCGGCGTATGGGTTTCATTTTCTTTGTGCAGCAGTTTGCGGAACAGCGGGGTTCGCGTGAGGAAGAACAGACAGATGAGCATCAGCGCCGCACGGTCGAAGACCGCCAGCAGCATATCGAACATGTGAGGCATGGCAGATTAGGCTCTTTGCACGATTGAAAGATAAGCGTGCCAAATGGATTCAGCGGTTATTATATGTAAAAGGTCAGACTTTCACCATCGCCAGACACAGGAGCACATTCCGACATGATTTTGTTATCCACGCCGCGGCTGATCATGCAGCCCATCCAGGCTGACGACTGGGCATTTTTCTTGCGGCTGTATCAGACCCCGGACGTCATGCGTTTTATCGGCGATATCGAAACCCACGCACAGGTTCATAGCCGTTTTGAACAACGTCTTGGTCACTGGGATCGCTACAGTGATTTCTGGCTGTGCCTGCTGATCCGCGAAAAAGACACCGGCGCGGCGGTGGGACTGACCGGATTTTTCCCGGACTGGCGGCCCTATAAACAGGGCGAAGTCGGATTCATTCTGGCGCCTGAACATCAGCGCAAAGGTTATGCAGTGGAATCCCTGCGCGAAGTGCTGAACTTTGCGTTTGACCAGTGTGGTTTTCACCGTCTGCAGGCCAACGTGCTTGAAGGCAACGACGCTTCGCGCCGTGTGCTGGAAAAATGCGGATTCCTCATGGAAGGCCGTTTACGGGACAGCTACCGGATCGGCGACGAGTGGAAAAACGACTGGCTGCTGGGGCTGCTGGCGAGCGATCCGCGTCCGCAGTAAAAAAATAATGCGCAGTATCTCGACAGCCATTTTCCTCTGCGTTATGTTCGTAGAAGGCCGTTACGCGGCCAGCGTCGCTCGGACGGTCCGGGCGCTTACGTATCCCAGAGGAAATTATGGCTGATTCCAGTTCACCCCGTCGTTTTTCACGTATTGATCGTCTTCCCCCTTATGTTTTCAACATTACCGCTGAACTGAAAATGGCCGCACGCCATCGTGGCGAAGACATTATCGATTTTAGTATGGGTAACCCCGACGGCCCGACACCGCCGCACATTGTGGAAAAACTGGTGCAGGTTGCGCAGCGTGAAGACACGCACGGTTACTCGACCTCACGCGGCATTCCGCGTCTGCGTCGTGCGATTTCCCGCTGGTATGCCGATCGTTATCAGGTAGAGATCGACCCTGAAAGTGAAGCTATCGTCACTATCGGTTCGAAAGAAGGGCTGGCACATCTGATGCTGGCGACGCTCGATCACGGCGACACCGTTCTGGTGCCCAACCCAAGTTATCCGATCCACATTTATGGTGCCGTGATTGCCGGTGCGCAGGTGCGTTCTGTGCCGCTGGCTGAAGGTGTAGATTTCTTTGCCGAGCTGGAAAAAGCCATTCGCGAAACCATTCCGCGGCCGAAAATGATGATCCTCGGCTTCCCGTCCAACCCGACGGCGCAGTGCGTGGAGCTGGATTTCTTCGAGCGCGTGGTGGCACTGGCTAAGCAATACAACGTGCTGGTGATCCACGATCTGGCGTATGCCGACATCGTATACGACGGCTGGAAAGCGCCGTCAATCATGCAGGTGCCGGGTGCAAAAGACATTGCGGTGGAATTCTTCACGCTGTCGAAAAGTTACAACATGGCGGGCTGGCGCATCGGTTTTATGGTCGGTAATCCTGAACTGGTCAGCGCGCTGGCGCGTATCAAAAGTTATCACGATTACGGCACCTTCACGCCGTTGCAGGTGGCGGCCATCGCGGCGCTGGAAGGGGATCAGCAATGCGTGAAAGACATTGCCGAGCAATATCGCCAGCGCCGTAACGTGCTGGTACGCGGGCTGCATGAAGCGGGCTGGATGGTGGAAAATCCGAAAGCGTCGATGTATGTCTGGGCAAAAATTCCGCCTGCATATGCGCATTTAGGGTCACTGGAATTCGCCAAACGTCTGCTGGCCGACGCTAAAGTTTGTGTGTCGCCGGGCATTGGTTTTGGTGATTACGGCGATACCCATGTGCGTTTCGCCCTGATCGAGAATCAGGACAGGATCCGCCAGGCGGTGCGCGGCATCAAAGCGATGTTCCGGGCAGACGGTTTGCTGCCACCGAAAAAAACGGCGGGTGAACCGCCTGTGGAGCCGGAACAGGCCGTTAACGAATAATATTCTGATGCGCTGAAAGCGATAAATGAAAGCCAGTCATTCAGATGACTGGCTTTTTTGTTTTTATGCAGCCGGTTTGTTCAGCGAATATCGACTGGCGAACAGCCAAAACGCTCTTTGAAGCGCAGGGAAAAACGCGAGCTGGCCCGATAACCGCAGGCATCCGCGATTTGCGAAAGATTCCAGCGCGTGGTTTGCAGCAGGGTGATCGCATGATGCATGCGGATATCCTGCAACAACGTGCGAAAACTGATTTGCTCTTCCACCAGACGCCTTCTCAGCGTGGCTTCGCTCATCGCCAGTTGCTGGCTGGCGCTGGCGGCCGTCCAGGCAAATTCCGGCGCGGCCGCCAGCAGGGCGGTAAGACGTGTACCGAGCGGTTCTGCGGCGCGCGGCATAAACAATATGCGGCGTTCTGCCAGCGCGATAAGTACGGCGGTCAGACGATTTCGCTGCACTGTATGACTGGCCGGATTGCCGATCCCGCGCAGGCAAAAATCGAGCGTATCGCGTAATTCGTCATCCAGCGGGAGAGTTTCAAACCCGTTCAGCGGCGACAGCGCAGTCAGAAGCCGGGCGTTATCGCGATAAAATTCCGCTACCAGCGCAGGTGAAAACCCCAGATACAGCGACGAGAAAAAACCGTTTGCCGCGTCCGGCGTTTTACTGACGTGCGCCAGCGTATGCTGCGACACCACGATCAGATGTTCCGAATTCCCAAGCTGCACCGACGTGCCGTTTTCATGGCGCAGCACCAGCTGACCAGAATTCACCCGCAGCAGCGAAGGCTCAAAAAAACGAAAATTCGACACCTGATGAGGCTGTTGCAAATAAGGCTCGGCCCGTGAAAAAAGCCGGTCATGACTGACCGGCAATTTATTTGGCAAAAGACTCACGGCGTGACTGTGCTGCTCAGAGGGCATGGTTTCTCCTGCCTGCGGACTTTAATCCAGATTGGGATTTAACGTGTAGGTGCCGGTCAGGCTGGCCTGCGCCAGAACGTGACCTTCGATGGCCTGCAACACATCCGGGCCAAAGAATTTATCCTGCAAATCCAGTTTTTCAATGTCCAGCGCATACAGCGTAAATACGTAGTCATGCACCCGTTCATCGTTCCACGGCGGGCACGCGCCGTCGTAACCGTAATAGTCGCCGCCCATGTTTTCATCATCGCCAAACCATGCGGTATAGCCGTTGATGCCATGACGCATTCCGGCGCTGGCGGGCAGCGCGGGTTTGCCGTGCGGCGTCACGCTGTTGCTGTGACTGCCTGCGGCGATTTCGCGAGCATCTGCCGGAATATCCACCAGCAGCCAGTGGAATAAATCGATGCGCGGCAGCGAAGCTGGCACCACTTTGCCTTCCTGATTCACGTCGTCCGGGCGGCCTGGTACGTGCGGATCCACACACACCAGCACAAACGAACGGGTATTTTCCGGCACATCACTCCACGCCAGGTGCGGGTTCTTATTATCGGAAAGTGCAATGTGGTTTTGGGTATCTTTCACGGCAAATGAAAACTCACCCGGGATAGGTGCACCGTTCTCAAAACTCTGGCTAATCAATTTCATCGTAAACTCCGCATCAGACAATGCTATTTCAGTGTGCGTTGATTATAAAGAGCGGTGCGGACAGACAGGGAACATCACCGGTCAAATTATTCACTTTTCCTGTCATTATGAGCGGAAAGGTGAATGTCTGCCGCGTTTAATCCCTGTTGCGGGTATATCCACAAAGTCTGCGCAATTCCTTTCTATACTCAGGGCAATATTCCTGTTTTCCACACGTTATCCTCCGGCGAGGAAATTACTCATGAAAACCCGTTATTCGCTGTCGCAGATCAGCCTGCACTGCGCATGATGCCGAGAAAATAAAGCGGGATTCACCGGCAGAAATCTGCCGGTGAAGGGGAGGCGGTTATTCTTCGTCGTGTTTGTAATGAATGACCCGGCGTTTACCGTCAATCTGTACGTCAGCCCATTTACGCGTTACCGGTTTGACCTCGCCGTTGCGCAGGGCAGTGATCAGCGCAGGGTTATCCTTTTCTTCATACAGATAAAGTTCTCCCGTTTGCGCCCATTTCCCGGCCTGTCTGGCGTAAATACGGCAGTTGACGGAAGGCGTATCCAGCGTATTACAGAGGAAAACTTCTTTCTGCCGGTCGTTGTTTAAATCCAGCGTATTGACGATACACGCGCCCTGCAGGCTGTGACAGTCGCGCAGTGTGTTGCGGTATTCATCCAGCTGCGGCAGGTTTTTCCACCAGGTGTCGTCGGGGGATACCGCGCCTTTCGCAAGCTGAATCATCTTCTTAGCGTCTTCCACGCGATAATTTTCCGCCAGTGCAGCATGCTCTTTATCATCGTAAGCGCCCCAGCGTGATGTCTGCGCGATCATATTTTTCAGTGTGACCTGCAGGCGCGGATCGGCAGTAAACGCGGGGTGTTGTTGCAGCGCTGTCAGCGCCTCGTTGCCACGGCGACCGGTATCGAAACGCAGCATCTTCAGATCGAAATCCTTCGCCTGCGTTTTGCCGCTGTCGAGTCGCGCAATCTGATTGTTGACGCTGATACGGTAAGGATCGAGCAGCGGGCTGTTGGCCGCCATCAACAGAATGACCACCAGCAGCGACAACGGCTTATTGAATTGGGTAATACGCGGCAGCCAGTCCGGGCGTTTATCGATCACCGAAAAACTGTAGCAAAGGGCGGCGATCAGCGTGACGCTGATCACCAGCACCGCCCACAGACGTTGCGGCGTCCAGCCGTATTGCGAAACGCGCAGGCCGGTGGAATACAGCGCCAGCACGGCATACACCGGCAGCAGTAAAATCGCCGCATTCACCAGCAAACGGATCGCCCGCGGATACGGTTTTTCAGCGTGATCGGTTTCGCGTACCACGTTAACCAGCAGCAGAATGCCGAGCGCCATGGTGGTCAGCAAACTGGCTGCGGACCAGGCTTGCGATAACACCGTCAGGCCGGTGAACGGCAGGGCGAACAGGAAAATCAGCGCAACGAACGCCACCAGCGGCAGCAGGCCTTTGAGAATAAAACGGATGATATTGCGGGTGGTATTCATCAGCGCCGGTTGCGTGCGGCAGGTGACGATACTGATGCCCAGCAGCAGGCCGAACACCAGATGCATAAACAGCGGCGTATCGAAAAACAGCTCATGGAAATATTCAATGCCGATCACCCGGAACAGCCCGGCACATAATGCCATCACGCCAACGGCCAGCAGCATCATCAGCAACGTCAGCATGGCGCACAGCGTATTCTGGCTGTAGCAGGCGGAAAGGTTGGCGTAACGGTAACGGCTTTCTGCCGGGAACGCCTGCACCTGTAGCCACGGCAAAACAAAAAAGACCAGCAGCGTCAGCGACAGGTTAAACGGCACCATCACGCTGTCCCCGGACGTTGCCGCGATATTGCTTTTCGCCCAGGCTGCCATGCCCGCCAGTAACAGGATGAGTAACCCCGTTCCGCCCCAGAACCGGCGATCACCAGGCTGTACTACTGACAGAGAAATCAGCACCGGTAATGTTAATGCCATAGTCTGGCCGTAAATATTATGAGAGAACCCGGCATATCTGATGGCCGCGTGATCTGAAAAGAAGTAATACAGCAGGAACCCCTGCAACAGGCAAATCGCAAGGATTAACCAGCGGGTGGGAACGGGCAGAGGCGGCATCGCGCGACCTGCTCTGTTGAACTGAGACATCCGTGACTCTCCGAAAGTGTAAGAGGACATGTTGTTAAAAACGCATGCCAGTGTAGAGGGTTCCGGCTTCCGGTGCAGAAAACTCTTCACCTGAGCGGCCTCAGCGTTTTGTGAGCGACCCTTCATAACTGGCAAAATCAGCGGCAGTCACTAGGCTTATGGACTGGATGGAGAATTTCGAGGTGAAAATGGCAGAACACGAACTGAAAGAAAAGCGCATTGAAATTGTTAAGAATTTCTACGCCAAACTGGATCAGGCAGATGCCTCTTTACTGGATCTCTTTGCTGAAGATGTGGTGCTGTTTTTTCCAAAATTTGGCACCGCGCAGGGAAAGTCTTCACTGGGGGAACTGGGTAAACGCTTTGCGCTTGAAATCGACAAGATCCAACATATTCAGAACGCTTTCCGCTTTCTGAGTGACGGAGATGCCATTGTGCTGGAAGGGCAGATGCGCGGCGTGATGCAAAACGGTGACCGCTGGCCGACGTCCGAAGTCGGCAGCCATCATTTCTGCACTGTCTTTGTCTTTGAAGATTTGCTGATCAAACGGCTGAGCATTTATCTCGATCCGGACTTTAATCTTGAGGATAAAAAGCGGGTGAATAATTACCGGCAGGTGATGAAAAGCGAGGAAAGCAAAACCTGAGATTGTCGGATAAAAAAGAAGGGAAACCGTTTCAACCCACGGTTCCCCTTCGCCAACTGCCTCTCATCAGGATTCGGCAGGGACAATGTTGTTCTTATAGCGTTGCAGAATGGGTGAGTTGATCTCCGACGGGTTCTGCAACTGCCACAGGTTACGTTCGATACCGTCATTCACCAGATAAATCACGCCGGATTCAATCGCCGACATCAGGCATAACATCACAGGCTCATTGGTGGTGTAGCCCAGTTCGCCTTCCAGCAACCGCTGATAATCGATAAAGCGGAACACCCCGGCCTGCACTTCATACGACAAAATCGTTTTGCTGGTATTTACGGAAGATAAAACCTCGCCGGTATTGACGTCGACAGCGCGCAGGTTCACGGCTATCTGGTCCAGCTGGTATTGCGTACTGGCACCGATACCGAAATACCGCGCCCCCACGCCCCCTGATTTCACATTACTTTCGTAACCGATTATCGAGCCTTCAATCAGAATATTCGCTGCCACCAGCGAGGAAAGTGGCCGCTGATTATTGATCGCGACACTGCCATTTTCCTGCGCGGCACGGATAATTTTGCGTTCGTTCAGCAGGTTTTGCAGCCCCTGACGTTCCAGCGGGATAAACCATTTTGAATCTTTGAGTGCCGATACCAGCATCGCCGTGGCGCTTTGTGGCACTGCGGTCGAGAAGTTACTGGCCGGATACGGTTTGAACTGCCCCGTTTCATCCTGAATGTTATAGACCGACACAAAAATCCGGCCCTGCGGCGAAGGCAAATGCGTCAGATCGGTATAGCTTGGCGCCCGGGGCAATAATGTCGGTCTTGCGGCTTCTTTCGGTGCTGCTGTGAGGCACCCGCTCAACACAAAAACTGCGATGAGTAATAAATAGCTGCGCATGATGTCGTTCCTGTTTTTATTGATCGTCGGAATCAGTTGGTGGTGGCGGACAAACCCTGAACCTGAATAGTGGAAATTTTACCGGTCTTGCGGTCAGTGACATTCATCACCAGCTGTCCGTCGGTATTCTGGATATCCACGATAAAGTCCTGTGTTACCAGCCGCCCCGGTTTTCCCTGATTGACGTTGCCCATCAGGCTGCCCAGCAATTGTGACTGAATCGAGGCGGTGAAATTGTCCAGTGCAGACGTCGAGGTGGACCCGAAGTCATACGCATCGGGGTCTTTATAGGAGTTTTGCGCCTGAGCTTCGTTGAGCAGGAACGCGCCATTATTCGGGTTGCCGCCGAAATTCGGGTTGATGAACTGGAAAACCATATTGCCGCCCCAGGAAACCGGGGACGCCGTCAGCAATGCCAGCAGCATGACTGAACGCGAAGCTGAGACTGGAATATTCACGATGCTCTCCTTAAGAGGCTGTGCATTAAAATTCGTCATGGGCGAGATCCCCGGTGCCCAGTAACGCTTTGTCTAATTGCCGCCGTGATAACGCTTCGGTTACACCGGCAATGGCGGTATCGACGTCCTTATTAAAATTGCGACGGTTGGGAAACAGCAAAGTCTGATACAGGGTGTCCTGACCTATTTTTATGGTGATCCAGCTCCCCCAGCGGGCGCTGGGCCTTTCTGAAATGGTGATGGTTTCCGGGTAGTTCTGTTCCCATTTGCCGGTAAAGCCACGGTAAAAATCGTGGCCGACCGATGTCACGGTTCTGTCGGTGATAAGCCCCGGGTCTTTTATATCCGCAGCCTGAACATGCAGGCAGGTGGCGCATAACAGCGCCAGCCAGAGCCAGAAGCCCTTTATGCAAATAGTCATGATGTCAGCGCTTGAGATTGTCATTCGCCCAGGACGCCGCCTGGGTACGGTTTTTAACCGAGATTTTTCTAAATAAATTATAGAGATGCGTCTTGACGGTGTTCTCGCTGATAAACAGCAAACGCGCGATTTCCGTGTTCGAGGCGCCCACACGTAACTTATTGAGGATCTCTTTTTCACGATGGGTCAGGCCGGTTTCTTCTGAGTGAAGATGACGGAAAGCACCGGACTGATTGATCAGGTAACTGGCGAAGCCCTGAGAGAAGTAACATTCTCCGCGGATCACGCTTCTGATCCCTTCCACCAGATGTTCTTCGTCAGTGGAGAGATAAAAAACGGCGCTGATCCCCGGCCAGGTTTCAATTTCCCGAAAATGATAATTATCAGGTGTGTTTAATAATAATAACTTCACGTTGTCGTGATAGCGGTTAATAGCCGTTTGCCACAGTTCAATTGTCCGGCGATCGGCTTCCATCATATCGAAGAGAATTAATGCCTGTTGAAGCGCCTGATCCTCAAGTGATTTATGGATATTATGCAGCCGGGTATTGACACAAAGTTGCTGTTTTAATTGTTGCAATAAAGCACTGGCTTGTAATGATGGTTTGGTCACTAATAAAAGAATATTATTATTGATTGCTGCTTCATTACTCATAATGAAACCCTGCCCTGATTTTTATAGCCACAGTCTGCCACTGCCTGAATATTGAAAAGGCACGGAATAGACTGAGATTTTATTTTGCTAAATCTATAGCTGTATGTTTGCTGTGCATATCTGAAAGTAGCAAATATTCACAACCTGAGGCACATAATATTTTCAGGTGGTTTATGTGCGGTACTGACTCAATTTAGCTTTTGGTTTACCTTACGCAAGGCTTATTTATGTTTCAAAATGTAACTGAAAATGTATAAAGCTTTCCTTATGTATTCCGGGAAATTAAATTCCGCCCTATTAAAGAGGGCTTAAGTAATAAATTTACACTATCTTAACGTTTGGCCTTGTTAAGACAGCATATTTGTCAGATAGCGCTGCGAATTAAGGGGGCTCAAACACCAGCCGGCTGCGTATTTCGCCTTAAATAACTCAAACTGGTTTATCTTTTCGTATTGATTTTACTTAGGTGAGCACATCTGCAGGCTTCTTTATGCCCTGTTAAACCGCGCCGCAAGGCAGCGGGAAGGCATTTTTAAGCGACTGTTAAGGGGTGGAAATGTGCGGGGGATCTCTTTTAGGGCTGTTTTAGTTTCAGAGAGAATTAAGAATAGTTGCATTTGTGTGATTATTTAAAACGGTTTGCTCTGTAACTTTAGGATTAATGCCATGGGTTGATTAGCCGTGCTGACCTTTTACTGAGACGCGCTGGTCAATCCGTATGATAAATACCGCCTCATGCTTTTTGATGACGTCTGAAATTAAAATACGACGAGCGGGTGAGTTCCTTATTTTGAGCAAACACCATAATCAATTCGTCAGCAGCAATTAGCCGGTAAGCAAAGTGTGGTGCCGGTATATACAGGGTGACGAAATGAAAAAGACTTTATTGACCCTGGCGTTACTTTCAACCTCCTGGGGCATTCATGCACAGCAATTTGATATGGCCTATCCGGAAATGAATTCTGAGGTGCCGGATCAGATTTTTGCTGGCGCAAGGAATTCATCGGGGAATTCGTCAGTGATTTATCAGAACGGTAATAACAATCTGGCCACCACTTATCAGACGGGTTCTGGAAATTCCGGCGTTATCCGTCAGTCCGGGTCAGAGAATACTGCGCTGGTGAATCAGCGAGGTAATGGAAATAACGCGGATATATCCCAAAGCGGCAGTGATAATTTCGCCTACGTATCGCAAACCGGTGGCGGGGATGCATCCATTACGCAACAGAATTTTGGCAATACCGCATACATTCTGCAAAAAGGCCGGAGTGTGACGGAAATTCGCCAGAATGGTACGAACCAGAGCAGCGGCGTCGTGCAAAATTCGTCAGGAATGGCGATTAGAGTGACACAGCATTAACACACCAAACATCCGATATTAAACCAATGGGGTAGCATCATGAAACTTTGGAAAATTGTGGCAGTCTCCGCTTTAGTCGTCAGTGGCAGTGCATTTGCAACCAGTCCTGGTCATGGCGGGGGTGGCTCTGACCACGGTCATAATCCACCTTCATCAACTGTGCCGACATTCACAGCCACTCAGTGGAATTCTGAAATTCAGATTTACCAGCAGGGCACGGCAAACCTGGCGAATGCCACTCAATCTGGCGCACAAAAATCGCTGACCGCAATCAGTCAGGATGGCTACAGAAATAGCGCCGGGACGACTCAGACCGGTGATGGCAGCCTGATCAGTGTGGTACAAAAAGGTGAATACAACGGCGCTAACGTTTCTCAGAGCGCTAACGGCAGCAAAGTGCTCGTGTCCCAGAACGGTTCAGGCAACTATGCCCAGGCTTCACAAGGTGCCAATGGTTCTCTGACCAGCATTACTCAGGTCGGTACCGCGAACCTGGCCTACGCGTCACAAAACTGATTAGTGTTCCCTCCCCTGCGAAGGGGAGGAGTAAAGCAGAACAGGGCACTAGCCCTGTTTTTTTTCGACGGAACCCTGAGGATAAACGCTATGCACTTACTGCTGATCGCCGCCGTGATGTCCAACCAGCTTTGGTTTGATACGCACAACGAGGCGCAGAATTATGTTATTACCCCGATGGTCAGTCTCACCAAAGCCTGTTCCTGTCAGGTGGCGGTTTCTGTGTTGCAGGAAAGCACCGCAGGCACCAGCACCAGCCGCCAGAGCCACAATGTGAATCTTTCCGCCAATCAGCCACAGCCTCTGGGACAGATGCGTTTTGCCGTTCAGCCCGGCGGGAAAACACAAATTATGATAACCATTACGGACGGCGACAAACTGCGTCTGGAAAAGCAGCTTACCTTGCCGAATGACGCCTGATACCGGGCGGATCACACCGCCAGATTGTCATAGCCTTTGCGGCGATAATTAAGGACAGAGATGCCCCAGAACACGACGAAAATCGCCACGGCTGCATAGCCTACGCTGCCCATATTCTCATTCAGGCGTTCGACAACCGCCCATATTCCGCCGTGTAAATCCAGTTTATCGGCCATCAGTCCGAGTGCTTCCAGGCCGCCGATAAACAGAGCGATCATCACGCTGGTGGCTGTAATCGTCATGTTGTAATAGAGTTTTCGCACCGGTTTATCGAACGCCCAGCCGTAAGCGCCGACCATGACAAAGTTATCCAGCGAATCGACCAGTGCCATGCCGCTGGCGAACAACGCCGGAAATACCAGAATGCTCCATACGGACATGCCGGAAGAGGCCCCCGCAGCGGAAATCCCCAACAGGCCAATTTCCGTGGCGGTATCAAAACCCAGCCCGAACAAAAATCCCACCAGATACATCTGCCAGCTTTTATTCACCAGATTAAACGCAAAGCTGAATAACCGGCTCATCACACCCCCCTGCATCGCGTGGGTTTCTCCGGCGTCCGGAAAGCTTTTGCCCTGTTTGATCTTCTGAAAACGGCGGTAAACATCGCGCAGGATCAGCGCATTCAGCAGGGCCATCATCAGTAAAAACAGTGCGGAAACCATCGTGCCGATAGTGCTGCCATAATCGTGCAACCAGCCAATTTTGTTGCCAAACATCAGTGACGTTGCAGCGATCGCCACGCAGGCCAGTACCACAATGCTGGAATGTCCGAGGGAGAAAAATGCCCCGACGGCCACCGGACGCTGACCCTGTTGCATCAGCTTGCGGGTAACGTTATCGATAGCTGCAATATGATCGGCATCGACGGCATGACGCAGCCCGTAACCGTAAGCCAGCAAGGCCGCCGCCACCAGCGCCGCATTGTGGCGAAACACCACCAGTGCCCAGCCCCAGGTCAGTAAATTGATTGCCAGCAGCCCGATCAGCAGCCAGAAAGCACGACGGTGCGTGTGAAAAAAATCACGGTTAATCATGGGAGTCCTTGTTGTTAAAACCAGAAGAAAATTGCAGACGGGCGCAGGCGATAACGGCCTGACCCAAAGCCAGCCCGCCGTCTCCGGCGGGCACGTTTTGCGGCATCAGCACGCGAAGGGGGGCTAAATAATGATGTAAAAGCTGGCGCAGCAGGCGGTTATGCAGCACGCCGCCACCCAGTGCGACAGTGCGGGTGCCGGTTCTCACCGCGTGGTAGCAGGCGAGGGCGGCAAAGCCTTGCGCCAGCGCGTCGTGAAAAGCGAAAGCCCGTGCGGCAGGCGTGGCATTCCAGCCGAGCCATTGCTGCCAGAACGTCGCTAAATCCAGAAAAGTGCCCGACGGCGTATGCCGCAGTGGCATCGTGACCGGATGCGAAATACCCTGTGCACGTTGTGCCAGCGCTTCCAGACGGCATGCCGCTTCGCCTTCCCAGCTCAGTTGCGCAGGCGTACAGCCGAGTGCGGCAGCGACGGCATCAAACAAGCGCCCGCAGGAAGACGCCAGCGGGGCATTAATCCCGGCGGTGATGGCTCTGGAGAGCGGCAACCACGGATATGCCTGCAACACCTTTGCCTCCGGGCGTGTCTGCCAGTCCGGCACAAACGCCTGCCACTGCGCCAGCAAATTCCGCCACGGTTCCCGCGCGGCCCGGTCGCCACCCGGCAGCGCAACGGCAGGCAATCCGCCTAAATGTTCACAGTGCAGATAATCCACCTGTAAACACTCACCGCCCCACAGGGCACCGGTTTTATCGTCAGCAATACCATAACCCAGCCCGTCAAGCGCCAGCCCGATGACCTTGCTGCCATCCAGCGGCCAGTGATGTTCCGCCAGACACGCGGTGATATGGGCGTGATGATGAAGAACATCAATCATGCGTACACCGTGACTTTCCGCCTGCACATGACTGATATACGCCGGATGTGCATCACGGGCCACCGCCAGCGGCATACAGTCATAAAGGTGCTGAAAATGTTCAATCGCCTGCTGCTGCTGTCCGGCAATATCGCTGCGGTTGAGTGACCCGAAATGTGCGCTGAGAATCGCCTGATCACCGCGCACCAGACAGAAGGTATTTTTGAGGTCACCGCCCAGTGCCAGCAGCGACGGCTGGGCATCGAATCCGTCAGGCAACGTAAAAGCATCGGGCACATAGCCGCGTGCGCGGCGCAGCATTTCAGTACCGTGCGGCGTCACACGCAGCAGCGAATCATCGGCGCGCTGGACGATATCGCGGTTATGCAACAGCCACATGTCTGCAATGCCATCGAGTTGCAACAGCGCAGCCGCATTAGTCAGCACGGGGGCACAACCGTTCGCATTTCCGGAGGTCATCACCAGCGGGGTATCCACTGCCTGCATCAGCAAATGATGCAGCGGGGTAAACGGCAGCATCAGTCCGACTTCGTCCAGTTCCGGCGCGATTGCCGCGCACAGCGGCGACATCGCGCTTTTCGTTGCCAGTACGATGGGCGCGGCCGGTGACTCCAGCATTTCGCGCAGCGCAAATGGCGGGCTTTCATCGCTGCATTCTGCCAGCCAGCCGATGTCCGGCAGCATCACCGCCAGTGGTTTTGACGGACGCTGTTTACGTTCGCGCAGCCGCATCACCGCGTTTTGCTGCGTGGCATCGCAGGCCAGATGAAAGCCTCCCAGCCCTTTAATAGCGACGATTTTACCCGCGCGTAATGCCGCAACCGCGTATTCCAGCGCCGCATCTCCTTGCGCCAGCATGTCGCCATTTTGCAACGTCGCGCTGACCTGCGGCCCGCACTGCGGGCAGGCGACCGGCTGTGCGTGAAACCGCCGGTCGGCGGGGTTCTGATATTCCTGCTGACAGTGCGGACACAATGTAAATTCCGCCATGCTGGTGGAAGGGCGGTCATAAGGCATGGCGCGGATCAGTGTAAAACGCGGGCCGCAATGTGTGCAGTTGGTGAAGGCGTAGCCGAAACGACGATCACCCGGGCGGGTGATGTCTTTCAGGCATTCCGGGCAGGTCGCCGCGTCGGGCACCACCTGCGTATCCATCCGGCTGTGACGGCTGTCAGCGATAGTGAAATTTTGCGGAAGCGTCTGCCAGTCGAAAGGATTGAAGCTGATGCTGTCGATGCGCGCCAGCGGCGGGCAGTCGCGCTGTAATTGTTCAATAAAAAGTTCGAGATTGACCGGCTGAAGCAGCCTGATTTCCACACCCGCGCTGTCATTACACACTTCCCCCCGGAGCTGCAGACGGTCGGCCAGTTGCCAGATAAAAGGTCGGAAACCGACGCCCTGGACTTTGCCGCAGACGCGAATGAGCAGACCGGAATCAGACATAAATACCTCTTAAATCTCAGGGGGGTTTTGCTCCTCCCCCTGCGAAGGGGGAGGAGCTTAAAAACTAAACCTCAACCACCGGGATCACATCTTCCACGGCGCTGCGCAGGCGCGCTTTCATGTCGCTGTAAGTCTGATGAGCGTAGTTCTCTGCCCAGCGCTGATCGGCGATCTGCTCGACTTTCACCGCGCAGTATTTGGTTTCCGGCGTTTTGGAAATCGGGTCGAGATTGTCCTGGGTCAGTTCATTACAGGCACCGATCCACCACTGATACGTCATGTACACCGCACCCGGGTTGATACGTTCGTTGTAGTTGGCGCGGGAAATGACTTTGCCACGGCGTGATGCCACCCAGACCAGTTGCTGATCACGGATACCCAGCGCCTGGGCGTCCACCGGGTGCATCTGCACGAAGCCCGGTTCATCAGCCAGCGTTTGCAATGCCGCACAGTTACCGGTCATTGAACGGCAGGAGTAGTGACCGACTTCACGCACGGTACACAACACCAGCGGATAATCGCCGTCCGGCACTTCAGCCGGTGCGCGCCACGGTGCGGCAAACAACTGGCCTTTACCGGTCGGGGTATCGAAGTGATTGTCGGCATACAGATATGGCGTCCCCGGGCTTTCAAGCGTGGTACAAGGCCACTGCACGTGTCCCAGTTCGCCCATTTTTTCGTAGGTGGCGCCGTAAAACAACGGACACAGGCTGCGCATTTCGTCCCAGATTTCCTGGTTATCGTTGTAATGCATCGGATAACCCATTTCGGTCGCCAGCAGGCTGATAATGTCCCAGTCGCGCTTGACGTTATATTTTGGTTCGATGGCTTTCTCGAAGCGCTGGAAGCCACGGTCTGCGCAGGAGAAGACACCGCCGTGTTCGCCCCAGGAAGTGGCCGGTAAAATCACGTCGGCCTGCTCGGCGGTTTTGGTCATGAAGATGTCCTGAACCACCACGAATTCCAGTGCTTCAAAGCCTTTGCGCACCAGACCTAAATCGGCTTCGGTCTGCAACGGATCTTCACCCATGATGTAATAGGCTTTAACTTTGCCCTCAAGGGCCAGATGCGGGATTTCCGTGATACGGTGACCGACTTCGGTGTCCATCTGATTCACGTCAATGCCCCAGGCATCGGCGAATTTCGCGCGAACTTTCGGATCAGTGACGGACTGATAGCCCGGGAATTCATTCGGCAGCACGCCCATATCACAGGCACCCTGCACATTATTCTGACCGCGTACCGGTCCGACGCCGACGTTGGCGCGGCCAAGATTACCGGTCAGCAAAGCCAGCCCTGCCAGACCTTTTACCACGTCAACCGCCTGACCAAACTGGGTGACGCCCATGCCCCACATGATGGTGGCTGAAGGTGCAGCGGCGTAAGTGCGCATCGCCTGACGGATTTGCTGCGCAGAAACACCGGTCTGTTCTGCCACGGCTTCCGGTGAGTAATCCGCCACATTTTTGCGGTATTCCTCAAAGCCTTCGGTGTATTTCGCGACATAGTCATGGTCATACAGATCTTCTTCGATCAACACGTGGGCAAAGGCATTTACCAGCGCCATGTTGCAGCCGTTTTTGATTTGCAGATGCTGATCGGCAATACGTGCGGTTTCGATGCGGCGGGGGTCGCAGACGATGATCTGCGCGCCTTTTTCTTTCGCTTTGATCACACGGCGCGCGACGATGGGATGGGAATCCGCGCAGTTATAGCCGAACACCAGCAGACATTTTGAGTTTTCGATATCGCCGATGGAATTACTCATCGCGCCGTTACCGAGCGTGGCCTGCAAACCGGCCACCGACGGGCCGTGACACACGCGGGCGCAGCAGTCGACGTTATTGGTGCCGATCACTGCACGGGCAAATTTCTGCATCACATAGTTGGTTTCATTGCCGGTCCCGCGGGAAGAACCGGTGGTCATAATGGAACGCGGGCCGTGTTTTTGTTTAATGTCTTTCAGGCGCTGTGCGGTGTAACGGATGGCTTCATCCCAGCTGACGGCTTCGAATTTTCCGCCTTTCTGGCGGCGGATGAGCGGCTGGGTCAGGCGCGGGGTCAGCAGTTTGGTGTCATTGAGAAAATCCCAGCCGTAATAGCCTTTCAGGCACAGTTCGCCCTGATTGGTGACGCCGTTCGCGGCTTCCGCACGGATGATTTTTCCGTTATCTACAACCAGATTCAATTTACATCCGGCGCCGCAATACGGGCAGACAGTGGTGACTTTTTTCATGGTCTTGCTTCCTTAATCCGGGGTTAAAACAGCAACGGGGAGGTGCTGTCGAGCGCAGCGCGGCGGCGTTTTTCTGCGTTCATTTCCTGTAAGTGGTTACGGTCGATAGCGAAAAGTGCCTTGGTCGGGCAGATTTCCATACAGGCCGGGCCTTCAGCGCGGGTGTGGCACAGGTCGCATTTGTGCGCCTCGGCTTTATCCGAGGTGGTGACCATCGCCGCGCCGTTCTGGCGGAAAACGGGTTTGGTGACGACTTCCATGGCGCCGTACGGGCAGGCGACAACGCAGGTCTTACAGCCGATGCAGCGTTCCTGCATCACCTGTACATGATCTCCGGTGCGAAGAATGGCGCCGTTCGGACAGACGTTGGCACAGGGCGCATCTTCACACTGGCGACACATCACCGGTGTACTGAGATTGACACCTTTAATAACGTGCAGACGCGGTGCGAATGTCGCGGCGTTGAGCAGCGAGATATCCTGCGATTCACTGTGAGCCATCACGCAGGCAATTTCACAGGTACGACAGCCGATGCATTTTTTAGGGTCGGCGATGATAAACCGGTTCATTTTTCTCTCCAAATCCCCGTCGTCCTTGACATCGCAGGTGCGTTGGCTGCGTTCACTCGCCCGAATCACTGACTCATGTCAGCTCATCGGGACTCCTTCGCTTGCCGCCTTCCTGCCATGCCAATGCCTTAGGGGATTTCAGTGTGCTTTTAATTCAGGGGGTTAAAAGTTTTCATCTACTTCTATACATAAAACGTGCCAGTTTCGGATGCTTGTTTTTATCTATGTATTTCAGTTGGTTATATAAAAATGACGTAACGATGACGAAATGTCGGGCTGATGTCATGTCTGTTTCGTCACCGCATCGACAGTTATGTCGACAGCCGCTGTCAGAGGCTTTCGGGCTGGAAAGGGGCGATTCCCAGCCCCTGCTCCAGCGCAGGCAATAGCTGATACAGGCGGTTCACGGCCTGTTCAACGGCGGCACTCATCGGGAAGTAAAAAGCCACCACGTCCGGCTGAATGCCGACAAAGGTGATCTGCGGGATGTCTTCACGCAATTGCTGAATAAGGAACGTCAGCGGCAGATTGTGGGTGGTCATCATGAACATCTCAGCGATGTCATCTTCATCGATAATGCGCATTTCACCGGGCGCCAGCCCCATGTCGGTGGCATCGACAATCACCAGATGCGCAGGCCGCAGTTCGCGTAAATAACCGATGTCGTTTTCTGGTGCCGCACCGCCGTCAACCACAGTCCAGCCGGACAGCGGTTTTTCAGCGCACAGTTCGGCCAGCCGCGGGCCGGCACCGTCGTCGCCCATCATGCTGTTGCCCACGCACAGCAATGCGTAGCGGGAGGATAAATCAGGCATCGTATCTCCTGACCATCAGGTACATGGCGGGGTCGTTTTCAATCTGGGCAAGCAGGGTGATCAGCGCATCGCTCCAGCCCTGTTGCGTATCACTCATGTACGGGCGGGCAGCGCTCAGCGCCAGCGCCAGCAGGTGGGTGTGGCTGCTGTCGATAATGATCTCTCCGAAACGCTGCACACCGGCCAGTTTTCGATATGCTTCGCTGTTTTCGGGCAGGCAGTCAATCCAGTGCATATACCCGTCGAGAGGGCATTCGAGACGGGATTTCAGGCAGTCGATCACCCCGAGGTGATGGCCGATCGCCAGGCTGTAATACACCACTTCCTGCACTTTTTGCGAACTGCGTTTCAGGGCGCTTTTCTCATCGACAAACTTGCTGCTCAGCGAATAGAAAATCACTTTGTTCTTGTCCGGCTGATGACCGGCGTAGGGTTGATGTCGCGCGTAGCGCTGGTCGTTGACGGAGGTCATCACAGGTGTACCTCGCCACGCAGAACCTGCTGATAAATGTGCTGCAGGTTGCCGACAATTTCGTTGAGACGCAGATCGCCTTGTTCTTCAAGATATGCAGAAACGCGCTGTTCCACGGGTTGTAAGCCGGGCGCGGCCACGATATCCATAAAGGTGTCGGCAATCTGACGGCCATAACGGTAACCGGCCATCCGGCGCGCTTCGCGGTCCAGCAACACGCGCAGCGGCTGCGGTAAATCCGGGTGCAGCAGCAGAGCCGGTTCGGTGGCCGCCTCATCGTGTTGCTGGCCTTTGATCTTCTGATCCAGCAAACCCAGCGCCATCGCAAAACCATAAATGGTGGCGGCCGGTGTCGGCGGGCAACCCGGAATATACACATCCACCGGCACGATTTTGTCAGTGCCGCCCCACACGCAATACAGATCGTGGAAGATGCCGCCGCTGTTGCCGCAGGCGCCGTAGGAAATGCAGATTTTCGGATCCGGCGCAGAATCCCAGGCGCGCAGCGCCGGAATACGCATGGCGCGGGTCACGGCACCGGTGAACAGCAAAATGTCTGCGTGACGCGGCGACGGGACCACTTTAATCCCAAAGCGTTCGGCGTCGAACAGCGGGGAAATGGCCGCGAAAATCTCAATTTCACAGCCGTTACAGCCGCCGCAGTCCACGCGGTAAACGTAAGCTGAGCGGCGGATGCTGTGAAGCAGTGTGGATTTCAGTTTGGCAATGCTTTCATCCAGCGTGACGGGTACCGGCAGGCCATTTTCGTCACGCGGAGCAATCAGGTTATGACTCATGAATGAGCCTCCGTGGTCATGTGCCGGCCAATATCAATACGGTCGGAGGAAGAAAGGCTGTGCAGTTTTTTGCATTCGGGGCAGGTTTCATACTGCTCCCGGCGGTCAGCAACTTGCCTGTCACTCAGGGCGGCGCTTTCCTGCAACAGGCTGAGTGCGAAGTCGATTTCCTTTTGTACCGCGTAAGGTTTGCCGCAGGCACGGCAGTGACAGATGGGGAAATCCGCGGTCTCAAACAGGTCTTCTTTACGCCAGACTGCCAGTTCAAATTCCTGCGACAGTCTGATGGCCGCCGTCGGGCAGACTTCCTCGCAGCGGGCGCAGAAAATGCAGCGGCCTAAGAACAGTTGCCAGCGGAGGGTTTCGCCGTCTTCTGCCGTGGTCATGGTCAGCGCGTTAGACGGGCAGGCGTTGGCACACGCGCCGCAGGCAATACACTGCTGTGCGGTGTATTGCGGTTTGCCGCGAAAATTCGCTGCCAGATCCAGCGGCTTAAACGGATAAGCCACGGTTGCGGTGCCGGTTTTAAGCACTTTTTTAATCAGTTTCAGCATGATGGGAGCAGCTCCTCAAAGCGGCGAATTTTTGCGTTCGATGCCGTAGCGTTCGATCTCTTTGTAAGGCACGACGATGGACGTTTTCTTACGCACATCGACAACCGTCATGCGGTCGGTGCAGGAATAACAAGGATCGAGGCTGCCGATAATCAGCGGCGCATCGGAGACCGTATTGCCGCGCAACATGTAACGCAGCGTCGGCCAGTTGGCGTAAGTCGCCGCACGGCAACGCCAGCGGAACAGCTTTTGGTTGTCGCCGGTCATGCTCCAGTGAATGTCGTCACCGCGTGGCGCTTCAGCAAAACCGAGGGCAAAACGGTGCGGGATATAATTGAAACCTTCTACCGCCAGCGGGCCACCCGGCAGGCTTTGCAGACCGAACTCGATCATATTCAGGGCGTTAAACACTTCGTGGATGCGCACTTTCAGGCGTGAATAAACGTCGTTACCGGTTTCGCTGCACAGTTCAAATGGCAGTTTGGCGTAACCGGCATACGGGTGATCCTGTCGCATATCGCGGCGGTGACCGCTGCCGCGCACCATCGGACCGACGTTACTGAAATCGCGCGCCACCTGCGGATCCAGAATACCGACGCCGACGCTGCGCTGCCGGGTATTCGGCGTACTGAGCAGGATATCCACCAGCTCGTTAAGATCCCGGCGCATGCTGCCCGCCAGCGCAATGGTGGCGATCATGTCGTCTTTGAGGATGTCACGGCGGATGCCGCCGATCAGGTTCATGCCGTAGGTTTTACGCGCGCCGGTCAGGATTTCTGCCATCTTCATCGACTGTTCACGGACGCGGAAAAACTGCATGAAACCGGAATCAAAACCGACAAAATGACAGGCAAGCCCGAGGTTCAGCAGATGGCTGTGCAGACGTTCGACTTCCAGCAGAATAGAACGGATCATCTGGGCGCGTTCCGGCACCACAATACCCATCGCGTTTTCGACCGAAGAGGTGTACGCCACGCTGTGCGTGAACCCGCAGATGCCGCAAACGCGGTCTGAGAGGAAGGTGACTTCGTTGTAGCCCATGCGGGTTTCGGCCAGTTTCTCCATGCCACGGTGCACGTAAAACAGCCGGTAATCTGCATCGATAATGTCTTCACCGTCAACGAACAGACGAAAGTGTCCCGGTTCGTCAGAAGTGACGTGCAGCGGACCAATCGGCACAATTTTGCTGCCTTCTTTGGCTTCGGAAATAAACGGATAGGTTTCTTCGTCCGTGGTGGGGGCCGGGCGCTGGCGGTAATCCATCGCGTCTTTGCGCAGCGGGTATAAATCGTCCGGCCAGTCATCCGGCAGCACCAGACGGCGTTCGTCCGGCAACCCGACCGGGCGCAACCCGTACATATCACGCACTTCACGTTCGCCCCAGACCGCTGCCGGTACGCGCGGTGTCACGGAAGGGAATTCCAGCGACACAGGATCCACTTCGGCGCGCACGGTGATCCAGCACTTCACGCCTTTTTCCATCGACAGCACGTAATACAGCGCGTAGTTGCCGCACAACGTACGTTCGTCATTGCCGAATAACACGGAAAGCCAGCCACCCTGCTGGTAATACAGCCATTCGACCACTTCCGGCAGCCAGTTCAGCCTGATGGTGACGGTCGCCTGCGTGTCGGTCTGCCATTCACTGCCTAAGATCGCCGACGGAAACTGCTTCGCCAGCGCGGCCAGATACTCTTTACCGACCGGGTTTTGATTTAATGCGGTATTGAACTCACTCATTACAAAGCCTCTTCCCGCCGTAGCGGGACAAGAAAAATGTCAGGTCAGCCTGCGACCAGCCAGGAAACCAGCGCCAGAAACGCCAGCCCGAAACCCGCCCAGGTGGTGCGGGAAGTTTTAAGAAAGCGCAGACGGGCGACGCTGTTCTCGATGAGCGCCACCACAAATACCGCGATCAGCAGTTTCACCAGACACAGCACCACGGCGGTCAGCAACGTCAGCGGCGTGAGTTGCTCCGCCAGTCCGAACGGGAAAAACAGACCAAGGAATAGCTGCAACACCACCAGTTGTTTCAGGCTGATGCCGATTTTCAGCACGCCCAGCGCCGCGCCGGAGTATTCGGTCAGCGGGCCTTCCTGTAATTCCTGCTCGGCTTCCGCCATGTCGAACGGCAGCTTGCCCATTTCGATATAGGTCGCGAATGCACAGGCCAGACCGGCCAGAACGAGTGTTAAGGAAGACGACAGCGGCCAGTGCAGAACACGGGCGGCAATGGCGCCAAGCGAGGTGGAACCGGCGACCAGCGCCGCAATCCACAGCCCGAGCAGCAGAATGGGCTCGACCAGCACACCAAGCACCGCTTCACGGCTGGCGCCGATGCCGGTGAAGGTGCTGCCGGTATCCAGCCCGGCGATGGCAAACACAAAACGCACTATGGCAAACAGATAGATGACCGTGATCAGATCGCCTGCCGCGCCCAGTGGCGACGCCAGCGTCACCACCGGCAGGGCGGTGGCGATCACCAGTAAGCCGCCGGTCAGCAGGTACGGCATGCTGCGAAACGCCGCACCGGCCGCGGCGGGTGCGACACTCTGGCGGGTCAGCAGTTTGGTGATATCACGGTATTCCTGTAAGACGCCCGGTCCCTGACGGTTGTGCATCCGTGCGCGCATTACACGGCTGAATCCGGCAAACAGCGGCGCGAGCGCCAGCAACGCAATCGCCTGAATCAGCGCCAGCGGCCACAACGAACCCGCGAGTAAGAATGAAGTGTTCATAGTCAGTTCCTCAGGCAAAAGCCACGACCAGCAACACGGCCAGTTCGATGAAAGCCAGACGACGGCAGAAGGCACCCAGCCAGCCACGGTGCAGCGCGGCCACCAGCGGAGCCGGTGTCATGTGCTGACGCAGGCGATAAAGCGGGGCAAACATCACGCGCAGCGGTTGGGCAAAACCCGTCGCTGTCACCACCATGTCAGCGGAATGGCCGTAGCCACAGGCCCAGGCATCGCCGCGTGAACGGTTTGGCAGACGGGAACCGCGCAATACCGTGGCGGCAATCCACGGCAGCAGCGGCATGCCCAGCAGCAGAATGGCGACCATCGGCGCGGATACCGCAGACGTGGCGGAAAACGCCGCGCCATGTCCGGCGGCCTGTAAAACAGGCACCTTCAGCACTGAGGCGGCAACGGCGGAGAAGTGCGGAATCAACCACGGCGAGGCGACACCGAAAACCACGCACAACAGCGCCAGCAATACGCTGCTGAGTGTCATCAGTCGCGGGGCAGGCGTGGCGTCTGCCGCCGCCGGACTGCGTGGTGTGCCTAAGAAAGTGACGCCGAAAACTTTGGCAATACACATCAGCGCCAGCGCACCGGTCAGGGCCAGACCGACCGCCAGCAGCGGCCCGAGCAGACGTGCGATAAACACGTGACCCGCACTCAGCTGGAACAGCGACTGATACAGCAGCCATTCGCTGGCAAAGCCGTTCAGCGGCGGCAGGGCAGCCATCGACATCAGGGCAATCAGCATCGACACGGCGGTCCACGGCATCAGACGGGCGATCCCGCCGAGTTTTTCCATGTCCTTAATGCCGGTCTGCATTTCGATTTCACCGGCACCGAGGAACAGCGCGGTTTTAAACAACCCGTGATTGAACAGGTGAAACAATCCGGCCAGCAGGGCGAGCGAAGCCAGCAGCGGCAGATTCAGCGCCACGCCCACCATGGCGCCGCCGATGCCGAGCAAAATAATCCCGACGTTTTCCAGCGTGTGATAGGCCAGCAGACGGCGGATATCGTGCTCCATCAGCGCGTACAGGCCGCCGATAAATGCGGTCAGGATTGCCAGAAGCAATACCATCAGGCCCCACCAGAGTGGCGGTGCGCCGAGCAAGTCCAGACCGACTTTTACGATGCCAATAATGCCGATTTTCATCAGTGCCGAAGAGAACAGGGCAGCAGCGTGGGCGGGGGCGCTGGAATGCGACTGCGGCACCCAGGCGTGCAGCGGGATAATCCCGGCGTAGAGTCCGAAACCGGCCAGTGCCAGCAGGAAAGCCAGCGATCTAATGCCTGGCGTAAACGTGGTGTGGCGAAGAACCTCAAAATCCAGACTGCCGCTGGCGTGATGCAGCAGCGCAAACGCCAGGATCAGACACAGCGTGCCGAGGCGGCCGGATAAAAACTGATTCAGACCGGCACGGCGGCTTTTCACATCGTCGGCTTGTACGATCATGAAATACGCACACAGCGCGGCCATTTCCATCATCAGGATCAGTTCAGCCGCATTGGCGGAAATCGCCGCGGCAGTCAGCGCCGCCAGCAGCAGATTGCATAACAACCCGGTACGGGCGCGCTGGCGCGGACGGGCATTCGCCAGCCATGCGCAGGCATACAGGCTGCTGAACAAGGCCGTTACCGACATCGCCAGTAACAACAATGCATTCAGCGGGCTGAAGCTGGCGCGGTAAGGCAGAACCGGCAGTGTAAGGGTCACCGGTGCGCCACTGTTAACCATCTGAATCGCAGCGATAATAACCGCCGCGGATGCCACCATGCTGCCAGCGCCTGAAATCAGGCTGCTTAATTTCGCGGCTCCTGCCAGTAACCCGCAGATAATGCCGCTGAAAACCCAGACCAGCAGCGCCAGCGTCAACAGTGACGCCGGATCCAACGCTAATAGTGCCGTCATTGTTTGGCCTCCGTGTCAGGCGCACTAAAGGATGTCAGCCCGGCCGGGAATACATTCATCGCATTCAGGCGTTTTTGCTGGCTGGCATTTTCAGACAGACTGGCCGTGATAAGCCGGATGGCCTGTGTGGGACAGGTCTTGATGCATGCCGGACCCTCAGGGCTGAAGCTGCATAAATCGCATTTCACTGCCACCGCGCGAACCCCCGGCACACAATCCAGGAAAGGGCTGATCGCACGTGGCGGGCGCGGCGCGGGCAGCGCTTTTGAGGTGTTACAGTCGACGGGCATGTCCAGCGGCGTGCTGCCGGAAAAGGTGATAGCACCGAACGGGCAGGCAAGCCCGCACAGTTTGCAACTGACGCAGAGGCTTTCATTGAGATGAATCGCGTCGTTTTCACGGGTGATAGCATTAACCGGACACACCTGCGCGCAGGGGGCATCTTCACACTGGTGACACATCACCGGCGCGGAATCCAGACGGTTTCGCATCACCTGCAAACGGGGGGCAGATTGTAAACCGTGACGCTGGTGTTCCTGCGAACAACTGGCCATACAGGTATTGCAGCCAATACAAAGTTTCGGATCAGCTATCACATATTGATTCATGGCATTTTTAAAGCTCATGAAGTCTCCTTGGTATTTCGTCAAAGGTGACGAAATCGGCACTTAAATTGACATTTCGACATTTATGTCGGAATAGATCCCAGTAAAAAAACGGCAATGAAAAACATTCCTGTTATGCCGGTGTGATAATGTATTTCTGAATGTAACTCAGGCGTGGTCGAGTAATTTATCGAGTTGCGAATGAATGGGCTGATTAGTTTTCAGTGAGTCGAAAATACACTGATAAATAGCCGATATTTTATTGAGATAATGTTCCAGCACGGCGTTCTTATCTTTAATATCCACGGTGCCATCCACCCGGCCTTCTTCACTCAGCGTGGCGTGTGCAAACGCTCTGAAGTCGGGTTCTTCACCGCTGTGCGCCATGTTCAGACTGTAAACGATATCCTGACTGTAGAAGTCGTCGCTGAGATGAATACTGACGGAAAAATGGTTAAACAGGGTGAAGCGGATATCCTGATCTTCGCCGCAACTGAATTCATGGTTTATCTTTTTATTTGAATGGGTTATGGCCTGTGTCAGGCTGTTCTGATACAGGCGCCATTGTGATTTCAGATGGCTGTTTTTGCTGGCTATATAATCCGCTTTACTGGTCAGTTCGCTGAGAGTGCTCATTGTCATTACCCGTTATTGAGGTGTGCGTAGGTGCCTTTCCGGTCCGTCTTTATGCAGAAAGTGACGACGAAAATACGGCGCATACATCCCTGCTGGCATAAAACGTGCCAGTTTCCGGTTTTGTTTAAGAACTGCTTTATTATTAAAAGGTTAAGATATTTAAAACCTGTGTGCCCGGTCGCATGAAAAACATAATGACATGTCGATGACACGGTATTTCGACATATATGACGGACTGCGCCGGGATTATTCCGCTATCCGGTTTTCTTCTCCGTGTCTCCGTGTCGAAAAATTGTGGCATCAATATTGCTAATTACCTTCCCATGCGCTGTTTATTAATCTCCTGACGGAGAGGGAAATAATGCACGAGATTACGTTGTGCCAGAACGCCGTGGAAATAATGCAACAGTTTGGACGGCAAAATAATGCCCGGAGAATTACGGCGGTATGGATGGAAATTGGCGCGTTTTCCTGCGTCGAACCTGAAGCGGTGCAATTTTGCTTCGAACTGGCGTGCCGCGAAACGCTCGCTGAAGGTTGTGAATTGCATCTCCACACACCGGCGGCAGAAAGCTGGTGCTACACGTGCCAGCAGGACATCACTTTACTCAGCCCCGGCGTGCTGCTGTGTCCGCACTGTGGCGGACGTGATGTGCGGGTGGTGGCCGATGACGGCATGAAAATTAAACGAATCGAAATCGAATAACGGGCACCCGATGTGCCCGGGGAGAAAGCTATGTGCAGTACCTGCGGTTGTGCCAGCGGCGAACTTCGTATCGAAGGCGTCAGCCCTGAACACACTCATCACCATTCCCATGATCACGATGATTCACATGATCATCGCCACGGTCTGCCGTTTGCATCGCGACGCCTGGTGGACATCGAAATGGACGTGCTGGCGAAGAATAACCATATCGCTGCCCATAACCGCGAGCATTTTGCGGCGGCGGGCATTCTGGCACTGAATCTGGTGTCCAGCCCCGGCTCCGGTAAAACGACCCTGCTGACCAGTACCCTGACCCGGCTGGCACCGTATTTCGACTGCGCGGTGATAGAAGGCGATCAGCAAACCACTCACGATGCCGATCGTATCCGTGCCACCGGCGTCCCGGCGATCCAGGTGAATACCGGTAAAGGCTGCCATCTGGACGCGCAAATGGTTCATGATGCGCTGCATCAGCTGTCGCCAAACAATAACAGCCTGTTGTTTATCGAAAATGTCGGCAATCTGGTGTGTCCGGCCAGTTTTGATCTCGGTGAATTGCACAAAGTGGCGGTGCTGTCCGTCACGGAAGGCGAGGACAAGCCGCTGAAATATCAGCATATGTTTGCCGCATCGCGCCTTATGGTCCTCAATAAAATCGACCTGTTGCCGTATGTCAGTTTTGACGTCGAAGCCTGTATTGCCAATGCGCGCCAGGTCAATCCGCAGATTGAAGTGATCCGGCTTTCTGCCACTACCGGCGAAGGTATGGAGCAGTGGCTGGTCTGGCTGGAGCAGCAACGATGTGCATAGGCATTCCGGGACAAATCGTCGCGCTGCATGACCAGCAGCCTGATCACGCCTGGGCAGAAGTCTGCGGTCTGCGCCGCGAAGTGAATATTGCGCTGGTGTGCGACGGCCAGCCACAAACGCTGATCGGCGGCTGGGTGTTAATCCACGTCGGTTTTGCATTGAGCAAACTTGATGAACAGGAAGCACAAGAAACGCTGGTTGCGCTGCACGCGATGGAAGAAGTAGAAGCCGATGTCGCCCTGTTTCTCGGTGCGGGAGAGGCCCGATAATGCGTTTTGTTGATGAATTCCGTGATCCGAAACTGGCGAAAACGCTGATTGAACGGCTGCATCAGCGGGCGGCATTACTGCCTTACACCGCTGAAAAACCCATGCAGATTATGGAAGTGTGCGGCGGCCATACCCATGCCATTTTCAAATTCGGGCTGGATAAACTGCTGCCCCCGCAACTGGAATTTATCCACGGGCCGGGGTGTCCGGTGTGCGTGTTACCGATGGGGCGTATCGATGCCTGCTGTGAAATTGCCGCACATCCCGACGTGATTTTCTGCACCTTTGGCGACGCGCTGCGCGTGCCCGGCAAGCAAGGCTCGCTGTTGCAGGCGCGCGAACGGGGTGCCGATGTGCGTGTGGTTTATTCCCCGCTGGATACGCTGAAACTGGCCCGTGCAAATCCGGCACGTCAGGTGGTGTTTTTCGCCCTCGGTTTTGAAACCACGCTGCCGGTTACCGCTGTCACGCTGCAACAGGCACGGCGCGAACGTCTGCCCAATTTCAGCGTGTTCTGTCAGCACATCAGCCTGATGCCGACCTTACGCAGCCTGCTCTCGCAGGATGATGTGCGGATTGATGCTTTTCTGGCTCCCGGTCACGTCAGCATGGTGACGGGCACCGCACCTTATCATTTCATCAATGAAGAATTCGGCAAGCCACTGGTGATCAGCGGCTTTGAGCCACTCGATATGCTGCAAAGCGTGCTGATGCTGGTGGAACAAGTTTGCGAGGCATCGTGTAAAACGGAAAACCAGTATCGCCGCGTGGTGCCGGAAGAGGGTAACCTGCTGGCACAGGAAGCGATGCGCGAAGTGTTTACGCTTGCCGGTAGCAGCGAGTGGCGCGGTCTGGGCGTGATTGAAGCCTCAGGGATTTCCCTGGCCCCCGCCTATGCCTCATTTGATGCAGAGCGGCGCTTTAACCCGCAGGCACAACCGGTAGCGGACGATCCCCGCTCCCGTTGCGGTGAAGTGCTGACCGGGCGCTGCAAGCCGCATGAGTGCCCGCTGTTTGGCACCGCTTGTACGCCACATAATGCATTTGGTGCGCTGATGGTGTCTTCTGAAGGTGCGTGCGCGGCGTGGTATCAGTACCGGCATCAGGAAACGGCAATGGCGGATAAACCGCAGCAAAAGCATCAACAGCAGAAGGTAAGTCAGGATGAGTGATCGCAAAGAAGTCGTCACAATGGCGCATGGCAGCGGCGGCCGCGCCATGCAACAGATGATCGAACAGATGTTCATCAGCGCATTTGATAATCCCTGGCTTAACGAACGGGAAGATGGCGCACGATTGTCACTTGCCAGCCTGAGTGCACAGGGCGACCGGCTGGCGTTTACCACGGACAGTTACGTGATTGATCCCATCTTTTTCCCCGGCGGCAATATCGGCAAGCTGGCGGTGTGCGGCACGGCAAACGATCTGGCGGTCTGCGGGGCGACACCCGCCTATCTTTCCTGCGGTTTTATTCTGGAAGAAGGATTAGCGCTGGATGACTTACAAAAAATAGTCAGCGCGATGGCGCAGACCGCACATGCTGCGGGCATTGCCATTGTGACCGGCGACACCAAGGTTGTGCAGCGAGGTGCCGCCGACAAAATCTTTATTAATACCGCCGGGATCGGCGTGATCCCAACGGCCGTTAACTGGGCCGCCGGTACGATAAAAGCAGGCGATAAAGTGATCGTCAGCGGGACGCTCGGCGATCATGGTGCGGCGATCCTCAATCTGCGTGAAAAGCTGGGGATGGATCTGGGCGTGGAAAGTGACTGCGCGGTGCTTGCGCCGATGATTGCACCACTGCGACCGCTGGCTGGCGTGCATGCCTTACGTGATGCCACGCGCGGCGGGGTGAATGCGATTTTGCATGAATTCAGCGCCGCCAGTGGTTTTGGGATATGTATCGACGAAACCGCGTTGCCGGTGAAACCGGCTGTGCGTGGCATCTGTGAATTACTGGGGCTGGAACCGCTGAATTTTGCCAATGAAGGCAAACTGGTGATCGTCGTGTCGGACCGGGCTGAAGAGCAGGTGCTGAACCTGTTACGCAGCCATCCGCTGGGCGCTGATGCGGCGACTATCGGCGAGGTGACGATAAGTCCGCAGGTGTGTCTGCGCGGCGCGCTGGGTGTTTCCCGCCAGTTAATGTTGCCCCATGCGGAGCCATTACCCCGCATTTGTTGATCTCGTCAGGGGAGCGCGCCGCCGCGAAGGCGTAAACTTTCTTAATCGTTTCTTCAAAAACGCTTTACATCAAAAGCCAGAGCCCACGGTATGCAGAGTGCAACAATGAGCACCACAAAACACAAAGGATTACTGGAACTGACGCGCACATTGCTGCTGCAACAGAACATGACATCGCTGCTGGAAACCCTGACGCAAGTGGTGCAGAGCGCCGGTATTGCGGAGGCTGTGACGCTGGTGTTGTTCGACAATAACAGCGAACGCGTCAGTTTTTATGGCATCGATCCGCATCATCAGCCGGTCAGTTATGAAGATGAAACGCTGCTGGCGACCGGGCCGGTACATGCCTTGCTGAGCAATCCTAAAACGCAGGTCTGGCGCAGTGAAGCGTTGCATCTGCGCTATCCGCAACTGGCGGCGCTGAACCTGTATCCGGCGTTTACCGATTATTGTCTGGTGCCTCTGCTGGCCTCTTCCGGCTTGCTGGGGGGCTGTGAGTTTACCCGTCAGCACGCGACCCCGTTCAGTGAGGAAGACAAGAACGGTCTTTATGAGCTTTGTACGCTGGCGGCCATTGCGGTCGAACAAATCCAGTTGCGCGAAAACGCCTCGCTCCAGCAATCCCTGCTGCGCCATGAACGTGACGATTTCCGCATTCTGGTGGATATCACCAACGCCGTCCTGTCCAAGCTGGATCTCGACGAACTGACCGGCGAAATCGCCAAGACTATTCACCATTTCTTTCACATTAATGCCATCAGCATTGTGTTGTGTGATGCCGATAAAGACAGCGAACAGGCCAGTGTTTACGCGACACATTATGTGCAAACGCACGTCGCGGAGCGTGAACAGTCGCGCATGACGCTGGAGGGTTCCCTGGAACAGCAGGTGATGAAAAATGGCGAAATGTTGCTGACTAACGTGCGGTCCGCCGAAGAACCGGATAACGATGAAAGCACGTTGTTCCAGCTGTTATGGCGGGATCAGACCAAAACCCTGTGCATTCTGCCGCTACGTTTTGGTCATAAAACGCTGGGGGTGTTGAAACTGGCACAGTGCCAGCCGGATAACTTTAATTCCGCTAATCTGCGCGTGTTGCAGCAGATCGCCGAACGCATTGCAATTGCCGTGGATAACGCACTGGCCTATCAGGAAATTAAAAGCCTGAAGGAAAAACTGCAACACGAAAACCTGTATCTCACCGAGCAGATAAACAGCAATAACCCGGATTTCAGCGACATTGTCGGCCGCAGTTCCAGCATGTCGGCGGTGCTGAAACAGGTTGAGATCGTGGCGAAAAGCGACTGTTCTGTGCTGATCCTCGGCGAAACCGGCACCGGTAAAGAGCTGATCGCCCGTGCGATCCATAATCTCGGCGATCGTCGTGATCAGCGCATGGTGAAAATGAACTGCGCGGCCATGCCTGCCGGATTAATGGAAAGCGATTTATTCGGACATGAAAAAGGCTCGTTTACCGGGGCTACCGCTCAGCGGATGGGGCGTTTTGAACTGGCTGATAAAGGCACCTTATTTCTCGATGAAGTGGGTGAAATTCCGATTGAACTGCAACCCAAGTTGCTGCGCATTTTGCAGGAGCAGGAGTTCGAGCGTGTCGGCGGCAATAAACTGATTTCGGTGGATGTGCGGATGATCGCTGCGACCAACCGCGACCTGTGCCAGATGGTTGCCGATAAAGAATTCCGCAGTGATTTGTATTACCGGCTGAATGTGTTCCCGATTGTCATCCCGCCGTTGCGTGAGCGACCTGAAGACATTCCGCAACTGGTGAAATTCCTGACCTATAAAATCGCCAAGCGCATGAAACGCACCATCGACAGTATTCCCGCCGAGACCTTGCGTTTATTAAGCCGGATGCCCTGGCCGGGCAATGTGCGTGAACTGGAAAATGTTATTGAACGCGCTGTGCTGCTGACCCGCGGAACGGTGCTGGATTTACAACTTCCTGAGCTGAATTATCCGTTGCCGGTGTCTCAGCCGGAGAGGGTGATGCCCGCGCCTGATACTGCGCCCGCCCCGCATTTGAATGAGGAAGACGAGCGCGAACGTATTCTTCAGGTACTTAAGGAGACCAACGGCGTGGTCGCCGGTCCGCGTGGTGCGGCACAACGTCTGGGATTAAAACGTACGACGTTGTTGTCGAGAATGAAAAAATTGGGGATTGCCGCGCATTAACCGGTTCAGACTGCTTTTACCGCACCGGACAATGAAATATGGCCGATGCGGTAATGCTGCCCGTCGCCTGCCAGCGGATTTCTCCCCGCCGTAAAATGGATTTTCTTCCAGTTTGTCGTATCCCAGGCGGTGACGTCGATAAGTCTGTCGCTCACCGTTTGCTCACTGAATGGCGCAAGGTCACTGAACGGTGCGATATCCGTTATCTCTCTTTTCGCATATACCGCCTCCGCAACGTTTCCGCTGACATGTGCCGTCAGCACCGGATAAACCCGGATCTGCGGCCAGCCGAAGGCGCCGGCGACGCCCTGAAAACCTGCACCTGAAATAAAACGGTTCATATCTGATGCGTCCTGCCACAGGTAAAATGGTGCGTAGATATTTTCTGCGCTGCCGGTTTGCAGACCGTTGCGGCGGGCATAGAGATAGGTTTTGAAAATAAGCCCTGCAAAACCGTCCGTCCGATATCCGTTATCCGCAATGCGCTTTTCAATAATGCCCATGTCGTAGTCCGCAGGCAGGGTAAAACTGTATTGCATGGCAATCATGACCGGGCTCCTTGCGCAATTCTGAACATTTCACCGTGACTGAATGACCAGTCTTCCGGCTGCGTAAAACTCACCACCACCATCACATCAGCCTGAGAAATTCCCAGTGTGAGGTGTAATTTTTCGGCCAGATGGTGGAACAGTTGCTGTTTCTGATAACCGTTACGCGGTTTGCCTGCGGTGATGTGAAACAGCAGAAAATCGTCTGAACGCCGGTCATTTTCACCGGCTAAATAGGTCGGGTTGATCACCCGCTGGTGGCGGCTGACCGGTTCGAATAACTGAAAACAATCATCTTTGGGCACGGAAAAGTGATCAACCAGCGCTTCCTGTAATATGGCTGAAATGGCATCCTGCCAGGCATCCGTGCGGTGGGCTGGTAAAGAAATTCGGCTAAAAGGCATCGGTTGTTCCTCCGGTTACGGGGCGCGGGTTACTGGTCATTGAGAGCGGCGAAGCGGCTCAGGGCGGATGCCGCTGCGGGCCAGCCGGCATAAAATGCCAGATGGGTGATCACTTCTGAAAGTTCGGCCTGTGAGACCCCGTTTTTTACCGCCAGGCTCAGATGAAAAGGCAGTTGTTCAACGCGATTGAGGGCAATCAGTGCGGCAACGGTGATCAGGCTGCGATCACGCGCAGACAATTCATTTCTTTTCCACAGATCGCCGAACAGCACCTGTTCCGTCAGTTCCGCAAATTTGGGCGTCAGACGCGCCATGGTATCCAGCGTCTGTGTTTGGGACGAGGTCGTGCTCATATCAGGCTCCTTTTTGTCGGTGTGAAAAGGAGCATAAGGCGTTATGATTATCCTGAATATCGAAAATAACAGCAGCATTAGTCCATAAAAACGGGATGATTAAGCATGGCGAAAAGACCGGTCACTTTTGATTCAGAAGCCTTGCGCAGTTTTGTTACCGGCATTGAGCTGGGGAGTTTTGTGCTGGCCGCCGACCGGCTGGGACGCTCCACATCTGCCGTCAGCGCGCAGCTGAAAAAGCTGGAGCAACAGGCGGGCACGGAGCTGGTACAGAAATCCGGACGACACCTGATCCTGACCGGACGCGGCGAAGTGATGCTGAGTTATGCGCGGCGGATCCTCAGCCTGAATGATGAGGCCAGCGCTGTGCTGCTCGCCAGTGCGCTGAGTGGCAGCCTGAATCTGGGCATGCAGGAGGATTTCGGCGAAACCCTGTTACCGGCCATTCTCGGCACATTCACCCGCGCACATCCGCAGGTGCAGGTTTCCGCCAGTATTACCCGTAATCAGCAATTGCTGGACGGGATCCGGCATAACGAGTTTGATCTGGCGGTGTGCTGGCAGGCTGATGAAACGCCACTTTTCCCGTCAAGCCGCTCGCTCGGACGGATTCCGCTGCGCTGGATTGGCCCTGAAAGTTTCGACCTGAAGCACTATCAGGAAACCGGCGAACCGGTGCCCCTGCTGGTGTTCGAAGCGCCGTGCCTGATGCGGAATGCCGCAACGACGGCGCTGGATAACGCCGGTATTGCGTGGCGGATAGCCTTCACCAGCCGCAGCCTGAGCGGGATTTGGGCGGCGATGTCGGCGGGACTGGGGGTGACTGTTCGTACGGATTTCGGTATGCCATCAACCGTACGGATTTTGCAGGAATTGCCCGCGCCGGGTGAGGTGGGGATCAGCCTTCATCAGAGCCTGACGCCACCGGGCGAGGCGGCCGTCAGCCTGAGAGAGTCGATTGTCGGCTTCTTTACGCAGCAGCACTGAGCCGCTGTGACTATTTTTTAGCCGGTTGCTGACGATAATGTTCCAGACGTTCGCGAAAATAAGCGCGCAGATGTTCCGGCTGCTCCATCTCCACTTCTTCTGCGTTGACCGGCAGATGGTTGCGCTCACGCACCACGACAGTCCCGGCTGCCAGCCCGGCGCTCACTTTATCCATTTCCTCTTTACTCAGTCCTGCGAGTGCTTTGTTCATGGTTTCTCCTTTTGATTGTTCTGTTACGTTGTCGGGCAAAGCCTCTATTCTACTGCGGTTCCGGCCAGTGTCTTTAACATGCCGTCAGCGAAATATGTCTCCAGCAATGCCGGGTCGGTTTTCTGATGTTCCGATGAAAGAAATTTGGCAATAGCATTGCGATCATCTTCTCCCCAAATAAAGATTTTATCGGGATGATAAAAAGCATGTTTTTTTATTGAGGCATTATTGGTGATCAGTTTCTTATTAAAAGCCATGGCTTCGAGAGCACGCAGCGTTAATCCGCATTGATCCGGCTTGTTGATCTCAAGAACGACAGAAGCTCGCTTCAGCTTTTCAATATTTTGCTGATAACTGATTTTCTGATTGATACAACAGTCCGGGTAATCCGGGGTTCCGTTGCAATCGCCCACCAGATAAAAGTCGGTCTGGCAGTGATTCTGGCGCAATACCGGTGTCAGGTCGTTAATGAGTTTTGCCCGATAATCATCAAACCCGCCGACATAAAAGCATGAGCAGGATGACGGCGTATTTGCCGGTTCCGATTGCCACGCAGCCATGTTATGGCGGGTGAACGGCAAAAACTGGTCAACATAAGAAAGTCCGTATTTCCGGCAATCTTCGGGATCAAAACTGTAAATAACATCAAAAACAGCGGTGACCCGGTCGAGATAATTTTCGTCATGGGAAAGTAATTTCAGCCGACGTCTTTTAGACGTAAGCGCGGCCACTGAGTCGCGCAATACCAATATTTTTTTGCATTTGGGCAGGGAAAGTAAATCCAGCATCAGAAATGCGCTGTAGCCGTTACAAATGATGATGTCGGTTTCACGCACGCGGCGGAACTTGATAGCAATCTGAAATTTCCGGTGCCAGTGTTTGAGCCGCTTTCCCGGCAGCAAAGAGTGGACAGATTTAAAGTGTTTTTTGACGTGATAAATCGTATGCACATTAAATTCTTTTTTCAGTGCAGAGGTCATCATCCGTTCGTACTCTGAGTTCCATTCGATGAAATGTATTTTCGGTGGTTGCGAAAGATAGTTTTTCATTGTTTCTCCCTTTATGACCAAAGTTTAGCATTTTCAGTGCATAAAAGTGTTGATGCGGCCTGGAAAGCCATCCCATCTCACAACGGGTTTACAAAATCGCCAAAAACAGGCCATTATTTATCCTTCCCCTGACCGGAACGGAGCCTGAAAAATGACCCGAATGACAGCGAAAGATTTCCCGCCTGAACTCCTCGAATATTTTGATTTTTACGTGCACGGCAAAATGACCAAACGTGAGTTTCTTGATCTCTCGGCGAAGTTTGTGGCAGGCGGATTGTCGCTGGCTGCACTGACAACGCTGATGACGCCGAACTATGCCTACGCCGAACAGGTGCAATTCACTGATCCGGATATTGTGGCGGAATACATTCAGTATCCGTCGCCGCAGGGACACGGCAGCGTGAAAGGCTATCTGGTGCGTCCGGCCAAAGTGACCGGTAAAGTGCCTGGTGTGGTGGTGGTGCATGAAAATCGCGGGCTGAATCCGTATATCGAAGATGTCGCGCGGCGGGTGGCGAAAGCCGGATTTGTCGCGCTGGCGCCGGACGGGCTGAGTTCGGTCGGCGGTTATCCGGGCAATGATGAGAAAGGGCGCGAACTGCAAAAACACGTTGATCCGGCCAAACTGATGAACGACTTTTTTGCGGCGGTAGAATTTCTGATGCACCACGAGACTGGCACCGGCAAAGTCGGCATCACCGGTTTCTGTTACGGCGGTGGCGTGGCGAATGCGGCGGCGGTGGCTTACCCTGAACTGGCGGCCGCCGTGCCGTTCTACGGGCGTCAGCCGAAAGCGGAAGATGTGCCGCGTATCAAAGCGCCGTTATTGCTGCATTATGCTGAACTGGATAAACCCATTACCGAAGGCTGGCCGGCGTATGAAGCGGCGCTGAAGGCCAATAACAAAGTTTATGAAGCGCATATTTATCCCGGCGTGAACCACGGTTTCCACAATGATTCGACGCCGCGTTATGACAAAGCGGCGGCGGATTTAGCGTGGGAAAGAACCATTGCCTGGTTTAAAAAGTACCTCGAACCGCAGACAGAAAGCGCATAAAAGAAAAGGGCGGGATCGCAAAATCCCGCCCTTTTTTTACGTTTCAGGCGCCCGTTATGATTTCAGGATGCCATCGAAATCCGAGGCATCATGGCGCTCTTCCAGTTGTTCATCACCCCAGGTGCGGTTCACAATGCGTCCGCGTTTCACCGCCGGACGGCCCGCCACTTCAGCCGCCCAGCGCTGGAAGTGCTTATAAGATTCGATGTCGAGGAATTTAGCCGATTCATACAGACCGCCCTGCGCCAGGCTGCCATACCAGGTGAAAATGGCGATATCAGCAATCGTGTATTCTTCCCCGGCAATAAAACGGTGTTCAGCAAGCTGACGGTCTAATACGTCGAGCTGGCGTTTGGCTTCCATCGTAAAGCGGTTAATGGCGTATTCGATTTTGACCGGCGCGTAATGGTAGAAGTGACCGAAACCGCCGCCAAGATACGGCGCGGAACCTTGCAGCCAGAACAACCAGTTCAGGGTTTCAGTGCGACCGGCGAGATCTTTTGGCAGGAATTGGCCAAATTTTTCCGCCAGATACAGCAGGATGTTGCCGGATTCAAACACGCGGATTGGCGGTGTGGTTGAGTTATCCAGCAGCGCCGGAATTTTTGAGTTCGGGTTAACGTCAACAAAGCCGCTGGAGAACTGATCGCCTTCATTGATGCGGATAATAAACGCATCGTATTCCGCACCGCTGATGCCCAGCGCCAGTAACTCTTCCAGCAGGATCGTCACTTTCTGGCCGTTCGGCGTGCCAAGGGAATAGAGCTGAAGCGGGTGCTTACCGACCGGCAGCGTTTTTTCGTGCGTCGGACCGGCTATCGGGCGGTTGATGTTCGAGAACTTGCTGACTTCATCTTTATTCCAGGTCCAGACTTCAGGGGGCTGATACTGTTCTGACATTGCATTCTCCGCATCTTTTTTTGAGGTTAAGACTCAAAAGTCTAGCAGGAGATAATCAATGGCGACGCTGAGAATGTGCCTTCGGGGCGCGGCTAACTGGCGGCAGGATACAACCCTTTGCGCTTCCATTTCACATCGGCCACTGACTGGCCGTTGTGAATTCTCCCCTGTAACAGCAAATTGAATTTCGCGCCGGTAGCGCGCATCAGGCGGCTTTGCAGAATATACACTGCCTCGGTGCCCAGCTCGCGGCACGGCAAATGCACGGCAGTGAAACTTTGTGCCGCTGATGTTTTCATGTCGTGCGCAAAATCGATACTCATCACCGAAATATCTTCCGGGACTTTAAAACCGTATTCGTTCAGGGCATCAATGGTGGCCTGTGCAATCTGATCGCCTCCGCATAAGATGGCTGATGGCATGGTTTCCCGTTTATGCCCCCGGAGATACTTCTCAATATTTTCTCTCGCCTGTTCCCCTCCGCTGCCATGATTGACCAGCAAATGCAGGGCTTCGTCGAATACCACATGGTGTTCAAGGCAGGCGCGTTTAAAGCCATCGAGGCGCTGCATCATGGTTTCACGACGCAGGTCGGTGAACAATAAAACGGGGCGGTGACCTCTGGTAAACAGATAGTTGGCAGCACTGTAACCGATGGAATAATGATCGGCAGAAACACAGTCCAGACGCATCTCGCTGTCCTTGGCGTTGATCATTACCACCGGTTTGTTAGATTCTGCTGCCAGCCGATACAGCATCACGTCATCAATACCGATAATGACAATGCCGTCGACATCCGGCTGATGAAGTGCATGCATAAAAACAGCGATATCCGGTTCATTGACCGCCAGCGCGCATTTACGTATGTGAATATCAAAACGCGCAACTTCCACCGTTATTTCCTGAATCACTTCATAATAATAACGATCTTCATGGGGAGAGAAGGCGGCGGGTGGCGCACAGAGCAACAGGCAATTCATTAACAAACGGCTGGCCGGAATGTCACGCAAAATACCCATTGTTCTGGCATGGGCAAATACTTTCTCTTTTGCCTGGAGACTGACATTGGCTTTCCCTGCCAGCACACGGGAAACGGTACTCGGAGAAAGCCCGGTTAACTCCGCTATTTGCCTGATTTTTAATTTTCCCGTCATTTTGTGATCAATGCCTCAAATGGAGATGGACTTATTGCCATGGTTAACTGGTTGTAATTCATGGGCTATTCAGCATGATAGCAAATTCCGCAAACGGCACTGCAATTCCTGTCACAAATAACAGTTGTTGGAAAAAAAAACCATTATTACTCTCCAGAATATAAACCTCAGAAACAAAAAATAAGGTATTTATCTGTGCTGAATCTATAAAGAATTCAACACGGTGACGCCCTTTATGCGGCTTAAATCCGCCAGCTGTTCGGTTAAATATAAGGAGTAAGAGAATGCTGAAAATAGCCATTATTGGTACGGGTAATATTTCACATAACCATATTCAGGGATATTTAGAGTTTGCTGATCGTTGCCAGATTGTTGCGCTGGTAGATATTTATCCTGAAAAAGCGGAAGAGAAAAAACGGCATTATGGCCTGACGAACGCCAGGGTCTATGCCAGCCATGAGGAAATCCTTAATGATGCAGATATCGACATTTTTGACGTCTGCACGCCGCCGTATGTCCACGCCGAAATCTCGATTAATGCGCTGAACGCAGGCAAACACGTGTTGTGTGAAAAGCCGATGGCGGCGTCGTTACAGGAATGCGACGCGATGATCAGCGCGGCGCAGGCGAGCGGGAAAACGCTGTCAATCATCGCGCAAAACCGTTTTACCGACGCGTTCTGGCGGCTGAAAAAAGTGCTCGATTCCGGTGAGACCGGCAAAGTGTGTCATGCACAGGTGGATTCTTTCTGGTGGCGCGGTCATTCCTATTACGATTTGTGGTGGCGCGGCACCTGGGAAAAAGAAGCGGGCGGTTGCACGCTCAATCACGCCGTTCACCATATTGACGCGATTCAGTGGATGCTCGGTTTTCCTTCTGAAGTGGTCTCGATGATTACCAACGCTGCGCATGATAATGCCGAAGTGGAAGATCTCTCGGCGGCCATTTTCAAATATGACTCCGGCGCACTGACCCAACTGACGGCTTCCGTGGTGCATCACGGCGAAGATCAGAAGATTGTTATTCAGGGCGAGAAAGCGCGAATTTCAGCCCCGTGGGACAAATACGCCAGCATTTCTGCGCCGAACGGTTTCCCGATTGATGCGCGTGACACGGATCGTGAAAACCAGCTTGAAGACATTTACCAGTCGATTCCCAAACTCACTTATACCCTGCACACCGGCCAGATCGACAATTTCCTGACCGCACTGGAAACCGGTACCGCGCCGCTGATTGACGGCATTCAGGGCAAGCGTTCACTGGAACTGATTGCCGCGATTTATAAATCCGCCATTACCCGCAGCATTGTGTCACTGCCGTTGTCGCCGGAAGATCCGTTTTATCAGACCGGCGGGCTGGTTTCGCTGGCACCGCACTTTTACGAAAAATCAGCATCGGTGGAAAACTTCGCCAATGAAGATGCGATCCCTCTCGGCAAAAATATGGATAAAGGAGCCTGAACATGAGCAATAAAGACGGTATGAATTATGCGCCGGTAGGGAAACCGCAACCTGTGGTAAAGCCCGGTGAATTCGTGTTTGCTGCTGCGGCCCTGGATCACGGGCATATCTACGGTATGTGTAACGGGTTGATCGAGGCGGGCGCCAGCCTGAAATGGGTTTACGATCCGGATCCGGTAAAAGTGGAGAAGTTTGTCGCCCAGTATCCGCAGGTTAAGGTCGCGGAGTCATTGCAGATACTCCTTGATGACCGTGAAGTGCAGATGATCGCGGGGGCGGGCATTCCGTCCGAACGCTGCGCGCTGGGGCTGAAAGTCATGGCAGCCGGGAAAGACTATTTCAGCGACAAAGCGCCGCTGACCACGCTGGAACAACTGGCGCAAGCGAAGGCCAAAGTGGCCGAGACCGGGCGCAAATATGCCGTGTATTACAGCGAACGCCTGCACGTAGAAAGTGCAGTCTTCGCGGGCCAGCTGGTGCATGAAGGGGCGATCGGACGCGTGATCCAGACGCTGGGTACCGGCCCGCATCGCGAGGGCGAAGGGCGTCCCGACTGGTTCTACGAGAGAGAGCGTTTTGGCGGCATCCTGTGTGATATCGGCAGCCATCAGATTGAACAATTTCTGTTTTATACCGGCAACAGTGACGCGCAGGTTGTGGCGGCTCAGGCTCTTAATTTCAATCACCCGCAGTATCCGCGTTTCGAAGACTTTGGCGACACGATGCTGAAAGGCAATAACGGCGCACGGGGTTATTTCCGCTGCGACTGGTTCACACCAGAAGGGCTGAGCACCTGGGGCGACGGCCGTCTGACGCTGCTCGGCACCGAAGGTTATATCGAGATCCGCAAATATGTTGATCTCACGCTCGGCGAGCAGGACGTGGTGTATCTGGTGAATCAACAAGGCGAGTTCCGTTACCCGGTTTCCGGCAACGTCGGCTTCCCGTTCTTTGGTCAGTTGATCCTCGATTGCCTGAACCGCACCGAGCACGCCATGACCCAGGAGCATGCGTTTAAAGCTGCCGAGCTGTGCATCCGGGCACAGATGCTGGCAAACGGAACCCACTAAACGGGAGCAGATGATGAAAACTCTCCAGGCTGCGGTGATCGGTTGCGGGTCTATCCATACCTGCCATGTGGCAGCGATCCGGCACGAACCGGATTGCCAGTTAAGGGCGATTGCGGAGTGCGATATTGGCAAAGGCCGGGCGCTGGCGCAGGAATATGGTTGTGATTTTTACACGGATTATCACGAAATGTTGTGCGATCCGCAGATTGACGTGGTGCATATCTGCCTGCCGCATCATCTGCACAAGGAGGCTATTCTCGCCGCGCTGGCGGCGGGAAAGCATGTTTTTACCGAGAAACCGGTGGCGCTGAATATCGGAGAAGTCAGCGCCATTAAACTCGCGGCGTCACAGGCTGCGGGGCTGACAGGCGTGTGTTACCAGAACCGTCTGAATCCTTCCAGTCAGAAAATTAAAACGCTGCTGGAAAGCGGGCAACTGGGCAACATGCTGAGCATCAAAGCTATTCTGACCTGGTCGCGCAGTGGTGCTTATTACAGCGAAAGCCTGTGGCGCGGGCGTTTTGCCACTGAAGGCGGCAGCCTGCTGATCAATCAGGCGATACATACGCTGGATTTAATGCAGTGGTTTGGCGGCGGTGTTCTCGCGCTGAAAGGCGTGGTGGAAAGAACCTTTCTCAGTGAACTGACTGAAAATGAAGACACAGCGATGGTCAGCCTGAAAATGGGCAACGGTGCGCATGGATTGTTTTACGCAACGAACTGCCACAGCACCGATTCACCGTTGCTGCTGGAAATTCATTGTGAAAAAGGACTGTTGCAGTTGTATCACAACGTGTTGTGGCTGATTGAAGGAGAAAATAAAACGCTGCTGATAAGTGATGACAGCCCGTCAGGAACAGCCAAAAGCTACTGGGGCGACAGTCATCGTCAGGCAGTCTCGAATTTCTATCATTCTGTACGTCATCCTGAAGAACAAAATTATATCTCTGTTTCACAAGCCGCAGTTTCCCTGAATATTGTCGGTGCGATTTACCGCTCCTCACAATCAGGGAAATGGATCACGCTGGCTGATTAAATCTCTATTAATAATAACCCTACATTCACAGGATAATAATAATGAAACCTACTGAACGCAGAGTAGGTTACGGCACGGCTATAGGCTATGGCGTAACTGATTTATTTGGCGGTGGTGCATTCGCCGTTATCGGTACCTGGCTTTTATTCTTCTATACCATGTATTGCGGATTAACCGTTTTAGAAGCGGGATCTATTTTTGCTATTGCCCGTGTCATTGATGCCGTATTAAGTCCGATCATGGGTTATATCACCGATCACTTCGGAAATACCTGGCTCGGAAAACGGTTTGGTCGCCGCCGGTTTTTCCTGCTGATCAGTTCGCCACTGATGTTCCTGTATGCGCTGGTCTGGGTAAAGGACATGGGCTACTGGTATTATCTTGGCACATATCTGTCGATTGAATTGCTTTCAGCGATGGTGCTGGTGCCGTGGGAAACGCTGGCCGCCGAGATGACCAACCGTTTCGGCGAACGTACCCGTCTCGCCGGTGTACGTATGATTTGCTCGCAGCTCGGCGGTTTCCTGGCCGTGTCTGTGCCGGGCGTCATCATGATGTTTACCGGTAAAGATAATCCGATGACGTATACCTATACCGGCATATTCTTCGCCACGGTATTTTGTATCGCGGTATTCACCACATGGCTGTGTACCTGGGAAGCCAAAGACGTGCGGGATCCGAATGAGCCGGAACCGGAAATGGAAACCGGCGGCAGTCTCTGGCATCATCTGAAGAGTCTGGTTTTAGATTTTATCTCATCCTTTAATATCCGCATGTTCCGCCAGCATATTATTATTTATATTGCTTCCTTCACCGCCATGGACGTATTCGGTGCCGTCTTTACCTACTATGTGGTTTATGGTCTGAATCAGGATGTGGGATCGGTTTCCGGATATTTAAGTGTGGCGGCCTTTGTTTCTGTGCCATCGACGATTGTTTATATGATGGTGATGGAACGAATGAATCTTTCGCCTTCTGCCGCGCTGCGAATCGCCTATGGTTGTATATTCTTCGTGCTGGCTGCTCTGTTTTATATTTATATCACCAACGCAACGGTGCCGTTAATTCTCTTTACTTCCATCTTCGTTATTTTAGGCTTTGGACGTTCAGGGCTTTATTATATTCCGTGGAATATTTACAGCTTTATCCCTGACGTCGATGAAATAGTCACCAAAAAACGTCGTGAAGGAATTTTTGCCGGTGTGATGGTGTTTACCCGTAAAAGTACCGTTGCGATTGCCATCATGGTGATTGGCCTGGTGCTGGAAGAAAGTGGATTTGTGAAAGGGCAGGGTGCTCAGCCGCTCAGCGCGTTACACGCGATCATCGGCCTGATGATCTTCGCCACAGGTGCGTTGCTGGCGATCAGCTTCTACATGACCTTCAAATTCAAGCTGACGCGGGACACACATAAAATCCTGATCAAGGAAACCGCCCGTCTGAAACTGGGTGGAGCGCAGGAAGACTGCGATGAGGTGTCACGTAAGGTGATTAAAGATCTGACCGGTTACGAATACAACGAAGTCTGGGGCGGCAGCGCGACACGTAAAACCGCGAGGGAAAAGTTAGCGATTGAGTAACCCGTAACCTGCGGGCCGCAACCGGCCCGCAGGTATTTTCTGTCAGTGATCCTGCGCGGGCAGGGTCTGGTTTCCGTCACCCAGCGCGAGCTGCATAAACACGGTGTCCAGCCAGCGGCCATGCTTAAATCCAACGCTATGCAGGGTGCCTTTCATCTGAAAACCGGCGGCGAGATGTAAGCCAATTGAGGCTTTATTTTCGCTGTCACCGACGTTACCGATCAACTGACGATAGCCGTGAGTTTCCGCCCAGTCTATCGCCCGTCGCAGCAACGCTTTACCCGCACCGCGTTTCTGAAAAGCAGGATCAATATAGATAGAATCCTCCAGCGTGTGGCGATACGCATAACGTTCGCGATAATGACCCAGATAGCAATATCCCTTCACTTCATCCTTATGCAAAACCACCAGCCAGAGCAAACCTGCCTCTTTAATCTTCTTCAGCCGGCCCGCCATCTCGCGTTCATCCGGGGGCTGTGTCTCGAACGAGGCGGTTCCATGGAGAACGTGCCAGGCATAAATTTTCTGTATCGCGGGAATATGCTGCTCTCCGGCTTCAATAATTTCCATTCTTGCAGGTTCTCATTGGTTATTTCTGATAAGCCTACTCTTTCCGAAAAGGGGCGGGGAGGGCAAACTTTTTATGACTGATATAAGGAAAAGATCTGGATGTCCGGACTTAAGTGGGGTCATCTATATGCTTTTTTCTTCTTAGCGATGCTTTATTGGTTTTTTAAACAGCGACCATCCTCCTGTTATAGTCATTTTCATTACGCATTAGCGGTTATTTTTTAAGGAAAAAAAGTGAAACTGACGTTATCTCATTTACGCACGGGTGTTGTGTTTTTGCTGGCAGGATTACTGCTGGCGGGTTGTGATCAAAAAAGTGGTGATGCAAAACATATCAAAGTCGGCGTGATTAATGGCGCAGAGCAGGATGTGGCGGAAGTGGCGAAAAAGGTCGCGAAGGATAAATACGGTCTGGACGTCGAACTGGTCGGTTTCAGCGGCTCATTATTACCGAATGACGCGACCGAACATGGCGATCTGGATGCGAATGTTTTCCAGCACCGTCCGTTCCTCGATCAGGATAACAAAGCCCACGGCTACCATCTGGTGGCGGTCGGCAACACCTTTGTGTTCCCGATGGCGGGCTACTCGAAAAAAATCAAAACCGTGGATCAACTGAAAGACGGCGCAACCGTGGCGATCCCTAACGATCCGACCAACTTAGGCCGCGCACTTTTGCTGCTGCAAAAAGAGAAACTGATCACTCTGAAAGAAGGCAAAGGCCTGCTGCCAACGGCGCTGGATATCACTGCAAACCCCCATCATCTGAATATTATGCAACTGGAAGGCGCGCAGTTACCGCGTGTGCTGGATGACCCGAAAGTCGATGTGGCGATCATCAGCACGACCTATATCCAGCAAACCGGATTATCACCGGTGCATGACAGCGTGTTTATCGAAGATAAAAATTCGCCGTACGTGAATATTCTGGTTTCGCGCCCGGACAATAAAGATGCGGAAAATGTGCAAGAGTTTCTGAAATCCTATCAGTCGCCAGAAGTGGCGAAAGCGGCAGAAAAAATCTTTAACGGCGGGGCAGTGCCGGGCTGGTGAGGGTGTTTGTGGGGAATATTATGAGCACTAAAAATGGTGTCCCCTACAGGAATGAGTTTAAGTAACCAAGGCTATGAATTTTAAGTAATTATATTTATAGCCATGAACTTATTATACATATTTTTATACACAAAATTCAGAGTGAATTTTTAACAGTAGCTGTTTTCCCTAAGAAAATTTATTTACATTTATTTACATTGGTTTTTTACCCACTAATCCCTACTCCTCCATTGTCATCGGCTATTAGTCAATATTGTTGAATATTGGCTAATATTACTGAATATTGCTGAGCACCACTTATTCCCCTTCTTCACCAATTATTACGGCTACCTAAAAATCACTTAAATTCAATCGCTAGTAAAAACCAACGTATTTACATTATAAATTTCTAATGGCAGTCTTAGCGCATCCGACAACATCTGAGAATGTCCAATATTAATTTATCTTCTAACTAGGGAGAGTCATGTCTATAAATACTGTAAACGAAATTCAATCTAACTCATTAAGATTAATAAGGCTCGCTTCTGTAATTAGCGCTACAGGCTTGCCAAGATCAACACTCTACAAAATGATGAAGTGTGAAAAATTCCCCAAGAACGTAATGATTGGAGAACGCTCTGTTGCGTGGGTTGAAAGTGAAATCGAAGATTGGATTAAAGAAAATATTAAAAGAAGGAGTTAGTTATAATGGGTAGTGAAGATTTAAATTTTTGTAAAGATAGCAATATTGATCAAGTGCTTAACTATAAATCTGTCACTTTCAGTGAAGGGCACTCTGATGGTGGTTATGCTATTCGAGCTATAGAGATTAAGCGCTTTAATGAAATAAAATCACTGCGTGAGGAATTTAAAAAATTGACAGGGTATGAGGTTCCTTATACTGAGTGTAATGCTTCAGAAATGAATCTATTAGTAGAGCGCGGGTTAAGTGTCATTAATGCAGCTAATAAAGCTTATAAAAATGCTTTGGCTGATGCAAAAAGTGTCGATGACGATATTGCCCAAGCCCATAAAGGTAAACGCAGCGGATTGGGTGGCTATGAAAGCTTACGAGCTTATTTGCAGGATCTCGAATACAGAAAAGACCGTATCGATGGGTACATTGCATCTGCCGACAAGCTATTAAATGAGCGTCGAGAGCTTTTAGGCATGTTACGCAAGCAGGCTGAGATACTATCTGCGAACAATGCGCCTGGTTTGATGCCGGTAATTCTTACGCGAATACCTATGGAATATCTTAAAGGATGTCCGATCAAAGAATCTTACTTTAATAAGTCAGATAGTCCAATTTTATATGCTTGGAAAGAGCTGGATATGCTGGAAACAGCATTGCGAAAAATTATTTCATTATGCACTGTATCTACAGACAAATATGAAATAGCTAATGGTGGAGAAAGTAAGGCTCGATATTATCGTGAATACTTCAGCAATCTAAATGCCGAGCTACGTCAAAGAATGACGGCCATTGATTATGTAAATAGTAAATGTCTGCATGATCAGCGCATGCATAGAAAAACACACATGATGAATTCATCAATTTGAAATAAGAAGGTATAAGACATGGCAGTACATTTAATTCCTGATATGGCGAAGAAGTTTCATCAAATTTTCACTCGAGGTGCAGAATATTTCAGTAATAATAAAGAAGGGGAATTTACCATATCGACTCCTTCCGAAAATTCTTTGCATATAGCGATGTTAGAATCAGGTTGGATGATGGGAAGTATTACTCTGCGTGATATTGATAGTTCTACCGGGCAAGCTATTGAGATTGGTGATAACTCGTTGCATTCAGGGCGTGCGTTATCAGGGCGTTTTAAAAAGAAACTAACTGTTAATGGCACGCCTTTTGAATTAGTTGAAACAGATTCCTGTGTTTCATTATCTTACGAACAATTGGGGCAGCTCGCTAACATCAATAGCTTTGATAAATTTGTAAGCCTTCTCTCTGATTTTTTTGGTCGTGCTGTTTCTTTAGATATGCTGCGGATTGGGTTTAACGGTGAATATGCCGGGCTGCCTACGAATCCCATTGAGAACCCTAAAGGGGAGGATATTAACATCGGCTGGCATGCTATCGCACGAGAGTTTAATAACGGTTCCCAGGTCATCACTGAAAAATTTAGCCTGGGCGAAGGGGGGGATTATCCGCATCTGGATGCTCTGGCTAATCAGCTTATCAAAGATAAAATCCCTGAAGCCTTCCGGGAAGATCCGCGCCTGGTTGTTTTGGTCGGTGCCGAACTGGCAGCTAAAGAACGTCTGCGCTTATTCAACGCCGCAGATCGCTCACTTTCCGATACTGCTGCGGCGCAGCTGCTGACCAGCTCTATTGCGGGGCGCTTTGCTTTTGTTCCACCATTCATGCCGGGTAAACGTCTAGCTATTACAACGCTTGAAAATTTTCATATCTACACGCAGAAAGGATCACGCCGTTTCCGCGCTGAGTTTGTGGACGATTCAACTGAGTATCAGCACGCCTATCTGCGCAATGAAGGCTATGCGCTGGGTAATGGATTTTTGTATGCGGCGGCGGATGAAAACGCCATCACGCTTCTGTAGGAGCCAAGCATGGAATATTCGCCAATCGCGACGGGCTGGGTATGTGTAGCAACAGAGGGAACTACCATTGATGGGCGTCAAATTGAGCGCTGTTGGATCGTCGATTTAGCCGAAACCTATAATCCTAAATTGTATACCGCGCTTATTTGGGAAGAGCACAATCGTGATTTAGATAACCTGGGCGAAGTTCTTGAAGCGCGTTGTGAAAACTCCGAGGGGTTGATGAAGCTTTATGTTCGCCTTCGTCCTACGTCTAAGCTTATGAGCTACAACGAGCGCGGGCAAAAGCTATTTTGCTCTATCGAAGTGGAAGATGATTTTCGAGACAGCGGGCGCTTTTATCTTGGTGGGCTTGCCGTCACTGACAGCCCTGCAAGTATTGGGACAGACCGCCTTAAGTTTAGCGTGAACAAACGTTATTTCGCCCGAAAAGGTTCAAAGACGCGCATTAGTAACCCTATCGCTTTTTCTTTGGCAGATAGCCTTTCTATGGCCGGTAAAGGCTGGGTTTCCGCCATCTCAGGCAATTAATTCATTTTTAAATATCCTGTCACCCGGTTGAATAAAACCGGGTTGGATAACTATTTCCCGGAGGTGGCAAATGGATATATTTATGCGTAATAATTTGTTTATTAATAATACCTACTGTATTTGCGATAGGCCTATTTTCAAAAAAAATAGATTGCCCACAGATAACATCTCAAGTTATAGTTTTCCTGCTGTCGCAAAATCGACAGCCGGGCGTAGGAACCCGAATAAGTTACAGGCGACATACGACGCGCCAAGCGTCTTTTTTTGTGTCGTAGCCTCAGTGCACCTGTTTTTTGCGGGCTTGATCCGCGTAGAATCTATGGTGGGCTGGGCGGGGCTGACTTCGGTCAGGCCGGTATCCTGTAACGCCGGTATTCCTACCCCCGTCCAGCTCACCACCAAAGAGTGTAGGAACTCCCGTGGTGAGATTTCATCTCAGTTACAGGAGGTTGCCGTATGGCTTATGCCCCTCAGTTTGTTTGCCCGCAATTCACTTACCTATTCCTGGCCGTTCGCCGCGCAGATCTTTGCGCCGTACCTTGCCGCCTCAAAATCACAGCATCTTCTGAACGGTATGCCCGGCGTGTTCTGGCCAAAGACTTTGTGCTGGCCTTTGCTGGCCGCCTGCCTTACACAACACAGGAGGCGCGTCATGACCAATAAAGCCCAAAACGTTTTTCCCTATGCCTTCTCAAATGAAGGTCATGACAAAATTCTTAGAGCACATCAGGCATCCGCCTGTCTGGCCGAGCTGTTGGCACTTGCCGCCAGTAACACGCAGTCGAGCATTTCTTTGCAAGGCATGGCCGCCCTTTTTGAGAGCCTGGCGGATCAGTTGGACGGGGCGATCGGATGCAGTGAAATGTTTCAGGGTGAAGACAACGTGGGGAAAAATGATGCTGAATAAAACGCGGTTAACCTCGGCTGAATTTCGTGCGGCCTTATTACGCCATTATATTTCTCAGGCGTTTATTTCCCTGATGGTCTCGAAACATGGCAACCCGGTATTTATTGCTGATGGTGAAAGCATCCCTCTCAGCCTGGATAAGGTCGCGGCCAATATTATTTATCACATTGAGCATCCCTTTATTCAAAAGCTGGGCGCAACTGAGGGCGGACGTTTAGCCGCGCAGGAATTGAATAAGATGCTCAAGCCGGGATTTATGAGCGAAGCCATGCAGCTTTCTTATTACGGCACGATGCGCCTAAGCCGGGTTTATCAGGACATTATTTACGGTGCGCCTGATGGTGAATTTCCCGCAGGCAGTTGCATCAAGGATGAACAGGACGGGGAGGCAACGCTATGAGTCACAAGCCGGTATCAGAGGCGATCAGCGCCGCGAAAGGCCGCTGGTCACATATACTTCCCGCGCTGGGTATCACCGTTCCGGCCAACGGCCAGCACGGAGCCTGTCCAAAATGCGGCGGGAAGGATCGCTTTCGCTTTGATGATAAGGGCGGGCGCGGCACCTGGATTTGTTCGCAGTGTGAACACGGCGACGGGCTGGACTTAGTGCGCCTGGTCAGCGGGACGACTGCGGCGGAAGCCGCCAAAGAAGTGGCGGCGGCGTTGGCGATGGCCTCAGCGTCATTATCGACAAACACGCCCGCCAGGAAAGAAGCCTCCCCGGAGCAAAAGCGGGCGACGTGCCTGAAAGCGTATCGTGCGCTGCTGGGTCAGTGTATTCAGGGCGAAAGTGAATACCTGAAAGAGAAGGGGTTAGACAATAGCGAGGGAATGCTTACGCAGGTCATGAAGCCGTTCGGGGGCGTGGAGTTTATTCCCGGCTCTCTTTTGCTGCCCTTAACTGATGCGCAGGGTCAGCAAACCGGTGCGCAGCTTATTCACCCCAACGGGGATAAACGTCTCTTACCCCATTCCGTACTGGCAGGCTCATTCATTAGCGTGGTTGAACCGGGCGATATCGCTCCGGAGCAGGTGACGATCACCGAAGGGTTTGCGACGGCGCTCACCGTGTCCAGGCTGACGGACGGAGTTTGCGTGGCGGCCGTCTCCGCAAACAACCTGCTTAACGTGGCGCAGGCAGTGCGTGAAAAGTGGCCGGAGGCGCGGATCATCATTGCCGGGGATAACGACTTTGACGACGGCAAGGAAAACACCGGCAAGCTATACGCGCAGAAGGCGGCTAAGGCGGTAAACGGGTGGGTGACGGTGCCACCTACCCGGCATAAGGCCGACTGGGACGATTTCCGCCAGGAGCACGGCATGGATCGCGCTAAAGAGGCGTTCAAAGAAGAACTCGTGTTGTTTGGCAAAGGGAAAACCAAACTCCCCCAGGGGTTCCGCCTGACGCAGGAATACCTGTGGTACGACAAACAGGTGCAGAAGTCAGACGGTGACACGGAGATACGCAACATCAAGCTGTGCAGCCCGGTGCGCGTCACGGCCATTACCTGCGACGAAGACGGCAGCAACTATGGCCGCCTGCTGGAGTGGGAGGATACCAACGGGATCAGCCGAAAATGGGCAATGCCGATGGAAATGCTGGCCAGCGCCGGGGAAGAGCTGCGTCGCACGCTGCTGGTTAACGGGCTGTCGTACATCAATATTAATGGCCAGGCGCGTGCGCACCTGATGGAATACATCTCTCTGTGCAAGCCAGAGCGAAAAGTCACCTGCGTGACCAAAACCGGGTGGCACGGTTCGGTGTACGTTCTCCAGGATGAAGTGATCGGCGTCGGTTCGGAGTCCGTTATTTTGCAGACCTCAAGCGTTCAGGGGCGGGATTTCAGAACGGCGGGCACGCTGGAAGACTGGCGGGAGCAGGTTTCACGCTACTGCGTCGGCAACGGGCGGGTGGCTTTTGCCGTGAGCCTGGCGTTTGCCGCGCCACTGCTGAAACTGGTAGGCGTTGGCGGGGGCGGATATCACCTCAAGGGTGAATCTACCGACGGCAAAACCACCACCATGAAGGTGGCCGCGTCGGTGTGCGGCGGGGCTGACTTCTGGCATACCTGGCGTGCCACCGGCAATGCGCTGGAAGGCACCGCCAGCCGCCGTAATGACGCCACGCTGATGCTCGATGAAATTCGCGAAGTAGACGGCAGAGAGGCGGGGAACATTGCCTACATGCTGGCGAACGGCCAGGGGAAAGCGCGGGCGAGAACGGACGGCAGCGTGCGGGAAACTAACCGCTGGTGCCTGCTGTTCCTGTCCACCGGCGAGCTTTCCCTGGTGGAACACGCCGCCAACGTGGGGGAAAAGACCTACGCCGGGGTTGAGGTGCGGATGATCCAAATCCCCAGCGACACCGGCAAGCACGGCGTGTTTGAAGAGTTGCACGGTTTTGCAGGCGGTAAAGCGTTGGCTGAACACCTTGAGCAGTCCGTGATGCTGAGTCACGGTGCGCCGTTCAGGGAGTGGCTGCGCTGCTTAACGGCCGATCTTCCGGGTATGACCAGCAAGGCCAAGGCCATGCTGAAAGAGTTTACCCGCAGGCTGACGCCGGACAACGCCGGGAACCAGGTCGGACGCGCGGTGACGCGCTTTGCGCTGGTGGCGATGGCGGGCGAGTTGGCCACCGAGGCGGGGATCACCGGCTGGCAACCCGGAGAGGCCTACAACGCGGCCAAAAGCTGTCTGGATGCGTGGATGTATGACCGTGGCCACACGGCGAACCAGGAGGACGCCGCCGCGCTGGAGCAGGTCAGGGACTTCATGACGCGCAACCAGTACAGCCGCTTTGCCGACTGGCACGACTCACACAGCCGCCCGGCCAACATGGTGGGCTTTCGCCGCGTAGAGAAGGGCAGCGGTCAGGATGAAACGGTAACCACCTTCTACGTGCTGCCTACTGGCTGGAAGGAGGTCACCAAAGGCTTTGACGCCAAAAAGGTGGCCAGGCTGTGCGCGACGGCGGGCTATCTCGACGTGCCGGAAGAGGAAGCCAGAACCCAGAAAAGCCTCCGCCTGCCAGAGATGGGGGTTAAACGGGTCTATCAGCTAAACAGCACCGTCTTAGGGTAATACTCTCGTACGAGTCTTATTTATAACTGGTAACAGAGGTAACACTGGTTACAACCCCTAATAGCAAGGCCTCGGCCTGTTACCAGTAAAAAAGGGTCACTGGTAACACTGGTAACAAAGTGCAGAGCGTTACCAGTGGTTACCAGTCATAAACAGGACGAGGTAACAGAATATTTTCAAACAAAACAAGGGAGTAACCAGTGTTACCTCTGTTACCAGTCAAAAACGATAAAGCAAACATGAAACCCTGGCTTGAGGCTTCTTTCTGGCGGGCTGGGTTTAAGAAGGATAAAACAGGATGCGAGTATTCAAAGTGATATGCCCGGAGTGTGATGCTGCGGCCGTAATCAAAAAGACGCACCGCAAACATAAGCATTTTGCAGACCTCTACTGTTCCTGTTCGGATCCGGAATGTGGTCACACCTTTGTGATGAATATGACCTTCTCGCATACCCTAAGCCCAAGCGGCAGGACGTACAGCCGCATAGTAAAGGATATTGCGGACAACATTGCGCCCGCGCAGCGCGAAGAAATAGCGGCTTTTCTGACGAACTCGGCAAAAGAAGCGTGGGAAGACGAACGACGAAACAGTGAGACAAAAAGTACGGTAGTTCGCCGAAGTTAATCCGGTGAGCGAAATACTGAAACGCGGACTCACAGGTTTTTAGCCTTACATTTTTTTCAGTTTTGATTTTCATCCCTTGTGCTGCCAAGGCGCGTGGCGCAAGGGTTCTCACGACTTACCCCACCTAAAACTCCTTGTCTTTTTCTCTCCTCATTTTCGCGTAAAATAGAAAAATTCTTTGCAAACATAAGGTTAACCAGCATTCAACAAGATAGCCAAAACACTAAAACTGAAAAATACTGAAATTCATTTCAATCTTTTCAGTTTGAGATTTGCTAGAGAACCCCAGACGCGGCGCGGTCTGGCGTATCGGTTTGTAGAAAATGAAAACTGAAAAAATTATGCATTGCAAAAACCGCAGGCGGGTGCGGTGTAGTGCAATTTTTGTTATTTGAACCTTTATTTTTATGAACAAAATGATGTGTAAAGTGATCGTGCTCATACACTTAGATTGTTTCTAGAAAACTTGTATTTTACTATGCTGGATGTATTGTAAGAAAAGGGATTGTGATATCGAATCTAGTAAAGGAGGCTTAATTGGACGCTGATAATAAAAAACAGAGAGAGCAAACAAGAAGAAAAATAGATTTATATATATTATCTCTTGCTATTCTATTTGGTTTTTTTATATTTATTACATGTAAAGTCCCGATGTGTTTTTCATCAACTTGTGAATATATTGGCTCGTGGGAGCTATTAAAAACAAATATCGTTCCTGCTGTATGCATATTATTATTGTTGTATTGCCGCTTCGCTTATTCAAGATTCAAAAAAGACACAAGGAGGTCAGTTGAATTACCTTTTGAAATCATTAAGATAGAAAAAATAAATTACGAGCATTTAACATTTTTGGCAACCTACATAATACCTTTAATTACATTTGACTTTGAAAAGGAAAGGTATGTTTTTGTGTTGGGAGCATTATTGATTATCATGGGTATAATATATATAAAAACTGATCTTTTCTATGCTAATCCTTCACTGGCATTATTAGGCTTCAATATTTATAAGGTTGACGTTAAATTATCCGAAGATAAAGTAAAAGAGGGGGTGGTAATTATAACAAGGCGGAAATTACAGGAAAAACAGATGGTGAGTTATATCAAGCTTGATGATAGGGTTTATTATTCTGGTAATTAAGGGATTTTTATGACTGCACAGGTTTTAACTAAAGAACAGCTGGATGTGGATCTCCGGTATTACGTAGAAAATAAGGATTTAATTGCTGTAATTGTTTATGCAATAACTAAAGGAGATCCTACTCCCCTAAGGATGGACATCGAGGCTCCAGCTCAATCTGGACTTAAATCTCTTTTTTTAGATGTAATACAGAAAGATGTTATCGATAACGAAGAATTAACACTGTTGCCTCTTTCATCCGCTGATGAAAGAGGTAAAGTGCTTTATCACTATGATATCGAAATACCTGAAGAATTAAACTGTTTGAATCGAAGTTTAGGCCAACCAGATGAACAGGAATTTGATTTCAATGTTCATAAATTAGAAGATATAAGAGTTTTACTTATATGCATAGGTAATGTTGGGAGGCAGATAATTTTATATAAAACAATGGCTCCTGTAAATATTTTCTCACAGGATAGCTTCTTTCTTGTGAAGTCAGATACAAGGCTTAAGGAAATAAAAGAGGATTTCTTCAGAGTTAGTGGTAATTTTCAAATAATAAAAGTCAATGAAAACCTCTTTGTCGTTGATCTGAGATTAGTTGAGAAGATGTTCGGTTTTCATGAAGTAATAAAAAAGGAAGCGACTCAGGGGATGCAGGCTATCAGTGATATGAATATTGTAGCTAATATGAATGTTATAGAGGAGTTAATTGCTGATGTTAAATATGCTAGGAAGCTGACAAGAGTAGCCAAGGCTTCACCTGTAATTAAAGCCGGAATTGATAATTTGAGTATCATTCAGTTCTGTAAAACCTATCCAACTCTCAAAGATCGCATCCGTTTTAATGAAGATGAAACAATGATTTCTTTAGATACAAAGGTGTCTAAAGATTTATTCATAAAAGTTTTAATGGACGACTTTTTAACATCTCAGTTAACTAAGTTTTATTATGATAGTATTGCTAAAGACACTTTAGCCGCCGAAGAAGATGCTGTGGTTAACTAATTATATATTGTGGTGATACCATTCACCACAATATTTTATTTGAGTACCATTCAAGCATTTCTCTACGACCATCCAAGTACTGCGCATGATTATAAGTCCCTCGAATTGAGTTCTTATCAACATGCGCAAGCTGCATCTCAATCCAGGCACTATCAAAACCTTCCTCATGCAAGACAGTGCTCATGGTGTGCCTGAATCCATGCCCTGTGGCTTTGCCATGATATCCGATCAGTTTGAGCACCTTATTAATGCTTCCTTCACTCATCGGCTTGCTGGCATCATTGCGCCCAGGGAACACGAGCTGATAACGCCCTGTAAGCGTCTCTAATTGCCGTAGGATATCCACTGCGTGAGTGGATAATGGTACCAGGTGAGGGCGTTTCATTTTCATACGTTCCGCAGGGATCTCCCACATAGCATTTTCTAAATCAAATTCCTCCCATCTTGCTGCCCTTAACTCGATTGTTCGGGTGCCGGTTAGCATCAGCAGCTGCGTGGCCAATTTAGTGATGATGCTGCCTGAGTAGGAATCCAGAGCTTTTATAAAACCAGGGAGTTCATCCGCCATCAGGAAGGGGTAGTGGTTTCTTTTTGGTGTCTGTAAGGCGCTGGCCAGATCTGGAGCTGGGTTATATGCGGCGCGGCCAGTAATAACCGCGTAGCGGAATACCTCTCCACAGCGCTGGCGTACTTTACTGGCTAATTCGACCGCTCCCCGGCCTTCAATTTTCTGAAGTACAAGCAGTAACTCTAAAGGCTGGATCCCACCAATAGCCCTTTCACCCAGGAAAGGAAACACATTCAACTCAAGAAGGCGAATCACTGACTGAGCGTAATTCTCTGTCCAAGATGCTTTCTTAGCGGCATGCCATTCCAGAGCAATAGCTTTGAAGGTATTGCCAGCAGCGGACATCTGAGCAAGTTTACCGGTTTTGCGGGCTTCACTAGGATTAATACCTTTGGCCAGTTGGGATTTGGCTTCTTCACGTTTGGTACGCGCATCTGCTAAAGAAACTGCGGGATACACACCAAAAGAAATCATTTTTGGCTTACCTGCAAAGCGATATCTGAACCGCCAACCCTTCGCGCCTGAGGTTTCGACGAGCAAAGAAAGCCCATTCCCATCATTGAGGGTGAAGGGTTTTTCGGCTGGTTTGGCGCGTTTTATTTGGATATCACTGAGTGGCATGTGTATAGCTCTCTACATCGAACCTGAGTTATACGCAATTATATACACAATTGTGCGAGCTTTTACTGCATTTTATTAGATGTGCTGAGACGTGGTTTAAGATTATTTGTTTGAAATATATGTGTTTTTAGGCTTTAAGAGATGTAGTGAGAAGTGAAAATGGTGTCCCCTACAGGAATCGAACCTGTAACTAGCCCTTAGGAGGGGCTTGTTATATCCGTTTAACTAAGGAGACACGGGCGCCTGTGGAAAGCGCCCGCGTAGTATACCCATTTTTCTCGTAATAATAAGGCATCAGGCTGCCGTTTGGTCGTTTCCTCGCCACTCAGGGCTTCGCGGCCTCTTTTTTCGCTGCTTCCTGCTCCTCTTTTTTCGCCTTCGCTTTCTTCTGATTACTCATATCGTTGCGGATCTGCGCGTGGCTTATCAGCGCGAAGATAAAGGTGCCGCCGAAGATGTTGCCGGCCAGTGTCGGCAGGGCGAACGGCCAGATAAATTCGTACCAGGGAATGGCGCCCGAGAACACCAGATACAGCACTTCTACCGATCCGACCACGATGTGCGTCAGGTCGCCAATCGCCACCATATACGTCATCAGCATGATCACCCACAGTTTGGCGGTCCCGGCAGAAGGGATCATCCAGACCATGGTGGCAATCAGCCAGCCGGAAACCATACCGCCGACAAACATACCTTCGGGGTCTTTTTTCATGATATCCATGCTGATGGTGCGAAACGCCTCGTCGGTTGCGGTATCGAAAAAGGGCACCAGATGAAACACCAGCGCCGCCAGGCCGCCGCCGATGACGTTACCCGCCAGCACGATGCCCCATAAACGCAGCAACAACAGAATGTTTCTGCCGGTCGGTTTTTGCATGATGGGTAACACGGCAGTAACGGTGTTTTCGGTAAATAACTGCTGGCGCGCCATGATCACAATAATGAACCCGACGGTATAACCGATATTTTCAATGAAGAAACGTTCCGGTGTATCGGGCAGGCGGGCGTGAAGAATGCCTTTCGCCATCAGCGAGGCGCTGATCGACAATCCGGCGGCAATTGCCGACCACAGCAACGCCTGTCCGTCGCGCTCAAGCTCTTTTTCACCTTCCATGCGGATAACTTCGTGAACGGCGGCCGCTTTCGACGGCAAGTTCTCTTCACCGGTCTCGATTTCCTTTCCCTGTGTATGTTCGTCACTGTCAACATCCTTGTCATTGTGATGCTGTTTTTCTCCGGCCATCGTTGTTCCCCAAAAGTAAAGCAAAGTGATTGCAGATATGTTCATGAGTAAGCATAGGCGAGGCAGGTGAATTATGAGCAGGTATACAAAAAAGTTACAAACCGTTAACCCATGAACCTGATGGAACATTTCAGAAGATGTTTGCCGGATTTCAGGCTTTTCAGCCGGGTAAACTGTGCCTCCCTGAGCTGCGTCGCGCCTGACGCCTGTGATATGATGCACACTTGTGAAAAATAAGAGACATCACCATGTTTGAAGCCCTTGATCTGAGCTGTGTTCGTGATGAACGAACCCTGTTTAGCGGCTTAAGTTTCACTATCGAACCGGGCGAAATGGTGCAGATCGAAGGCCGTAACGGTGCCGGTAAAACCAGTTTACTGCGTATTCTTGCCGGGCTGTCCTCTCCGGACGCCGGTGAAGTCCGCTGGCAGGGTGTGAGTACCCGCCGTCAGCGCGATATTTTCCATCAGCAGCTTCTGTACCTCGGCCATCAGCCCGGCGTAAAGTCAGTGCTTACTGCGTTTGAAAACCTTGCCTTTTATCTGTCTGTGAATGGCCCGATGGTCAGAGGTAATGCCAGCGCGGAAGCGATTTATCAGGCGCTGGAAAACGTCGGATTGCTGGGTTATGAAGATGTGACGGTGGGGCAGATGTCCGCCGGGCAGCAACGCCGCGTCGCACTGGCGCGTCTGTGGCTGAGCGATGCGCCGCTATGGATCCTCGATGAACCGCTGACCGCCATTGATAAACAAGGCGTTGCCACACTGATTGCGCTGTTCGAACAGCATGCGCAGCGGGGTGGAATGGTGTTGCTGACAACGCATCAGGATTTGCAGGGTGTTAACCGCGACGTGCGAAAACTTCGTCTGACCAGCGCAGAGCCGGTGTGACGCGAAGGGGATATAAAAGGAATGTTTACGAAAGTCCTGCGCCGCGAACTGAAAATTGCCTTTCGCAAAAGCGCTGAAATTATCAATCCGCTGTGGTTTTTCCTGATTGTGATTACGCTGTTCCCGTTAGGGATCGGCCCTGAGCCTGAACTGCTGGCGCGCATTGCGCCCGGCATTGTCTGGGTCGCCGCGCTGTTATCTTCCCTGCTGGCGCTGGAAAGATTGTTCCGTGATGACTATCTCGATGGCACGCTCGAGCAGCTTCTGTTATTGCCTTCGCCGCTGGCACTCACGGTTCTGGGGAAAGTATGTGCTCACTGGGTGGTGACGGGGTTGCCGTTACTGATCCTTTCACCGCTGATTGCGCTGCTGCTTTCGCTGGATTTTGAGACCTGGAAAGCCGTCGCACTGACGATTTTACTGGGCACGCCGACGCTGAGTTTTATCGGTGCGATTGGTGTGGCGCTGACCGTCGGGCTGCGCAAAGGTGGCGTTCTGCTCAGTCTGCTGGTATTGCCGCTGTATATTCCGGTGCTGATTTTTGCCACCGGCGCGATTGATGCCGCCTCGATGTCGATGCCGATCGGCGGTTATCTCGCCATTCTTGGCGCGATGCTGGCAGGCAGTGCAACGTTAGCGCCTTTTGCCACCGCCGCCGCTTTGAGAGTGAGTATCCACTGACACTTTTTGCCGGTAAAAGGCGATAGCACAGAATTATTTTACGTGTCGTTACAATAGAGAAGAAAAAACGCAACCTTTGACTAACATCACACTTCTCTATAGTGAACAATAGAGCTGCCAATAATAAGTGCGGGTGATTTAACACTGACCGCGCAAGAACCCACCGAGGTTTCACGGCATATCACACAGTGACATTTTAGAGTGAGCAACGATAACAATGTGGAAATGGTTACATCAACTCGCCAGGCCTGAACGGCTTTACCACGTCTGTGGCCGGTTCATTCCCTGGCTCGGGATTGTGGGGCTTGCCTGCCTGCTGATTGGCTGGGTATGGGGTTTTGGCTATGCGCCGCCGGATTACCAGCAAGGTAACAGTTACCGGATTATGTATATTCATGTCCCGGCGGCTATCTGGTCGATGGGGATTTACAGCGGGATGGCGATTGCGGCATTTATCGGCCTGGTGTGGCAGATGAAAATGTCCGATCTGGCGGTAGCGGCAATGGCACCGGTTGGCGCTGTTTTCACCTTTATCGCGCTGGTCACCGGCTCGGCATGGGGCAAACCGATGTGGGGCACCTGGTGGGTGTGGGATGCGCGTCTGACCTCCGAACTGGTGTTACTGTTTCTGTATCTCGGTGTGATAGCGCTGTATAACGCCTTTGATGACCGGCGTCTGGCCGGGCGTGCCGCCGGTATTCTGGTGCTGGTCGGCGTGGTGAATATTCCTATCATCCATTACTCCGTGCAGTGGTGGAATACGCTGCATCAGGGTTCCACCAATATGCAGCAGACCATCGACCCGAGCATGCGTTATCCGCTGCGCTGGGCGATTTTCGGTTACCTGTTCTTCTTTATTACCCTGACGCTGATGCGGTTACGAAACCTGATTTTGGTGCAGGAACGTCTGCGTCCGTGGGTGGCCGGTCTTGTGAATAAGGAGCGTCGCGGATGAGTCCTGCATTCTCAAGCTGGCATGATTTCTTTGCGATGGGCGGCTACGCCTTTTATGTCTGGCTGTCGGTCGCTGCCACGCTGCTCTCGCTGGTTGTGCTGGTGGCGCATACCCTGATTCAGCACCGGCAAATCCTCGGCGACGTCCGTCGTCGTCAGGCACGCGAAAAACGCATCAGTCAGTCTCAGTCTAAAAAACAGCCAGGCGCACAGACGTCACCGCTGGAACCGGACACTTCCCCGGAGAAGTTATTGTGAATCCACGTCGTAAAAAGCGGCTGTCGCTGGCGCTGGTGGTGCTGATCGGTCTTGGTCTGAGCATTTCACTGGTGATGTACGCGCTGCGCTCCAACATTGATTTGTTTTATACACCCGGTGAAATCCTGCAAGGTAAAGGCGAAAACCACGAAATGCCGACGGTGGGCCAGCGCCTGCGTATCGGCGGCATGGTGATGCCCGGCTCCGTGAAACGTGACCCGAAAAGTTTGCAGGTGAGCTTTAAAATTTATGATGCGCGTGGCGCGATTGCCGTGACCTACAACGGCATCCTTCCCGACCTGTTCCGTGAAGGGCAGGGCGTGGTGGCGCAGGGTGTGATGGAACCGGGGAATGTGGTGAATGCCATTCAGGTTCTGGCAAAACACGACGAAAAATATGTGCCGCCGGAAGTTGCCGACGCCATGAAAGAAAACCACAAAGGACCGGCTTCGGCCTACGTGGGTAACGATAAAGGAAACGACCGCTCATGATGCCGGAACTGGGAACATTTGCACTCTGTCTGGCATTAGGGCTGGCGGTATTGCTGAGTATTTATCCGCAGTGGGGCGCCGCACGTCAGGATGGCCGGATGATGGCGATGGCGCGCCCGTTGTCTTACGGCATGTTTGCCTGCATCGCGCTGGCGTTCATTATTCTGGTGCATGCGTTTGTGGTGAATGATTTCACCGTCGCCTATGTTGCTAATAATTCCAACACCCACCTGCCGGTGTATTACCGCGTGGCGGCGACGTGGGGAGCGCACGAAGGTTCGCTGCTGCTGTGGGTGTTATTACTCAGTTGCTGGACGCTTGCCGTGGCGCTGTTTAGCCGCCGTATGCCGCAGGATGCGGTGTCGCGCGTGCTGGCGGTGATGGGCATGATCACCGGCGGTTTCCTGCTGTTTATTCTGCTGACATCCAACCCGTTCATCCGCTCGTTGCCGAATTTCCCGGTGGACGGCAGCGACCTGAATCCGGTGTTACAGGACATCGGCCTGATATTCCATCCGCCATTGCTGTACATGGGGTATGTCGGTTTCTCTGTGGCCTTTGCTTTCGCGATTGCTTCGCTGATGGCAGGGCGTCTGGATACCGCGTGGGCGCGCTGGTCGCGTCCGTGGACACAAGCCGCCTGGGTGTTCCTGACCATCGGTATCGTGCTTGGATCGGCGTGGGCGTATTACGAATTAGGCTGGGGCGGCTGGTGGTTCTGGGATCCGGTTGAAAATGCTTCCTTTATGCCGTGGCTGGCGGGTACGGCGCTGATCCACTCGCTCGCCGTCACCGAAAAACGCGGGACGTTCAAAGCCTGGACGGTGCTGCTGGCCATCACTGCGTTCTCGCTGTGTCTGCTCGGGACTTTCCTGGTGCGCTCCGGCGTGCTGGTCTCGGTTCACTCGTTTGCCTCTGATCCGGCACGCGGCATGTTTATTCTCGCGTATCTGGTCATTGTGATCGGCGGTTCGCTGCTGCTGTACGCCTTTAAAGGTAACTCGGTGCGTGCTCCGAGCCGTCACGAACTGCATTCCCGCGAAAGTTATTTGCTGGGCAATAACGTATTGCTGGTAGCGGCGATGCTGGTGGTGCTGCTTGGTACGCTGCTGCCGCTTATCCACAAACAGCTCGGGCTGGGCAGTATTTCTATCGGTGAACCTTTCTTTAATACGATGTTTACCTGGCTGATGGCGCCGCTGGCGCTGTTGTTAGGCATCGGACCACTGGTGCGCTGGCGTCGTGATGAGCCCAGCAAACTGTGGCGTCGTCTGGGCGTGGCGCTGGTCGTCACGCTGGTACTGTCGATTCTTCTGCCGTGGTGGTTGCAGGATAAAATCGTCGGTATGACCGTGGTGGGAATGCTGATGTCGGTGTGGGTGATTGTGCTGACGCTGATGGAACTGCACGAACGCGCCACGCACCGTCACTCATTCTGGCGCGGTCTGACCAAACTTTCCCGCAGTCACTGGGGCATGGTGCTCGGCCATCTGGGTGTTGCGGTGACGGTGATCGGCATCGCGTTTAGCCAGAATTATAGCGTTGAACGTGATGTGCGCATGAAGTCCGGCGATACCGTGGATATTCATGATTATCACTTTATCTTCCGCGACGTTCGCGACATCACCGGCCCGAACTATACCGGCGGTGAGGCGAATATTGATGTGACGCAGAACGGCAAGCAAGTCACCACGCTGCACGCCGAAAAACGCTTCTACAGCGTGGCGCGCAGCATGATGACCGAAGCGGCTATCGACGGCAATCTGGCGCGTGACCTGTATGCGGCGCTCGGCGAAGAGATGGACGATGGCTCGTGGGCGGTGCGTTTTTACTACAAACCTTTTGTCCGCTGGATCTGGCTCGGTGGCCTGTTTATGGCGGCCGGTGGCGTGCTGTGTATTCTCGACCCGCGTTATCGCATGAGTAAAAAGCTTAAGAAGCAAGGTCTGACGGAGGCTGAAGAAGCATGAACCGTAAACTTCTCTTTATTCCGCTGATTTTGTTCCTGGCGCTGGCCGCGGCTTTTCTGGTGCAACTGACCCGCAATGCCAACGGCGATGATCCGACGCTGCTGGAATCAGCCCTGATTGGCAAACCGGTGCCGGTGTTCAAACTGGAATCGCTGGCGCAGGCGGGCAAAACCTACGATCAGTCGGTGCTGCGCGATGGCAAACCGATGCTGCTCAACGTCTGGGCGACGTGGTGTCCGACCTGCCGCGCCGAACATGATTATCTCAATACGCTGGCGGCAAAAGGTGTCCGTGTGGTCGGCCTGAACTACAAAGACGACCGGCAGAAAGCGGTCAACTGGCTGAACACACTGGGCAATCCTTACATGCTGAGTCTTTACGACGGCGACGGCATGCTGGGGTTAGATCTGGGTGTTTATGGCGCGCCGGAAACCTTCCTGATCGACGGGCAGGGCATTATCCGCTATCGCCATGCCGGTGACTTAAATGAAAAAGTCTGGCAGACCGAAGTTCTGCCGCTGTACAAAAAATACGGAGGCAATGTATGAGACTGATTTCATCGCTGCCTGCGTTGTTGCTGGGCATGTTGCTGAGTGTCAGCGCGTTCGCCTCCATCGACACGTATCAGTTCAAATCGCCGGAACAGGAACAGGCTTACCGGGACATCACGGCGCAGTTGCGTTGCCCGAAATGTCAGAACACCAATATTGCCGCGTCGGATTCGATCATCGCCGCCGATATGCGTACCAAGGTGTTTCAGTTGCTTAATGAAGGGCAGGACAGACAGCAAATCGTCGCGTATATGGTGGCGCGTTATGGCAATTTCGTGACTTACGAACCGCCGGTCACGCCCTCTACCTTTATTTTGTGGCTCGGGCCGGTGCTGGTCATTGTTATCGGCGCAGGCATGATTTTTATGCGTTCCCGCCGGGGTGCTGCGCGCACTGAAAACACGGCCACATCAATGTCAGAACAAGAGAGACAGCGCCTGGCGCAGTTACTTAAAGACAGCGACAGGAAAGGATCATGAGCATTTTTTGGCTGTGCATTGTAGTGATGCTGGTTATTGCACTGGCGCTGTTTATCGTGCCGGTTATCCGTGGCGACCGCGCGGAACACACTTCCCGCGATGCGCTGAATAAAGCGTTTTATCATCACCGTTTGACTGAGCTGGAAGAAGACGAAGCGCAGGGCGTGGTGGACGAACGTCCGGCGCATATTCAGGAATTGCAGGAAAACTTACTGACTGATATTCCGGCGGGTCAGGTGTCCGCCGCCATTCAGCCGATTGGTCGCTGGACGCTGGTGCCCGGTGCTATTTTGCTGGTGATGATCACGCTCGGTTTGTATCTCTACGCCGGTGGTCTGGGGCAGGTGAGTGCGTGGAATCAGGTCATGCAGCGTATGCCCGATTTACGCCATCGCATTGCCGATGACCACGGCGCGCCGCTGACCGCCACCGACGTGCAGGATTTAGGGCTCGGATTGCGTACCGATTTGCAGGCAAATCCGCATAATATCCAGGACTGGGTGATGCTTGGCCGTGTAGGGATGGCGCTCAATAATGCCGCCACCGCCACGCAGGCTTATGCCCACGCTTATCAGCTCGCGCCGGATGATATGTCAGTCAAACTCGGTTATGCCGAAGTGTTAACCCGTTCGTCCGATCCGCAGGATAACCTTACCGGCGGCAACCTTTTGCGCAGTATGCTGGAAAAATCTCAGGGTGATCTGCGTGTATTAAGTCTGCTGGCCTATAATGAATATGAACAGGGACACTACCCGCAAGCCATTGGCGCGTGGGAAGTTATGCAGAAAATCCTGCCAGCCGGTGACAAACGCCTGGAAATGGTCAACGCCAGCATTGCGCAGGCAAAACAAAAAGCGGGGCTGGATCAGGTTAAACTGTCGGTCAATGTCACGCTTTCTGCTGAGGCTCAGGTGAAACTTCCGCAGAATGGCACGGTCTTTATTTCGGTGACTGATGGCAGCAGTCCGGTGCCGGTTGCGGTGAAAAAGCTGCCGCTGAGCCGCTTCCCGCTGGCGATCACCGTCGATGACAGCAACGCAATGATGCCGGAACGCTTGCTTTCTTCGCTGCATCAATTAAAAGTACGCGTTCGTATTTCACAAAATGGTCTGGCAACGCCAGCCTCAGGTGACTGGTACGGCGACAGTCCGCTGACTGATTTTTCCGGCAACGGTCAGGTCAGCATTGAGATTAATCAGCAGGTTCCTTAATCAGGAACCGACGATCAAAAACAGGGAGATATCCATGAACTTACGCCTGACTGGGCTGGCGTTTGCGACAGTTTTACTGGTCGGTTGTGCCGGCACATCCGGATCATCGGACAGCGAACAGCAGGGACGTTCTGATCCGCTCGAAGGTTTCAACCGGGTGATGTTCGACTTCAACTATAACTATATGGATCCGTATCTTGTGCGCCCTGTCGCGGTGGCGTGGCGTGATTACGTGCCGCAACCGGCGCGTAACGGTACCAGCAACTTCCTGAGCAACCTGGATGAACCGGCCAGCATGGTTAACTCCTTGCTGAAAGGCGATCCGTACCGTGCAGCGATCCACTTTAACCGCTTCTTCCTGAACACCATTTTAGGGATGGGGGGACTGATCGACGTCGCCGGGATGGCGAACCCGAAACTGGCGCGTGAAGAGGCGCAGGGCTTTGGCAGCACGCTTGGCCATTACGGCGTGGGTTACGGCCCGTATGTGGTTCTGCCAGGTTACGGCAGCGCGACAATTCGTGATGAAGGCGGTGATCTGGTTGATGATTTGTATCCGATGCTCAGCTATCTGACATTCTGGATGTCAGCCGGTAAATGGGTACTGGAAGGGGTGGAAACCCGTGCAGAACTGCTCGATTCTGATGGCCTGATCCGTAACTCTTCTGATCCGTATCTGTTTATACGTGAGGCTTACTTCCAGCGTCATGATTTCCTGGCAAGAGGCGGTCAGCTGATGCCGCAGGAAAACCCGAACGCCGCACTGATTCAGGGCGACCTGAAAGATATCGACTCGGAATAACCGTTCCGGACACACAAAAAAAGCGCCTTCTGGCGCTTTTTTTATATCAGGCGTATCACTCAGTTCATCAGAAGCTGTAGTTAAAGTTCGCGCCGTACAGCATGGCGGTCCCTTTGGCCTGGTATTCGTAATTCGGTACACCATCAGCGACTTTCTCACTGATGTTCACCGTCTGGCCATGCATATAGGAGACACCGACGTCCACAGATGCGTCTTTATTGAAGGCGTAAGTGGTACCGGCTGAAATCCAGAAGCGATCCTGATCCGGGATAGAAATGGTGCGGTTATCTGCCGGAACCGGGCTGTCATCAAAGGCGATACCGGTACGGAACGTCCAGTTATCGTCATAGTAGTAGGTGGTACCCAACGCGATGCGGTAAGCATCATGAAAGCCTTCATCTTTCTGGAACAGCGTCTGGCCGTTAGAACCGGTGGCTTTCAGCTCCTGGAACTGGCTCCAGCTGGTGTAAGCCAGGCTGTAGTGAATCGCCCATTTTGGTGCCACACGGTTATAACCGGACACTTCCCACATTTCTGGCAGGTTCAGGGTCAGGGAACCCGGAACAGTTTGACCGCCAGTCCCGCCTAAGGCTTTTGGAATGCCGTTGCGGTATTCGCCATCGAAGTCAATTTTGACTTCAGAACGGTAGGTGAAGCCGTAGCGGTTATTATCATCCACTTCATACAGGATACCGGCGTTCCAGCCGTAGCCCCACTCATTGCCTTTCAGCTTGGCGGCTTCCGTATCCGCAGGCAGCCGGCCACCGGTTTGAATTGGCACCAGTTCACCGGCGGTACGACGGAATTTAGCTTTCGCGTAAACGGCATCAAAGCCCAGGCCGAAGCTGAAATGCTGGTTCAAACGGTAAGCAACGCTTAAGTTAGTGTTGACGGTAGTGAGGTCAGTTTCGCCGCCGATCGGGCCTGCCGGATAATTATCGCTGAATTCTGTCGCCAGACCATAGTTTGACGTAGCTGATGCACCGACGGCCCATTGATCATTGAGCGGCATAATAAAGTGCAGGTTCGGTACCCACTGATTCGGTGCAATGTTATCCGCATCAGTGCTCTGACCTGTAACCGGCGAGTTGCCCGTCACTTTGACATCCGGGTCGATATAAATCGCGCCCGCGGAGAAGGAAGGACGATCAAACATGGTCATGGTTGCCGGGTTACGGCTCCCGGATGCCGCGGTGTCAGCGATGGCACCTTCACCCGAGAAAGAGCGACCTAAACCCGCAGCGGTATATTCATTTAACTGAAAACCTGCTGCATATACGTTGGAGGAAACAATTGCCACTGCAGCTGCCAGAGCTGATCTTTTAAACAGGTTTTTCTGGTTCATGACCAAAACCTCAATTTTATGTTTTTTATCAAACAATGTTACATGGAGTAACAATGAGCGCGGGATTGTAGGGTCCGTTATCAGTCTGACAAATCAGACCAGTGAGCGAAGTATAGGTCTGACCTGTGGTGAAGTTGCAATAATGTTTCGTTGATATTTCTTATTTGATGCAAGAAATTGGATCTGCTTAACAAAAAACAAACAATAAAAGTTCAATTAAGAAACGTTAAAGTGAGAACAATAACGCTGTAATCATCGATTACTTACATATACGTGATCTGGATCACCTGAAAGGCACATAATAAGTAAGTGCTAGTGTGTTGTCAGAGAGGTGGCGTAAAATACAGGCTGGAAATAAAACTTTATTCGCAAACAGGCCAGACGGTGGATGTTGCCGTTGGTGCCGGGGAGAAATTATGTCTGACGTAACCATGTCCTCTAAATCCACTCAACCTCTGCATTCCATCAACAAATGTGGTGCGGAAGAAACCGCAGCCTGCTGTTGTGTAGATGTGGGTACCATCATGGACAACACTGATTGCACTGCTTCTTACAGCCGCGTTTTCGAAACCGAAGCCCAGGCGAAAGAAACCCTGCAAGCCCTGACCGAACGTGCTCGCGGCGTAGAATCTGAGCCGTGCGAAATCACCAGCCGTATCGAAAAAGTGGCAGGCGGTGTTGAACTGAATATCGATTTTACTTTCAGCTGTCAGGCTGAAACGATGATCTTCCAGCTCGGGCTGCGTTAATCCCCGTCATACTTTGAGCCGCAGATGCGTTGGCTGCACTCAGTAACCCGAATCACTGACTTATGTCAGCTCATCGGGATTACTTCGATTGCCGCCTTCCTGCGACTCAAATTATTTAGGGGAAGTTGTAATACCGCTTAAATAAGCGGTATTTTTTTGTCTGCTATTTCTGCCTGCCGCCTTTCTTCTCATTCTTATTTCAGAAAAATTTGCTGTTGCTCGCACTTCATTGCCTTTCACTTTGCCAAATGTAAATACATAGTTAAAACTGAGTTATCAGGTCTGACCTCTTAGGACCCTATTTTTCTCAGGAGCTCGTATGAATAACGTTATTCCACTGGTGACGCGTGAGGGCGATCGCATTGCGATTGTCGACGGCTTGCGCACGCCGTTTGCCAAACAGGCCACCGCTTATCACGGCATTCCTGCTGTCGATCTCGGCAAAATTGTGGTCAGTGAGCTGCTGGCAAAAAGTGGGATAGACCCGAAGCACATCGACCAGCTGGTTTTCGGCCAGGTAGTCCAGATGCCGGAAGCGCCGAATATCGCCCGCGAAATTGTGCTCGGCACCGGCATGAATGTGTCGACCGATGCGTACAGCGTTTCACGTGCCTGCGCCACCAGTTTTCAGGCGGTCGCCAACGTGGCCGAAAGCATTATGAGCGGCATGGTGCAGGTCGGGATCGCAGGCGGAGCGGATTCTTCTTCAGTACTGCCGATTGGCGTCAGCAAACGTCTCGCCCGCGCCCTGGTGGATGTTAATAAAGCGCGCACTCTGTCGCAGCGCCTTTCCATTTTCAGCAAACTGAAACTGCGTGATTTATTGCCGGTGCCGCCGGCAGTAGCCGAATATTCTACCGGTCTGCGCATGGGGGATACCGCTGAGCAGATGGCGAAAAGCCACAATATCAGCCGTGCGCAGCAGGATGAGCTGGCGCACCGTTCTCATACGCTGGCTGCACAGGCGTGGGAGCAGGGTTATTTAAGCTCGCAGGTGATGGCAGCGCAGATTCCGCCTTACCGCGAAGTGCTGCAAAAAGACAACAACATCCGCCTGAATTCTGAAATCAGCCAGTACGCCAAATTACGTCCGGCGTTTGACCGCAAACACGGCACTGTTACCGCTGCCACCAGCACGCCGCTGACTGACGGTGCGGCGGCGGTATTAATGATGAGTGAATCCCGTGCGCGTGAACTGGGCCTTGAACCTCTCGGCTACCTGAAAAGTTTCGCATTTGCTGCCATCGACGTCTGGGAAGATATGCTTCTCGGGCCTGCTTATGCCACGCCGCTGGCGCTGGACCGCGCAGGGCTGACGCTGGGTGATTTGGATCTTATCGATATGCACGAAGCGTTTGCCGCGCAGACGCTGGCGAATATCAAAATGTTAGCCAGTGATGAATTCGCCCGCGAAAAACTCGGGCGCAGTCAGGCAGTTGGCGAAATAGACTGGGATAAATTCAATGTTCTGGGCGGTTCACTGGCCTACGGACATCCTTTTGCGGCCACCGGCGCACGCATGATTACGCAAACGCTGCACGAATTACGCCGTCGGGGAGGCCGTTACGGGCTGACGACGGCTTGCGCAGCGGGCGGCCTGGGTGCGGCAATGATTCTGGAGGCCGCGCAATGAGAGATAATATGGAAAATCTGAATCCGGCAGATACGGAAGCTGCCGAACCGGCTTCTGCTTTTTCGCTGATGTTTACTGCTGAACACGTGGGGATTATCACCATCGATGTTCCCGGTGAAAAAGTGAATACCTTAAGGGCTGAATTTGCTCAGCAAATCTGTGCCATTTTGCAAAAAGCGCAGCAGTATCCCAATCTGAAAGGTCTGGTGCTGATTTCCGGCAAACCGGACTCGTTCATTGCCGGTGCGGATATCACGATGATTTCCGGTTGCCGGACCGCTGCCGAAGCCAGTGAACTGGCGCAAAAGGGCCAGACGGTGATGTCGCAGATTGCGTCCTTTTCCGTGCCGGTGGTGGCGGCCATTCATGGTAGCTGTCTCGGCGGTGGTCTGGAACTGGCGCTGGCGTGCCATGCCCGCGTGTGTTCGCTGGATGAAAAAACGCAACTCGGCCTGCCGGAAGTACAACTGGGTTTACTGCCGGGTTCCGGGGGTACGCAGCGGCTTCCGCGGCTTATCGGCGCGCCTAAAGCGCTGGAGTTGATGTTAACCGGTCGCAGTGTTCGCGCGAAGCAGGCGCTGAGAATGGGGCTGGTGGATGACGCAGTACCGTATTCTATTTTGCTGCAAACGGCGCTGGAACGTGTGGCAAAAGGACGTAAATCACGTCCGCCATTGCCGTGGCAGGCGCGTCTGGCCGGTGGTCCGTTGGGCAAAAGTTTGCTGTTCCATTTTGTACGCAAACAGACGCAGGCAAAAACGCACGGCAATTATCCTGCCACCGAAAAAATCATAGATGTGGTGAAAACCGGGCTGGATCAGGGCAGTGGTAGCGGCTATCAGGCGGAAGCTAAAGCTTTTGGCGAGCTGGTGATGACCCCGGAATCTGCGGCATTGCGCGGCCTGTTTTTCGCCTCCACCGCGCTGAAAAAAGAAAAGGGCGGCGATGCCGAACCCTTGCCGGTTCGCCGTGCAGGTATTCTCGGTGGTGGCCTGATGGGCGGCGGTATCGCGAATGTGACTGCCACCAAAGCCGGTCTGCCGGTGCGTATTAAAGACATTAATCACGAAGGCATCCGTCATGCCCTGAAATACAGCTGGGATTTGCTGGAGAAAAAGGTGCGAGGCCGCAGGTTGACCCGCAACGAACAGCAACGGCAGATGATGCTGATTTCCGGCACCACGGATTACAGCGGTTTTGCGCAGATTGATATCGTGGTGGAAGCGGTGTTTGAGGATTTATTGCTCAAGCAAGCCATGGTGGCAGAAATCGAGCAAAATGCTGCCCCCCATACGATTTTTGCCTCAAACACCTCTTCTCTGCCCATTCATAAGATTGCAGAGCAGGCTGACAGGCCGGAACAGGTGATCGGACTGCACTATTTCAGCCCGGTGGATAAAATGCCGCTGGTGGAAGTGATCCCGCATGCGGGCACCAGTGCGCAGACGATTTCGACAACGGTCTCGCTGGCCAGGAAACAGGGGAAAACGGCGATTGTGGTGGGCGACAGTGCCGGATTCTACGTAAACCGCATTCTTGCGCCTTACATCAATGAAGCGGCGCGTTGCTTACTGGCTGGTGAACCGGTCGATCACATCGACAAAGCGCTGGTGAATTTTGGTTTCCCGGTCGGGCCCATCCAGTTGCTGGATGAAGTGGGCATTGATGTCGGCACAAAAATTGGTCCGATTCTGGTGGATGCTTTTGGTGAGCGTTTTGCCGCACCCTCCGGTTTTGATGCAGTGCTGAAAGACGACCGAAAAGGGCGTAAGAACGGTAAAGGTTTCTACCTTTACGGGCAGAAAGGGCGGGCGGCGAAGAAGAAACAGGTCGATCCGGCGATTTACCGTCTGCTGAATGTTACGCCAAAAGTGCAGCAATCAGAAGATGAGATCGCCCACCGTTGTGTGATGCTGATGCTCAACGAAGCCGTACGTTGTCTGGATGAAAACGTGATCCGCAGTGCGCGGGATGGCGATCTTGGTGCCGTGTTCGGAATTGGCTTCCCGCCATTCCTTGGGGGACCGTTCCGTTACATGGACCAGTTGGGCATCGCCAGTGTGGTGAAGACACTGGAGCGACTGGCGCATCAGTATGGTGAGCGCTTCACCCCATGCGAAGGGCTATTACGTCGGGCGCATCAGGGAGAACGGTTCTGTTCAGATAGCGGGACAGGCGATAAGGTCAGTAAAGTGTGATTGTGGTCACTGCTTATTGCTGAGTTTCGCGAGAATCTGGAACGGATCATGCTTCATGCTTGCAGTCAGACAAATGCCCGCGGGATCTTTTTTATGGTGGGAATGACTTTGTACAGAAACAATCCCAAGCGATTGATCTACAACCTGAGTGGTTAAAAAATCGCCTGAATAGTTTACAAGCGGTAAGGGTTGGTGTAAAAAACAGCGTTTTCTTTACGTGAAGTTTCAGGCAAAATGCCCGACCGCTGATGCTTACCATGCAAAGCATGTGGGCACAGCGCGTTAAGTGGATGTACTGCCTGACAGCTATCTTGTAATGAGAGACATCAATCAGACAGTGATTGAAATGCTGGGCAATGGGTAATACAGCACGCAAGGCGTTTCTGTATGGCGCTATTTTTGTTAACAAAAGCGGTGCAATATGCAAGTTGTAATCATGCGTCACGGTGATGCAGTTCTCGAAGCTGCAAGCGATTCAGTTCGCCCCTTAAGCGAATGCGGATGTGACGAATCAGTACATATGGCTGCCTGGCTGAATGGCCGTGGCGTCAAAATTGACCGCGTTCTGGTCAGTCCGTACCTGCGTGCGCAGCAGACGCTTGAAAAAGTGCGCCAGTGTCTGGCGCTGCCTGAAAACGTTGAGATTGATATTCTGAAAGAACTGACACCGGGCGGAGATCCTGCTGTGGTCGCCAGTGAACTGCAGCATCTGGCGCTGACCGGCGTCAGCGCGGTACTGGTGGTATCTCACCTGCCGCTGGTCGGTTATCTGGTGGCAGAGCTGTGTCCGGGTGTTTGCCCCCCGATGTTCGCCACTTCCGCGATGGCAAGTGTTGAACTGAACGGTGAAACCGGGCAGGGGACTTTCGACTGGCAGTTCAGCCCATGCCAGGTGATGGCTAAGGTTTAGTTTTCCGGGACGGAAAACTAAACAAAGAAAGGCACAGCTTCTGCTGTGCCTTTCTCGTTTCTGGATATCGGTGTTGAGTTTGCGGTCAGCTGATTTTGTCGTCCAGCTCCACCAGCACCAGCAAAGCGGCGTTGCCGCCGAACTCTTTTGGGGCCTGATGGAAGGCTTCGACATCAGGATGCTGTGCCAGCCACAGCGGAGTTTGCTGCTTGAGAATATGTTTGCCGTGACCGTGCATTACGCAGGCGCAATGCACATGCTCGCGGCGGCAGGCGGCGATCAGCGCGCCCAGTTCCTGCTTAGCTTCTTTCTGTGTTAAACCATGTAAATCCAGAAACAGTTCGGGTGAATAATCCCCGCGGCGCAATTTTTTCAATTCGAAATGACTGACGTCAGGCCGGATATGGCGAACCGGGCCTTCTTCCTGCAACATCGGCTGGAATTCATCGGAAAAATAATAACTCGCGTCCACCTGTTCCTGAATCAGCTTTTTAGGCGACAGTTCTGATACCTTTTTCCGTAGCGGGCGGTGAGTAATCGTATCGTTTTTCAGGCGCTTGATGCCCGGAACAGCCTCGCGGAATAACGCCGCTTCCTCGGGGCTGAGCAGGTGTTTTTTCTTCATTTTTTTATCGTCATTTTCGTTCAATACAGACAGTGTACCTTCCGTCCCCCTGCGGTTTAAAGAAAACTCAGGGTTAAATTCTTCGAGACATCGCGCAAGTGCGTTGACTAGCTGCTGATTTGTGGCAGGCTTCGTGGCAAACTATGCGGCAAATAATGGGTTAAACGTCTGTTAAAAACCCGTGCACTGCCTGGAGAATAAAATTGGACAAAATTTTCGTCGACGAAGCTGTCAGTGAACTGCATACCATTCAGGATATGCTGCGCTGGACCGTCAGCCGCCTGAACGCGGCCAATGTCTATTACGGTCACGGCACCGATAATCCGTGGGACGAAGCAGTGCAACTGGTCTTGCCAAGCGTGTTTTTGCCGCTGGACATTCCTGAAGATATGCACACCGCGCGCCTGACATCCAGTGAGCGCCACCGCATTGTTGAACGAGTCATCCGCCGCGTTAATGAGCGTGTTCCGGTTGCCTATCTGACTAACAAAGCCTGGTTCTGTGACATGGAATTCTATGTCGATGAACGCGTACTGGTGCCCCGTTCGCCAATTGGTGAGCTGATCAGCAACCGTTTTTCCGGCATTCTGAGCGAACAGCCCCAACACATTCTGGATATGTGTACCGGCAGCGGCTGCATTGCCATTGCCTGCGCTTACGCGTTCCCTGAAACCGAAGTCGATGCCGTCGACATTTCTGCCGACGCGCTGGCCGTGGCGGAGCGCAATATCGACACGCACGGTATCGAGAACTGGGTCACGCCAATCCGCTCTGACCTGTTCCGCGAATTGCCGCCGCTGCAATACGACCTGATTGTCACCAATCCGCCGTATGTGGACGAAGAAGACATGTCAGATTTGCCGCAGGAATACCGCCACGAGCCGGTTCTGGGTCTGGCTTCCGGCAGCGACGGTCTGAAACTGACCCGCCGCATTCTGGCCTGCGCGCCGGATTACCTGACCGATAACGGCGTACTGATTTGCGAAGTGGGCAACAGCATGGTGCATCTGATGGAACAGTATCCTCAGATCCCGTTCACCTGGCTGGAATTTGAAAACGGCGGCGACGGTGTCTTTATGCTGACTAAACAGCAGCTCGTCGATTGTGCCGAAGAGTTCCGCGCATACCGCGACTGATATACCCGTCATCGCTGACAATCATGACCGGTGTTGTGCCGGTCATTCAGAAAACAATCAACATAATGGTTAAGGAGCCGTGATGGCAGGGAACAGTATTGGGCAGTTTTTCCGCGTCACTACTTTTGGCGAATCCCACGGTGTGGCACTGGGCTGTATTATTGACGGCGTGCCGCCGGGTATTTCGCTGACCGAAGCAGACCTGCAACACGATCTCGACCGTCGTCGTCCGGGCACCTCGCGTTACACCACGCAGCGCCGCGAAGCCGACGAAGTGAAAATTCTTTCGGGCGTGTTTGAAGGCGTGACCACCGGCACCAGCATCGGTCTGATTATCCAGAATACCGATCAGCGTTCGCAGGATTACAGCGCGATCAAAGACGTGTTCCGTCCGGGACATGCCGATTACACCTACGAGCAAAAATACGGCGTGCGCGATTACCGTGGCGGCGGTCGTTCGTCTGCCCGTGAAACCGCGATGCGCGTGGCCGCAGGTGCGGTTGCCAAGAAATATCTGCTGGAAAAATTCGGCGTTAAAGTGCGCGGATATATGTCGCAAATGGGCGATATCACCTGCGAACTGAAAGACTGGGATCTGGTGGAAACCAACCCGTTCTTCTGCCCGGATGAAAGCAAGCTGGAAGCGCTGGATGAACTGATGCGCGCGCTGAAAAAAGAAGGCGATTCGATTGGTGCCAAAATCACCGTCGTGGCGGATCACGTGCCGGTCGGTCTTGGTGAACCGGTGTTTGACCGTCTGGATGCCGATCTGGCGCACGCGCTGATGAGCATTAATGCGGTGAAAGGCGTTGAAATTGGTGACGGTTTTGCGGTTGTCGCAAAACGCGGCAGCGAAAATCGTGACGAAATCACACCGAAGGGTTTCGAAAGCAACCACGCTGGCGGCATTCTTGGCGGGATCAGCAGCGGCCAGCCGGTCGTAGCGCATCTGGCGCTGAAACCGACTTCCAGCATTACCGTTCCCGGCCGTACGATTAACCGCGAAGGCGAGCAGGTTGAGATGATTACCAAAGGTCGCCATGACCCGTGTGTCGGTATCCGCGCGGTGCCGATTGCCGAAGCAATGATGGCGATTGTACTGATGGATCATTTACTGCGTCAGCGTGCTCAGAACGGCGACGTCCACTCCACAGTGCCACGCTGGTAATTTATCTGATGAATCCTTTACGCACGCTACCTGCGTTTCGTGCTGTTTGCGTCAGTTTTCTGGCGCTTGCACTTTGCGCACCTGCCATAGCCGTAACGCCGTGGCAGAAAATCACCCAGCCCATTTCCGGCACGCCGCAAGCGATTGGCAGTTATGCCAATGGTTGTCAGGTTGGCGCACAGCCGCTGCCGCTGAACTCTCCGGCCTATCAGGTAATGCGTACCGATCAGCGTCGCTATTTCGGCCAGCCGGATTTACTGGCGTTCATCACCCGTCTGGGCACACAGGCTCAGCAAAAAGGGCTGGGCACCATGCTGGTCGGGGATATGGCGATGCCGGCTGGCGGGCGCTTTAGCAGTGGTCACGCCAGTCATCAGTCCGGGCTGGATGTGGACATCTGGCTGCAACTGCCGCGTCAGCGCTGGAGCGAACAGATGTTGCTCAAGCCGCAGCCTATCGATCTGGTCAGCGCCAACGGTAAATCCATTGTGCCAGCTCAGTGGCAGCCACGGATCGAAACGCTGATAAAAATGGCAGCGCAAGATAAAGACGTGGTACGGATCTTCGTCAATCCGGCCATCAAACAACAGCTTTGTCTGGATGCCGGAACGGATCGTGAATGGCTGCATAAGGTGCGTCCGTGGTTTGGTCATCGCGCGCACATGCACGTTCGTCTGCGTTGTCCGGTCGGTAACCTCGAATGTGAAAATCAGGCACCGCCGCCTCCGGGTGATGGCTGTGGCGCTGAGCTGCAAAGCTGGTTCCTGCCACCCAAGCCGGGCAGCGGAATCCCTGTGAAAAAAGAGCCGCCTCCGTTGCCGCCTTCGTGTCAGGCGCTGCTGGATAAACACGTTCTTTAATACGTTTTACTCACCCTTCGCCACGCATAGCGAGCTGACAGAAAAATGGACTGGTTGATTGTTGCCCCGTGGGTTTTGGTTGTTTTATTTTTCGTTGCACTGTTTGCCGGTTTCATTGATTCCATTGCAGGTGGCGGCGGGCTGATCAGCCTGCCAGCGCTGCTGGCGGCAGGTGTGTCACCGGCGCAGGCCATTGCCACCAATAAGCTGTCATCGATCGGCGGATCTTTCTCTGCCAGTCTTTACTTTGTGCGGCGTGGCGTGGTGGATCTCAACGATCAGAAGCTGAACATTGCCTGTACCTTTACCGGTTCGGTGATCGGCGCGATCCTTATCCAGCATCTGCGCGCCGACATATTGCGTCAGGTTTTACCGCTGCTGATCATCTGCATCGGTTTGTATTTTTTACTGACGCCGCGTCTGGGCGAAAGTGACCGGGCAAGGCGCTTAAATGCTCTGCCGTATGCGCTGGTAGGCGGCGGTTGCGTGGGTTTCTACGACGGCTTTTTCGGCCCCGGCGCAGGGTCTTTCAACGCACTGGCTTTTGTGACGTTATGCGGGTTTAATCTGGCAAAAGCCACGGCACATGCGAAAGTCCTGAATTTCACCTCAAACCTGGGCGGGCTGATCTTCTTTATACTGGGCGGCAAAGTGATCTGGGTGCTGGGATTTGTCATGGCCGCCGGACAGTTTATCGGCGCACGACTGGGCGCACGTATGGTGCTCAGTAAGGGGCAGAAGATGATCCGCCCGATGGTGGTTATCGTTTCCGTGGTGATGAGCTGCAAGCTGATTTACGACAATCATGGTGCCGAAATTCATCAGTGGTTAAGCCTGCATTTATAATGTCCGGAGCAGCAGAATGCTTGCCCGAAGTCATGAAAACACGGGTTTAAACAGGGGTATATTGTCGCCCCTGATCTTACTTTAACGAGTTTCACTGCAATTATGTCTGATTCGACTGCAACACATAACTATCATCAACTGATCGACATTTTTGATTCCTGCTTTTTTGAGGAATTCAACGTTCGCTTAGTGAAAGGCGACGACGAACCGATCTATCTGCCTGCTGATGAACAAGAACCGTTTAACCGTATTGTGTTCGCACACGGTTATTACGCCAGCGGCATGCATGAAATTTCCCACTGGTGCGTGGCCGGGGCCGAACGCCGTAAACGGGTTGATTTCGGCTACTGGTATTGCCCGGATGGCCGCGATGCGCAAACACAAAGTGAATTCGAGAAAGTGGAAGTCAAACCACAATCTTACGAATGGTTGTTCTGTGCGGCGGCAGGTTTTCGTTTCAACGTTAGCTGTGACAATCTCAGCGGCGATTGCGAGCCGGACCGCGTGGGTTTCCAGAACAAAGTACGCGAAGAAGTGCTGCGTATGCTGGAGCAGGGTATCCCTGAAAGACCGGCGCGCTTTATTAAAGCGTTACAATCGTTTTACAATACGGCCCCGTTGACGCCTGCAGATTTCCCTGCATTGCAGCCGATCGAATAAGAACTGAACACGAGAGGAAGAGTAATGATCGCAGAATTTGAAACGCGAATTTTAACGCTAATCGACGATATGGTCGAAAGCGCCAGCGACGATGAGTTATTTGCCAGTGGCTATCTGCGAGGCCACCTGACCGTCGCGGTGGCGGAAGCGGAAGAGAACGGTGAACACACCGCCGAAGCGTTGAAACTCCGTGTTCAGGACGGTCTGGACAAGGCCATCAAAGCCGGTGAACTTTCGCCGCGCGATCAGCTTCTGGTGCAGGGGATGTGGGAAAATCTGTATCAGGCATCTCTCCCTCAGTAATCTCTTTTCAGGCAATAAAAAAGCGCAGCGACGGATTAACCGGCTGCGCTTTTTTATTGCCTGAAAAGTGGCGGGTTAATGCGATTCGACCGGGCGGCCTTTCAGCAGTTTTCTGACCCACATCCGGTTCGGGTTCAGTGCTGCCAGCGTGTCACTGTCGAGCGGCAGCGGTTCACCGGCAATCTGCGCCGCCAGAATTTCCGCACCCAGCGGCGCTGAACTCAGACCGCGTGAGCCGAGCGCGCCAAACAGAAACAGATTTTCATACACCGGCGCTTCTGCAACCGGGCGATGACGCTGAATATCCAGATCCAGTTTTTTATAGCTTTCCAGCAATGCGTCGTAATCTGACACCGAGCCGATCATCGGCAGATGATCCCGTGTCGCGCAACGTACGCCGTTTCGCGCTTCGCCTTCACTCACATCCACGTCATGCGGCCATTGCTGATCCGGCAAACAGTTGAGTAAACGCTGGCGGTTTTCCTGCTGATCCTCCTCAAGGTAATCCGTGCATTTGTCGGCGCGGTGATAGCTTGCGCCAATACAATGATGCTGATTCTGCGGGCTGACCGGCGTCATATAGCCGTCGTAACACAGCACCTGTTTAAGTTTGCTCAGCGCCGGTGTGGTCGGAATATGCGAAACCTGACCGCTGACCGCGTAAACCGGCAGTTTTGCGGTCTGGCTGAAATCTGTAATGTCCGCGCCGTTCGCCAGGACTACCGCCTGATGACGGGCAACATGGCCATCGGCAAAGGTCAGCGCCCACTGCGAATCTGTGTCAAAATTTAATGCGGTCGCGCGCTGGTGATAATGCACCGTCAAGCCCTGCGTTTCGGCCAGCGCAATCAGCGAAGCCGTCAGTTCTGCCGGACACAGCCACGCGCCGAGCGGATACGTCACGCCGCCGCTGCCGCATGGCAATCCGCACAACGCTTCCACATCTTCTTCACTCAGCCCTTTCGCCAGTGCTTCCGGCCAGCCGCCTTTGAGAATGCCGTCAATTTTGCCCTGACTTTTTTCGTCATAACCCAGTTGCGTGACGCCACTCCAGCCGTGATCGAAAGGCACATCCCGCTTTTCAAGCTGCGCATACTGGCGGCGGGCGAAGGTGAAGGCATGCGCAAAGAAGTTTTCCAGTGTGTCGCCGCGGCCATTGAGCAACGGATAAACCGCGCCCTGGCGGTTACCTGAAGCGCCGAGCGCCGGTTTTTCATCGGCGCAATACAGCGTGACCGCAAAGCCACGGCGAAGTAACGCCAGCGACAATACGGCGCTGGCGACGCCGCCGCCGAGAAGGGCGAATTCAGTGGCATTTTTCGCCGCCGGGCGCACATACCACGGTGCGGGATGAGGTACATCAATTTTTGCCGGCAGCACACCGGCTAACATATGCCGCTTTTCGCCGAATCCCGGCACCTTGCTGATGTCAAAACCTGCGTCCTGCAATCCGCGGCGGACAAAACCGGCCACGGTGAAAGTGGCGAATGTACCCTGCGGGCGGGTCATTTTCGCCATAGAACGGAATAACGCCTCCGTCCACATGTCCGGGTTTTTGGAAGGTGCAAATCCGTCGAGAAACCAGGCGTCGACCTGCTGATTCATACTGGTGTCACATGCCGGAAGCAGGGTAGTCACATCGCCGAACCACAGATCAAGCGTGATGCGCCCGTCCGCCAGCAGCAGCCGGTGACAGCCGGAAAAGGGCATCGGCCATTGTTCGCAAAGCTGCGCGGAATACGCGGCGAGTTCGGGCCATTGTGTGTGCGCTGTCGCCAGATCATGGGCAGACAGCGGGAATTTCTCGTAGCTGATGAAATGCAGGCGTTGCAGCACAGCGTCGGCGTGCGCCTCGCGGAACGCATCGAAGGCTTGCCACAGCGACAGAAAGTTCAGTCCGGTGCCAAAACCGGTCTCGGCGATGATGCACAACTGGCGGGGGTGAGCGGCAAAACGCGCCGGAAAATGATTGCCATTGAGAAAAACATGACGCGTTTCCAGCAGGCCGTTCTGATTGGAAAAATAGACGTCATCAAAATGTCGGGAAACAGGTGTACCCTGTTCGTTCCAGCTTAATTCAGCGGGCGTGATCGGGTTATGGCTCACGTGAAACTCTCTCAGTTCAAGGCGATGCCGGAGTTTAACGCTGCGTTTGCACCCGCGCAAATTTACCACGATTTACACAAGGAATTGCTGATCGGACTTGTTCGGCGTACAACTGTACGCTAGAGTGCGTGACGAAATCCCAAATGGTGAATAGTACAAGAGGTATTAAATGAAACGTGCAGTGATTACTGGCCTGGGTATCATCTCGAGCATCGGTAACAACAAGCAGGAAGTTCTTGCATCTCTGCAGGAAGGTCGCTCTGGGATCACCTTCTCGCAAGAGCTGAAAGATGCCGGGATGCGTAGTCACGTCTGGGGTGATGTCAAATTAGACACCGCAGGCCTCATCGATCGTAAGATTGTGCGTTTCATGAGTGATGCCTCGATCTACGCTTACCTTTCCATGCAACAGGCGATTGAAGACTCCGGTCTGACCCCTGAAATGGTTTCCAACGAACGTACCGGCCTGATTGCAGGTTCCGGCGGCGGTTCTCCGCGCAATCAGGTTGCGGGCTCCGACGGTATGCGTGCCAAAGGCCTGCGCGGCGTTGGCCCTTACATGGTGACCAAAGCGATGGCTTCCGGCGTGTCAGCCTGCCTTGCGACCCCATTCAAAATTCGTGGTGTTAACTATTCCATCAGTTCTGCCTGTGCCACCTCTGCACACTGCATCGGTAACGCGGTAGAAATGATTCAGCTGGGCAAACAGGACGTGGTGTTTGCCGGTGGCGGTGAAGAGCTGTGCTGGGAAATGGCGTGCGAATTCGACGCGATGGGCGCACTGTCCACCAGCTACAACGAAACACCAGACAAAGCTTCCCGTACCTACGACAAAGCGCGTGACGGTTTCGTTATCGCAGGCGGCGGCGGTATGGTTGTTGTCGAAGAGCTGGAACACGCTCTGGCACGTGGCGCGCACATCTACGCAGAAATCGTTGGCTACGGCGCAACGTCTGACGGCGCAGACATGGTGGCTCCATCTGGTGAAGGCGCAGTGCGTTGCATGAAAATGGCAATGAACGGCGTGGATACCCCAATCGACTACGTGAACGTGCACGGGACTTCTACCCCGGTCGGCGACGTGAAAGAACTGGGCGCTATCCGTGAAGTGTTCGGCGATAAAACCCCGGCACTGTCTTCTACCAAAGCCATGACCGGTCACTCGCTGGGTGCCGCAGGCGTTCAGGAAGCGATCTATACCTTGCTGATGGCTGAATACGGCTTCATCGCGCCAAGCATCAACATCGAGAACCTCGATGAGCAGGCAGAAGGCATGGACATCATCACTAAACCCACTCAGCGCGAGCTGACGACTGTGATGTCCAACAGCTTCGGCTTCGGTGGCACCAATGCCACGCTGGTCATGCGTAAGCTGAAAAACGACAAATAACTGTCGCTAAGCCAGTCAATAAAAGCCTGCTTCCGAGCGGGCTTTTTTACATCCATCATCCTTCTGGCCGCCTCTGCGTTGGCTTCGTTCATTCACCTCAGTCACTTACTTTTGTAAGCTCCTGAGGATTCATTCTCTCGCCGCCTTGATGCAACTCGAATGATTTTGGATATGTTTCTCAACAATTCAGGTACAATTTCGCCGCTTCTTATTTTCACCTTGTTGACATAATGCTCTCACTCAGACACATCCATCATCGACATCTGCATGTTCCGGCCTGGCTCGGGATAGTGGCGATCCTGATGTTGTTTATTGCGCCGGTGATTTCTAAATCGCTGGTGGCTGAGGGTGCGCAGCATATGATGATGTCCGGCATGGTGATGTCCGATATGGACATGGATATGCCGGATGCAGATATGGCTGACATGAATATGTCAGGCCATCACGCATCATCGATGGAACATTGTCAGAAGCAAGCCTGTAAATCAGCGCCGCAGGATGCGGTGAAAGCGATGCTTTCCGGTGAAATGAGCGATGCTGCCTGCGGTTATTGCGTGCTGCTGGTGCATTTACCGATGCTCGATTTACAGGCCATGCCGATGCTGTGGTCGCTGGATTTTTCCAGCCGTGCCCCTCCGCGCGCTGTTATACAACGTCTTATCCCTTCGCTGTTTTTCACGGATTCCCAACCCCGCGCACCACCTGTTTTTCTGTAACAGCCTCTGAATAATTTCTTTCAAGTTAACCGCGATTTTTATCGCTGTTGACGGTGTGCTATTTGAAATTCAGGAAATCAGATTTATGAATCAACCTGCAAACCTGCCTGCCAGCGCGGGTAAAAAAATGCCTGCACAAGCGGCCTTTCTGGCGTTGCTGCGCCGCGTGCATTTTTACATTGGCCTGTTCGTCGGACCGTTTATTTTTGTCGCGGCACTCACCGGTACGTTGTATGTGCTGACCCCTCAGTTCGAAAATTATCTCTATTCTGATGCGCTCTTCACCTCCTCACACGGTGAACCGCAGCCGCTTTCCCGACAGATTGATGCGGCGCTAAACGTAACCGGCCAGGATAGACAGATTTATGCGGTCAGACCGGCTCCGTCTGCCGGTGAGACCACCCGGGTCATGTTTTCTGATCCGCAACTGGGCGCCTCCAAAAGCCGGGCGATTTTCATCGATCCGGTGACGCTGGCGGTGAAAGGGGACATGACGGTGTACGGCACCAGCGGCATTTTGCCGTTCCGCACCTGGCTGGATGATTTACATCGCGGCTTACTACTCGGTGATGCGGGGCGTATTTACAGCGAACTCGCCGCCTCCTGGTTGTGGGTAGCGGCATTGGGCGGCGTCGTGCTCTGGTTCACTGGCCGCCGTCAACCCCGCCAGTTGCGTAAGGTCAGCGGGAAAGCGGAAAAACAGCAGCACAGCCGCCGCTGGCACAGCACGCTCGGCCTGTGTTTACTGGCTGGCTTACTGTTCTTCTCCGCTACCGGCCTGACGTGGTCGCAATGGGCGGGTGACAATATCGGTGTGCTGCGCGCGTATATGGGCTGGATGACGCCTGCCGTGAAAACCAGTCTGGATCCGCAGGCGGCCGCCGCACCTGCGGATGAACATGCGGAACATCATGCGCAGATGGCAGACATGCCTGATATGCCGGGAATGGACATGTCTGCGCATAAAATGCCTGCTGTGCCGCAAGCCGTCGCTGTTTCTGCACAGACTTTTGATGCAGTGGTACAGGCGGCGCGTGAGTCTGGCATTGCGGCGAACAAGATTGAAATCCGTCCAACGTATAGTGCGGAGAAAGCCTGGACGGTGACGGAAGTTGATCGCCGCTGGCCGACGCAGGTGGATGCGGTGTCCGTCGATCCCCGCTCCATGCAGATTATCGATCACGTGCGGTTTGCTGATTTCCCGTTGCTCGCCAAACTCACCCGCTGGGGCGTGGATGCACATATGGGGATTCTGTTCGGCGTCTGGAATCAGGCCATCCTGGTGATTTTTGGTGTCGGACTTTGCGTGATGATTACCTGGGGATATCGCCTGTGGTGGCTGCGCAGAACTGTCAGCAATGACGGTAGTCATCCGGTTGTTACTCTGCTACAAACCTGGACGTCGGTGCCGTTCAGCCTGCAATGCCCGATTTTGGTGATCACGCTCGGTCTGGCAATTTCATTGCCAGTAATGGGCGCGAGTTTACTTATTTTTATGCTGATCGATGTTATCCGCTGGCAGCGGCGAAATTCTTCGGGTAACGTCAGCGCATTCTGATCAGAGAAGAAAAAAACATGTTGATGGCGGCATCTGGCTCTGTATTGAAGCCTTTTTTACGTGACAGATTTTTGCATCTGTTAATCCTGCTTGGCGTCATTCTGACCCTGTTCCAGCCGGAGAAAATCAGCCGGTTCCCGCAGTTTGTGGACTGGGACACGATCGTCACTTTGCTGGGTTTGCTGATGCTGACCAAGGGCGTTGAGGTCAGCGGTTATTTTGATTTTGTTGGCCGTAAGATGATTAACGCCATCGACAATGAGCGGCGGCTGGCGCTGTTTCTGGTCACTGCGGCGGCGCTGCTGTCCACGTTTATGACCAATGACGTCGCACTGTTCATCGTGATTCCGCTGACGATCACGCTGAAGAAACTGACGTCGTTGCCGGTGACGCGGCTGATTATATTTGAAGCGCTGGCGGTGAATGCCGGTTCGCTGCTTACGCCGATCGGTAATCCGCAAAATATCCTGCTATGGAATAAATCCGGTCAGTCGTTCCTGCATTTTATCGGGCAGATGGCACCGCTGGCGCTGATAACCCTGGCTGCATTATTGCTGGTGACCTGGTTTTGTTTTCCGTCGCATAGTCTGAAAAAGATTGAAAACAATCAGGGATACCCTTTCCGCAAGCGTCTGCTGGTTAGCTGCGTCATCCTTTACGTGGTGTTTATTGCCTGTGTCGATCTGGGGCTGGCGTTGTATGGGTTGCTGGCGGTGATCCTGTGCTTTTTATTGCTGGCGCGGAATGTTCTGCTGCGTATCGACTGGCCGCTGATCCTGGTGTTTATCGTGATGTTTATCGATGTGCGTTTACTGGTCGGGTTGAATGCCCTGCAGCCTGCGTTTACCCACATTCATAGCTTGCCAGATTACGGACATTATCTGCTGAGCATCGGGCTTTCTCAGGTGATCAGCAATGTGCCTGCGACGATCCTGATGATCAACTATTTACCTTCCGGGCCGCTGCTGGCTTATGCCGTCAATGCCGGCGGTTTCGGGCTGGCGATAGGCTCACTGGCCAATCTCATCGCGTTACGCATGGCGAATGATAAAAAGATCTGGCTGCGGTTTCACTATTACTCTTTCCCGTTCCTGCTGTTCAGCGTCATCACGGGCTGGCTATTGCTGACGCTGTTTATTAAATGACAGGCACCTGCAGCGAAGCCAGACGGTTCACGGCGGCGGTGATTTCAGCGGGGGTTAATGCTGAAAACCCCAGCAGCCAGCCGTCCTGATGTTGTGTCATTACACCGGCGCTGGCGGTAAACAAAGGTGAAAGCCGTGGCGTCTCAACGCCAGCCAGTGCGGCAAGGGCGCTGAAATGCGATTCCTGCCCGGCAGGCAGACGGGCAGCGAGTTGTAGCCCTCCGGCTGCCACCTGAGGTGTCAGCCATTCAATCTTTTGCTTAATTTGCGCCAGCAGATGATCACGGCGGCTATGGTAAAGCTGACGTGACAAGCGCAGATGTGAAGCGAAATGCCCGGCCTGCATAAATTCCGCCGTGACGGCCTGCATCAGTTGCGAAGAATGGCCGTCATTCACGGTGCGCATCATCACCATTGGCGCCACCAGCGCAGGCGGTAATACGGCATAGGCCAGCCGCAAAGACGGAAATAAAACTTTCGAGAACGTCCCCACATAAATAACCCGCTGATGTTTATCCAGCCCCTGCATGGCCGGAAGCGGTCGCCCGTCGTAATGCAGTTCGCTGTCATAATCATCTTCGATGATCCAGCTGTTGTGACGTTTCGCGTATTCGAGCAGGTGTAAACGGCGTGACAAACTCAGGCTGACACCGGTCGGGTAATGGTGTGATGGTGTCAGGTACATAAGGCGTGGCACGGGTGAATCAGCTTCCGGCGCCATTCCCTGCTCATCCACCGCAATGGCGCAAATGTCGGCTCCGGCACTGGCAAACGCGTTGCGGGCGCCCGGATATCCCGGCTGCTCAACCCAAACCCTATCCGCCGGATCAATCAGCAGCATCGCCAGCAGTTGTAATGCCTGCTGAGAACTGGTGGTGATCAGGATGTGTTCAGCGCTGCAAATGACCCCGCGTGACTGCTGAAGATAGCTGGCCAGCACCTCGCGCAACGGCAAATACCCTTGCGGGTCGCCATATCCCAGCAGACGTTCGCCCTGAGTCCGCAGTTGTCTGGCGGTAATTTGCTTCCAGATTTTCAGCGGGAAGGCGCGCAGATCAGGCGAACCGGCTGCAAAGGCGACGGGCGATTGCGGATCACGACAACCGCCGGTCGCGACAATTTTCTCTCCGCGCGCTGACAATCCCGCCAATCCCGGTGGGATGACTTTACTGTTTCGGGAGGACGGGGCGCGGGGCAGTGACTGGCTGACAAAGGTGCCTTTGCCGGTATGGCGCTGAAGATAACCCTCCGCTTCTGCCTGCGCGTAGGCGGCTTCCACGGTCACCCGTGAGAGTTTCAGATCACAGGCCAGAATGCGGGAAGAGGGCAAGCGTTCTCCGCCAGCCAGCGCGCCGGAATTGATGGCCTGCCGCAACGCAGCACACAGCCGGTCACGCAAACCTGCCGCAGCGCCTGAACCGTTGGTCGCTGTGTTTTCGAAAAGCGTAATCAGTGCAGAGGGCTGAGACAGTGCTGGCATAATGGGTCTTATCATCGGCTTGAAATTGGCATTAATCATAAGACCAAAAACAGCGATGATGGAACTGTTTTCAGCCATATCACTTAATGAGGAAGCGTTTATGCAACAAGAGTCTTATGTTTTGGGATTCGCACCACCGTCACCTGAAATCAGTGCTGCGTATTTGTTGTCGAAACTGAGTTTTTATACTGATGCCGCCGATGTCGCGGCGGATTTACAAAACGGTGTGAGCGCAATTGTGGTTATTGATACCCGTTCTGCTGAACATTATGCACGCGGCCATGTGCCGGGCGCGGTCAGTTTTCCGCATAAACTGATGACAGCAGAAAGCACCCGCGAACTTAGCAAAGACTTGGTGTACGTGACGTATTGCGACGGAATCGGCTGCAACGGTTCAACGCAGGGCGCGTATAAACTGGCGAAACTTGGATTCAGGGTAAAGGAAATGATTGGCGGGCTGGATTTCTGGATCCGCGATCAGCACCCGGTTACGCCAGGTGAAGAACGCGGACAGTATTCACGGGAACAAATGCCGCCAGATTGCGGTTGTTGATAGGGCGTTATTGCAGGATTAAAACAGCAACCACAACAGCAGTACGACCACCACGAACGCGATAAACAACAGCGGCTTGCCGCCCATCGCCTGCATGGACGGCGGCAACATCGCGATAAACGGATTCATGATCGGTTGAGGATCGGTCCGTGTCACGGTGGTGAATGTATCGTCTGTATCATCGGCGCGTGGAGAACGGTCAACCCGCTGGCTGAACAGCACACCAATCAGATCACTGACCTGAACCTGCGTCAGCGGCGTGGAAAGCGTCGCACTGAAACGGTTTTCGGCGTATTCCGTTAGCTGATGAATTTCATGGGTGCTGGCCGGTTGCTTGAGCACGCTCAGCAATGTGGTCAGCGTCGGTGCGGTGGTCTGCTGGCTCAGTGACGCTTTCACCTGCATAAACTGGCTGAGCACCTGAAAATGCTTCGCCGGTATAGGTTCGCCCACTTTCACGCCAACCAGGGTAAACAGTTCCTGCCAGACTTTCACCGGGGCTTCGCCAGTGGCTGCACTGAGGCGGGTGACAAGCTGTTGCAGGCTGTTGTGTTCGGCAGGCAGCAACGGACGATCGGTGACCGGCGTCTGCTGGGGCTGCGGGATATTCATCTGACGGGTCTGGATCAGATCCAGCACCTGTTGCAACTGCGGATGCGTCAGTTGACTCAGTACGGTATGACCGAAATTCTGGCGGATAAAATCGCTCACCGCCTGCCGGTTATTACCCTGCGGCAGCAGCTCAGTTAGTTGCAGCATCAGCTGGCGCGAGGCATGGCTGTCCTGCGCCTGCGAGAGTTTTCCCTGCAACAGCGCTTCGGCCTGCGGGAATTGCTGCGAGGTGATTTCTGCACCGTGAGGCAACGCAAGATCGTGGCGCAAATTGGCCCAGATCTCAGCAGATTTGATTGGCGTCAGTGCCATCAGTTTGACGATCAGTTTTTCCAGCGTGGTGCGCTGTACCGGCGTTAATGGCAGCTCAGTACCTGCTTTAGCCGGAACGGTCTGACCCTGGGGTTGTGTTCTGTTGTCGCCAACCGGCATGCCCGGGCCGCTCAAAGGTTGCATATCACCGTCCTTCGCTGGAAATTTAAAACGTCGCTTAAACTCAATGATAAGTAAAAAGCACGGCGCAGAGCGCGGAAGCGCCTCATCATACCTGCAAAGTGTTTTAATCGACACAGTGAATAGCAAGGCTGAGAAAGATTCTTCAGGATATTGTTTCCTAAAACAGCCGCTAAAAACGTCTGGCGGGGCGCGAAAGCAGAAAGTGGAGGGAAGACGCCACCCTCTTCAGTGAGGATGGCATACGATTGAGAGAATTTATTTTTGTTCCGTGGACGCGCTACGGGTGAACAGCGGCTTGCGCAAACGCTGTGCCAGAATGACCCCGGCAAGCGTGATACCTCCGCCAATCAGATGATAGCTGTGCAACTGTTCGTGCAGAAACAGTACGGCGATGACCGCAGTGAAAATCGGCGACAGATTCATGAAAATCGACGCTTTATTGGCACCCAAACGGATCACACCCTGGATCCACAAAAATGGCGCAATAATTGACGCCGGGATCCCCGCGAAAAGCACCAGCGGAATATTATGTGCCGTCAGGCTGACATCCTTCGCGAGCAGGAAGTTGGGCAGCAGCAATAAAACGCCGAAAATGATCTGCACATACAACGACTGCCAGTTCGGCAGCGGGATCGCCCAGCGTTTGGTGAGCACGCCATACAGCGCGTAGGAGGCCGAAGCCGCAAACATCATCAGTTCGCCCGTGCCGATGCCGTGTTGCAGCAACTGCGCCGGATCCCCGGCACTGACCAGCCAGACTAAACCGCCGAGGGAAATAATACTGCCCAGCGCCACACCCACTGTCGGGACCACACTGAGCACAAACAGGCCAATCAGCACGGTCAGCAGCGGGATGAGTGAATTCAGGATACCCATAAACAGTGCGCTGACGCTGTGTGCGGCGTAGTAAGCCAGACTCTGATACAGCACCATGCCCAACAGGCCGAGGATCAGCAGTTTCCACCCGTATTGTTTCACCACCTGAAGGTTGCGCAGCATGCCGGGCAGAACGAAAGGCGTTAGCGTCAGCAATGCCAGAAGCCAGCGGTAGAACGAAATGGCGGCAGGATCAATCGCGCTGGCCGAGGCTTTGCTGACAACAGCATTCAGCGACCAGATCAGGACGGCGAGCAGGGGAAAGAGCACATTCATTGAATATTATTCCTGAGTAAATCGTCACGTCAGTGTACGGTTGTCTTATTTGTTATATATAACGATAATCAGACAACTGATCGCGTAATTCAGACAATCCTCGTGTTGCTCACAGACAAAAGGTATTTATGCCCGCGCCCCGTAGTTCTTTGCCCCGATATTACCCGCCGTTACCGGAAAAGATGCCGGTGACCCTGCTTTTTCGCGGGGAAATTGTGGAGGGGAATTCTGAGTATGTTGAGCATTCACATCCGTGGAGCCAGATTATCTGCGTGAAATCCGGCGTTCTTGCCATGCGCGTGGCGGGACAGCGTTATCTGGCCCCGCGTGAATTCGCTATCTGGGTGCCCGCAGGGGTTGAGCATTCAAGCTATAACCGTAAAACCACGCGTTTTTGCGTCATTGATATCGCGCCTGAGCTGGATACCCATCTGCCCGCCGGGCCTTGCCTGCTGACGCCGACGGCCATTTTTAACGCCATTGCTGATGACTGTTTCTCACGGAATATGACCGAGCCGCAGAGTGAAACGGATCTGCGTATGTGCCGCGTTTTACTGGATCAAATCAGTCTGGCACCCCGTCAGAACACTTATTTACCCACATCGGAAAATAAATTACTGGCCCCCGTTCTGAGCGCACTGGAGAAAAACCCGGCGGATAATACGTCGCTGGCGCAATGGGCGAAGCAGGTGTATACCACCGAACGAACATTGTCGCGGCGTTGCCAGCAGGAACTGGGGATGAGTTTTGCCCAATGGCGTCAGCGGTTGCGTTTCCTGCATTCGGTCTCATTGCTGGAGCAGGGGAAAACGGTGCAGGAAGTCGCGCTTGATCTGGGCTACAGCTCGTCTTCGGCATTTATCGCCATGTTCCAGCAGGTTTCCGGCACCACGCCGCAGCGTTTTCGTAACGACAGGTAAACCTGTGCCCTGAAAGTTGGGATCTGGCCCGGTATCGTGGCAAAATCAATGCCCTCTTTATTTTCTATTCTTTCTTTAGGCCATGCTGCCGGAGACAAACGTGAAAATCCTGGTTGATGAAAATATGCCGTATGCCGTCGAGCTTTTTAGCCGGTTGGGGAACGTGCAGGCCGTACCTGGCCGTCCTATCCCGCAAGATGCCCTGAATGATGCCGATGCGTTGATGGTGCGGTCTGTGACCAAAGTGAACGAAAGTTTGCTGGCGGGAAAACCGGTGAAATTTGTGGGTACCGCCACGGCGGGCACCGATCACGTTGATGATGCATGGCTTGCCAGCGCAGGGATTGGTTTCTCGGCCGCGCCCGGCTGTAATGCCATTGCCGTGGTGGAATATGTTTTCTCATCCTTGCTGATCCTTGCTCAGCGCGACGGTTTCCATCTGCGCGATAAAACGGTCGGGATCATTGGTGTCGGTAACGTCGGTTCACGTCTGAATACCCGCCTTGAAGCGCTGGGTGTACGCACGTTATTGTGCGATCCGCCGCGAGCCGATCGGGGTGATGCCGGTGAATTCTGGCCGCTTGAGAAGCTGGTCGCTGAAGCCGATATCCTGACGTTCCATACGCCGCTGAATATGTCCGGCCCTTATGCCACACATCATCTGGTGGATGCGGATTTACTGGCGCGTCTGCCCGCTGACCGGATCCTCATTAACGCCTGTCGTGGTGAGGTGGTGGATAACGCCGCGCTGCTCGACGCACTGAATGGCAGCAAAAAACTGACGGCTGTGTTGGATGTCTGGGAACCGGAACCTGATTTGTCGTTAGCGTTGCTGGATAAAGTTGCTATCGGCACGGCACATATCGCCGGTTACAGCCTGGAAGGGAAAGCACGCGGCACCACACAGGTGTTCGAAGCATTCAGTCAGTTTATCGGTCAGCCACAAACGGTGCCGCCGGAATCATTACTCCCTGCGCCTGAATTTGCCGAAGTGACGCTGAGTGGCGCGCTGAGCGAAGCCAAACTGCTGCGTCTTATTCACTTAGTGTATGATGTGCGCCGCGATGACCGGCCTTTGCGCCGTGTCGCCGGAAAACCGGGCGAATTCGACAAGCTGCGTAAGTTCTATGAAGAACGTCGTGAGTGGTCATCTTTACGGGTGATTTGCGACGATGCGGCGACCGCCGGTGTGTTGAAAAAACTGGGCTTTAACAGCCAGTTAGCCACTGCTTAAAACGGCCTTAAGTTTTTTCGCCGCGAGTGGTGCGATAACACGTTTGCAAACAGGGCGGTGATCATCATCGCCCCTTGTATTTTGTACTTTTATTTTCTGGAGAATACCAACATGTCTGATGGCTGGAATATTGCGCTGCTTGGCGCAACGGGCGCAGTCGGTGATGCGTTACTGGAATTATTGGCTGATCGTCAGTTCCCGGTTGGTGAGCTCTTCCCGCTGGCAAGTGAACGCAGCGCCGGTAAGACCGTGCGTTTTAACGGCAAAAGTCTGCGCGTACAACAGGCATCTGAGTTCGACTGGTCGCAGGTCCAACTGGCGTTCTTTGTTGCGGGTTCTGAGGCTTCTGCCTTGTATGCCGAAGAAGCGGCAAATCAGGGCTGTCTGGTCATCGACAGCAGCGGCCTGTTCTCTCTTGAACATGATATTCCTCTGGTGGTGCCGGGCGTGAACCCTGACGCACTGTCTCATTACCGCAACCGCAATATCGTGGCCGTGGCCGACAGCCTGACCAGCCAACTGCTGACCGCCATCAAACCACTGACCGAACAGGCCGGTTTGTCGCGTCTGCATGTCACTTCTTTGCTTTCCGTTTCTGCGCTGGGCAAAGCCGCGGTTGACGATCTGGCCGGGCAAAGCGCCCGTCTGCTGAACGGCATTCCGGCAGAAGAAGGCATTTTCAGCAAACAACTGGCGTTTAACCTGTTACCGCTGGTCAGTGATGAAGAGGGCAGTGTGCGTCAGGAACGCCGTCTGGTGGATCAGGTTCGCAAAGTGTTGCAGGACGATGGGCTGCCGATTTCTGTCAGTTGCGTGCAGTCGCCGGTGTTTTACGGTCACGCGCAGGTGGTTCATATGGAAGGTTTGCGTCCGCTGTCAGCGGAAGAAGCGCGCGCTGAACTCGAACGCATTGATGATATTAATCTGAGCGATGAAGATGATTTCCCGACGCAGGTCAGTGATGCGTCCGGTAATGCCAATCTGAGCATCGGTTGTATCCGTAATGACTACGGCATTCCTGAGTTACTGCAATTCTGGTCAGTGGCTGACAACGTCCGTTTTGGCGGCGCACTGATGGCGGTGGAAACCGCAGAGAAGCTGATTAACGAGTACTGGTACTGATTATGTCCGATGAAGTGATCGCTGACGTCAGCACCGCACCGGTTGCCGGACGTGTGGCGTTAGGCATTGAATATGACGGCAGTGCCTATTTTGGCTGGCAGCGTCAGCAGGGCGTCGCCAGCGTGCAGGAGTGTCTGGAAAAAGCACTGAGCCGTGTGGCCAATGCACCGATCGTCGTGTTTTGCGCCGGGCGTACAGACGCAGGCGTCAGCGCAACGGGGCAGGTGGTGCATTTCGACACGCCGGTGCTGCGCAAAGACGCGGCGTGGACGATGGGGGTGAATACCCATTTGCCCAAAGATATCGCTGTGCGCTGGTGTGCGAATGTGGGCGAGGATTTTCATGCCCGTTTCAGCGCCACCGCCCGCCGGTATCGATACGTTATTTATAACAACCGTTACCGTTCAGCGATTTTGCATGCCGGCGTGACCCATGTTCACATGCCGCTCGACGTCGAAAAAATGCAGCTTGCCGGTCAGGCGCTGCTGGGTGAGAACGATTTCACGTCTTTTCGTGCATCACAGTGCCAGTCGCGTACGCCGTGGCGTTATGTGATGCATGTGAATGTGAGCCGTCACGGCAGCTATGTGGTGGTCGATATCAAGGCTAATGCGTTTGTTCATCACATGGTGCGCAATATCGTGGGGAGCCTGGTGGAAATCGGTGCCGGTAATCAGCCTGTTGGCTGGATGGGAGAGCTACTGGCAGCGAAAGATCGCAATCTTGCGGCAGCTACGGGCAAGCCTGAAGGGTTATATCTGGTCTGCGTGGATTACCCTGAGAAATTTGCGCTGCCTCAGGTGAATATGGGACCCCTGTTCCTCGAAGATTAAGGAACGGATCAAGCGATTGTTTAAATGGGCTGTTAAACCGGAAAGAGGTGGAAAATCAAATGGGTTTTATTCACTTTGTCATTGATTTTATTTTGCATATTGATGTGCATTTAGCGGAGCTGGTTGCGCAGTATGGCATCTGGGTTTACGGCATTTTATTCCTGATTTTGTTCTGCGAAACCGGTCTGGTGGTGACACCTTTCCTGCCGGGTGACTCATTATTGTTCGTAGCAGGTGCGCTGGCGGCGTTGCCGGGCAACGACATGAACGTTCATCTGATGGCGTTCCTGATGGCGATTGCGGCGATACTCGGCGATGCGGTGAACTACACTATCGGACGGGTATTTGGTGAACGTCTGTTCAGTAATCCTGATTCAAAGATTTTCCGTCGCAGTTATTTGGACAAGACGCATAAGTTTTACGAGAAACATGGCGGCAAAACGATTATTCTTGCGCGCTTCGTGCCGATCGTCCGCACGTTTGCACCGTTTGTGGCCGGTATGGGGCATATGTCTTACCGCCATTTCGCTGCGTATAACGTGATTGGTGCACTGGTTTGGGTGCTGTTATTTACCTATGCTGGCTACCTTTTCGGCGATCTGCCGATTGTTCAGGAAAATCTGAAATTACTGATCGTGGCAATCATTGTGGTTTCCATCCTGCCGGGTGTGATTGAAATCTGGCGGCACAAACGCGCAGCGGCCAAAGAAAAGCGTCAACAGGATTAATTCCGTACGTTTTTTACGCAAGCGCTTTAAAATTTAAGGCATTAAACCTGAGGGTAGGACCAGTTTTTTATCCACAGTGTCTGGCCGTTATGGTTTAATGAGCGACAATTTATGGTCTGTTCCTGCGAACAACCCTTCTGTGGCGCGGTGTGTGAGGTTTTTTATCACCCCGTACACAGGCGATTTTGGGTAGGTTTCAGGGGACTTGTTACAGCATGAACAGCGGACTGGCTTCGGCCGGGTTCAAACAGAAAGGTTATCGATGAGCTGGATTGAACGAATTCTTAGTAAGAGCACTGACTCGCAAACCCGTAAGGCAAGTATTCCTGAGGGCGTCTGGACTAAATGTGACAGCTGCGGGCAGGTCCTTTACCGCGCCGAGCTTGAGCGCAATCTCATGGTGTGCCCTAAGTGCGACCACCATATGCGCCTTACCGCGCGTATGCGTCTGTCCACTTTCATGGACGAGGGCAGTGAGATTGAGTTAGGCAGTGAGCTTGAGCCTAAAGATGTTCTGAAGTTTAAAGATTCCAAGAAATACAAAGATCGTCTGGTTGCAGCACAAAAAGAAACCAACGAAAAAGACGCCATGGTCGTCATGAAAGGTACGCTGTTTGGCATGCCAATCGTGGTCGCATCGTTTGAATTTGCTTTCATGGGCGGTTCAATGGCGTCCGTCGTGGGTGCACGTTTTGTGCGTGCCGTTGAGCAGGCACTGGAAGATAACTGCCCGCTGGTCTGTTTCTCTGCCAGTGGCGGCGCCCGTATGCAGGAAGCGCTGATGTCGCTGATGCAGATGGCGAAAACCAGTGCAGCACTGGCGAAGTTACAGGAACGTGGCCTGCCATACATTTCTGTACTGACTGACCCTACGATGGGCGGTGTTTCTGCCAGTCTGGCAATGCTGGGTGACATTAACGTCGCGGAGCCGAAGGCGCTGATCGGTTTTGCCGGTCCACGTGTTATCGAGCAAACCGTTCGTGAAAAACTGCCGCCGGGCTTCCAGCGCAGTGAATTCCTGATCGAAAAAGGTGCGATTGATATGATCGTACGTCGTCCGGAAATGCGCGCCAAACTGGGCAGCGTTCTGGCGAAACTGACCGGGCAACCGGAGCCGAAAGTGGCTGACGTCCATGTTGCTGTCAACGGTTCTGCCGCTGACAACCAGGATGCCTGATCGAACAGGGTAAACGCCGGTCAGTTATTCGGGCGGCCACCGCGTGTTGTGCCGCCCACACTGTTTTTCTGCAAAACAGACAGCCGTGCTTTTACTCTGTTGGTGTGATCTGACAAAGAGGGCATTGCCTGCTGTCACAGTCTGGTGATGTAGTGTCGAAGTGAACCTGACAAGGTTGAACGGGACTCATGCAAAATCAACTTATTCCCCAAGCCACGTCGCCTTTGGCCACGTGGCTTTATTATCTTGAACATCTCCACTCTCAGGCTATTGAGCTTGGCCTTGACCGGGTCAAAGCGGTTGCCGCCAAACTCGACTTACTGACGCCTGCGCCGCTGGTTTTCACCGTGGCCGGAACCAATGGTAAAGGCACCACCTGCGCGACGCTGGAATCCATCCTGATGGCGGCGGGTTACCGTGTGGGCGTTTACAGCTCCCCGCATCTGGTGCGCTACACTGAACGGGTCCGTATTCAGGGGGAAGAATTAGCGGAATCTGCGCATTGCGAATCTTTTGCGGGGCTGGAGGCTGGCCGTGGCGATATCTCGCTGACCTACTTTGAATACGGCACATTGTCGGCGTTGCAGCTGTTTAAACAGGCTAAGCTGGATGTGGTGATACTTGAAGTCGGGCTGGGCGGTCGTCTGGATGCGACTAATATTGTCGATGCCAGCGTGGCTGTCGTCACCAGTATTGCGCTGGATCATACCGACTGGCTGGGATCTGACCGCGAAAGTATTGGCCGCGAAAAAGCCGGTATTTTCCGCGCCGGTAAACCGGCCGTGGTTGGTGAGCCGGATATGCCACAATCCATTGCTGCGGTTGCGCAGGAAAAACATGCGGATTTACACCGCCGCGATGTGAACTGGCATTTTTCTGCGGATGCCGGACAGTGGCGCTGGGCAGCGCGGGAAGAAGGTAATGAGGTTAACGTGCTGGAAGGTTTACCGTTGCCGAATGTACCGCTGGCTAACGCCGCGACCGCGCTGGCTGCACTGCATTATTCAACACTGGATATCCCTGAAGCCGCGTTGCGCAGCGGTTTACAGCGCGCTGCTTTGCCGGGACGTTTCCAGACGGTGAGTGAATCGCCAAGGCTGATCCTGGATGTCGCGCACAATCCGCATGCGGCAGCGTATCTGGCCGGACGTCTGGCGGAACAGCCGCGAAAGGGTGGCAAAGTGCGTGCCGTCGTCGGAATGTTGAAAGACAAAGATATTGCCGGTACGCTGGCTTGCCTGTCGCCGCAGGTGGATGAATGGTATTGCGCGCCGCTGGAAGGCCCGCGCGGGGCCAGTGTCGAAGAACTGACCGTCCATCTGCCGCAGGCGCGCCAGTTTGATGATGTGGAGTCTGCCTGGAAACAGGCTATGCAGGAGGCGGCTCCTCAGGATATTGTGATTGTCTGCGGCTCGTTCCATACCGTAGCTCACGTAATGGATGCTATAGACACGGGGAAAACCAGTGGCAAGTAAGTTTCAAAATCGTCTGGTCGGGACGGTCATTCTGGTGGCACTGGGTGTCATCATTTTGCCTGGTTTACTCGACGGCAAGAAAAAGCATTACGAAGACGAATTTGCGTCTATTCCATTGGTGCCAAAACCGGGTGATGTTGAGGAACAGGACTTGGTGCCACCGGTCACGCAATCTTTGCCTGCTCAGCCGCCGGAAGGTGCCGATCAGATGATGAATGGTGAACAGGACGATACAAGTCCTGCCAATAACACCAACGCCGCCAATCATGGCAATGTGGCGCCGGGTAATACCACGATAGAAGCGCCGCCGGTCACCACACTGCCTGAGCAGAAAAAACCGGTGCAGCCTGCTCCTCAAAAACCCAAAGTGATCGAACCGAAACCGATGGTGGAAGCGAAGCCAACGGTGAAACCGAAGCCGGTCGAACAGCCAAAACCGGTTGAGCAACCGAAGGCCGTTGCTGAACAGCCAAAACCGGTTGAACAGCCGAAGGCTGCGCCGGCAGAAAAAGCGCCGACAGGGCAGTCTTATGTGGTGCAGCTTGGCGCATTGAAAAATGCCGCCAAAGCCAATGAGATTGTGGCGAATTTGCGGTTGTCTGGTTTCCGTGCTTACACAGTGCCTGCAACACCGGTACAGGGGCAGATCACGCGCCTGTACGTCGGCCCGGATGCCTCGAAGCAAAAACTCGAAGCGTCACTTCCGCAACTGCAACAGCTGAGCGGATTGGGTGGGCAGGTTCGCGCTTACTCCGCACACTGACTTTGCGCCTCCCCCTGCGAAGGGGGAGGCGGGGAGGGGGTTTAGCGGGCAACGCCAGATTCAACGTTGCCATTAATACCCCACCCCAACCCTCCCCTTCGCAGGGGAGGGAGTCGTTAAAACATAAAAAATACCACGGAGGGCACAAGCGATTTGTGCCCTTTTTCTATAAGATCCTCTGGTTGGATTTTTATAGGTTTATGCTGCGATTGAGGTTTTTTTAATCGCTATTATTAATTTGTCTGACCGGCTGATTTCCCCTACGCAAACGTTTTCTTTTTCTGTTAGAATTCGCCGCGAACTGGATGCCGGGGCAGATGTGACTGGATTAGACACTGGAATAGTTAATGGTCTGGATTGATTACGTCATTATTGCGGTTATCGGATTTTCTGCTTTAGTCAGTTTGATCCGTGGCTTTGTTCGTGAGGCTTTATCGCTGGTAACCTGGGCTTGCGCCTTTTTTGTTGCCAGCCATTATTACCCTTACCTCGCCATCTACTTCACACGTTTCGAAGATGAGTTAGTTCGAAACGGGATCGCAATTGCCATCTTGTTCATCGCGACGTTGATCGTAGGTGCAATTGTCAACTATGTGATTGGTTCACTGGTTGAAAGAACCGGGTTGTCCGGCACTGACAGGGTGTTAGGTGTGTGCTTCGGCGCACTGCGCGGGGTGTTAATTGTCTCCGCGATGCTGTTCTTCCTCGATACTTTTACCGGTTTTTCGCAAAGTGAAGACTGGAAACAATCCCAGTTGATCCCACAGTTCAGTTATATCATCAGGTGGTTCTTTGACTACCTGCAGAGCACGTCGAGTTTCTTGCCAAAACATATTTAGTTTTGGCAGCGCTGAAGAGGAAAAGACAACATGTGCGGTATTGTCGGTATCGCCGGTTTCATGCCGGTAAACCAGTCGATTTATGACGCGTTAACGGTGTTACAACACCGTGGTCAGGATGCCGCAGGCATCACCACCATCGACGCGAATAATAACTTCCGTTTACGTAAAGCGAATGGCCTGGTGAAGGATGTTTTCGAAGCCCGCCATATGCAACGCTTACAGGGCAACATGGGTATCGGCCATGTGCGCTACCCGACGGCTGGCAGTTCCAGCGCTTCAGAAGCTCAACCCTTTTACGTCAACTCTCCGTTCGGCATTACCCTTGCCCATAACGGCAACCTGACCAATGCTCACGAATTGCGCAGCAACCTGTTCGAAGGCCAGCGCCGTCATGTGAACACCACGTCCGATTCTGAGATCCTGCTCAATATCCTGGCGAGTGAACTGGATCGTTTCCAGCATTACCCGCTGGAAGCTGACAACATTTTTGCTGCGGTTGCCGCAGTGAATCTGAAAATCCGTGGTGCCTACGCGTGTGTGGCGATGATTATCGGTCATGGCATGCTGGCGTTCCGTGACCCGCACGGTATCCGTCCGCTGGTTATTGGTAAACGTACGCTGGAAGATGGCCGTAATGAGTACATGGTGGCTTCTGAGAGTGTGGCACTCGATACGCTGGGCTTTGAGTTCCTGCGCGACGTTGCGCCGGGTGAAGCGGTGTATATCACCGAAAAAGGTCAGTTGTTCACCCGTATGTGTGCCGAGAACCCGCAGTACAATCCGTGCCTGTTCGAATACGTGTATTTCGCGCGTCCGGATTCCTTCATCGATAAAATTTCCGTCTACAGCGCCCGTGTTCGTATGGGTGAAAAGCTGGGCGCGAAAATTGCCCGTGAATGGGAAGACCTGGATATTGACGTGGTGATCCCGATCCCGGAAACCTCCTGTGATATCGCGCTGGAAATCGCTCGCATCCTGGATAAACCGTACCGTCAGGGATTTGTGAAAAACCGCTATGTCGGCCGTACCTTTATCATGCCGGGCCAGCAGGAACGCCGTAAATCTGTACGCCGTAAACTGAATGCTAACCGCGCTGAATTCCGTGATAAAAACGTGTTGCTGGTGGATGACTCCATCGTGCGTGGCACCACCTCTCAACAGATTGTTGAGATGGCGCGTGAAGCCGGAGCGCGACGTGTTTATCTGGCGTCTGCGGCACCGGAAATCCGTTTCCCGAACGTGTACGGTATCGATATGCCAAGCGCGAACGAGCTGATTGCCCATGGCCGTGAAGTCAGTGAAATCAACCAGATAATTGGTGCTGATGCCTTGATCTTCCAGGATCTGAGCGACCTGATCGCCGCAGTGAAAGAAGACAATATGGATATCGAGAAATTCGAATGTTCAGTTTTCGACGGTGTTTACGTCACCAAAGACGTTGACCAGAACTATCTGGAATACCTCGAAGCCCTGCGCAATGACGACGCTCAGGCGTTGCGTGGCCAGCAGGAAGCTGAAAACCTTGAGATGCACAACGAAGGCTGATTAGCCGGTTGCTGACATCCGCATAAACGCGCCCCTCCGGTGAACACCGGGCGGGCGCGTTTTTTTATGCCTGAATTTATGTCAGTATTGGCACCACCGGGTCCGGGTTCATTTTTCTAAGGCAGTGTTCATGAAACGACTTATCGTCGGTATTTCCGGCGCCAGCGGCGCAATCTATGGTGTCAGGCTCTTGCAGGTATTGCAGAGCGTACCTGATATCGAAACACATCTGGTGATGAGCAATGCGGCCCGCCAGACGATGACACTGGAAACCGATCTCACACTACGCGACGTTCAGGCGCTGGCCGATGTGGTGCATGATTCCCGCGATATCGCGGCCAGCATTTCTTCCGGTTCTTTTAAAACTGCCGGAATGGTGATTTTGCCCTGCTCGATCAAAACGCTTTCCGGCATCGTAAACAGTTACACCGACGGTTTGCTGACCCGTGCAGCCGACGTGGTGTTGAAAGAGCGCCGCCGTCTGGTGTTGTGTGTGCGTGAAACGCCGCTGCATCTCGGCCATTTACGGCTGATGACCCAGGCCGCTGAACTGGGTGCTGTCATTATGCCGCCGGTTCCGGCGTTTTATCATCGCCCGGCCTCGGTGGAAGATATCATCGATCAGACGGTAAACCGGGTGATTGATCAGTTTGATATCGAACTGCCGGAAGACTTATTTGTTCGATGGCAGGGCAGTCGTTAAACTTTCACGTCCCAATACGCACTCATTTCGCGCACTTCAGTTACATTGCACCAACAATGATCACAATTTGATTCATTGGGGTGCAGTGTTAAACCTCCCTTCAGCTATCCTTCCCTCAGACCTTTGAAAACTTTCATTATCCCGATGCTTTTTTGACCGGTTTTCACTCTCTCGCTGCGGAAAGTCGCGATGCGGAGAAACGGCACGAAAAGTGCATGAGAAAATCTGGCAAAAAGCCATTTGCATCGTTCAGCAAACTATAAAAAGACGTTCATTCACGCACACACAACCACAACAGATGAATAATCACTGAGGCTAATGTATGAAAAAGTTGTTCAAGGTTCTCCCGCTGGTTCTGGTCTTAGCCAGTGCAGGTAGTGCATTTGCTGCCGTGCCTAAAGCAATTAATATCGGTACTGATCCGACTTACGCCCCATTTGAATCAAAAGACTCCAGCGGCAAGCTGGTTGGTTTTGATATCGACCTGGCCAACGAGATGTGCAAACGTGCAGCCATTAAATGCACTTACGTTGAAAGTGATTTTGATGCGCTGATCCCGTCCCTGAAAGCGAAAAAGATTGATGCGATTATTTCCTCATTATCCATCACTGAAAAACGCCAGCAGGAAATTGATTTCACAGAGAAACTTTACGCCGCTAACGCCCGTCTGATCGCGCCTAAAGGTTCTAAAGTTCTGCCTACTCTGGATGCGCTGAAAGGTAAAAATGTCGGTGTTCTGCAGGGTTCCACTCAGGAAGCTTATGCCAACGCGATGTGGCAGCCAAAAGGCATCAACGTAGTCGCTTACCAGAACCAGGATCTGATTTATGCGGATCTGGCTTCCGGTCGTCTTGACGCGGCATTCCAGGATGAAGTGGCAGGCAGCGAAGGCTTCCTGAAACAGGCTGCAGGTAAAGATTACGCGTTTGCTGGCCCGTCAGTTAAAGACGATAAATTCTTCGGCGTGGGCACCGGCATGGGTCTGCGTAAGACGGATACTGACCTGAAAGACGCACTGAATAAGGCATTTGACAGCATGCGTAAAGACGGGACTTACGACAAACTGGCGAAAAAATACTTCGACTTTGATGTTTACGGCGGCTGATACGCGTCGTGAGATGTGCCAAAGGGGGCGGTGTGCCGCTCCCTGCGGTTCTGACGCTGGCCGTCTTTTTGTCTGCGCAGGGATCCACTAAAGACAGGAAAAAACCATGCTGTATGGGTATTCCCAGGTAATTATCCAGGGCACGTTAGTGACACTGGAGCTGGCGATTTCGTCAGTCATTCTGGCGCTGGTGATAGGGTTAATCGGCGCGGGCGGGAAACTGTCAAAGAACCGGATCGTGTCTGGTTTTTTTGGTTGCTACACCACGCTTATTCGCGGCGTACCTGATCTGGTATTAATGTTATTGATTTTCTACGGGTTGCAGATTGCGCTTAACAGCGTCACCGAATCACTGGGATTGACGCAAATTGATATCGATCCGATGAGCGCCGGTATTATCACGCTGGGCTTTATCTACGGGGCTTATTTCACTGAGACGTTCCGTGGTGCGTTTATGGCGGTCCCGCGTGGACAAATCGAAGCTGCGACGGCTTTCGGGTTCAGCGGTTCACAGATTTTCCGACGAATTTTATTTCCGGCCATGATGCGCTTTGCACTGCCGGGTATTGCCAACAACTGGCAGGTTATTCTCAAAGCCACCGCGCTGGTGTCCTTGCTGGGTCTGAATGATGTGGTCAAAGCCACGCAACTGGCCGGGAAAGGCACGTATCAGCCGTTCTATTTTGCGATTGTGGCGGGAGTGGTTTATCTGATTTTCACCACGCTGTCGAACGGCGTGCTGGTATGGCTTGATCGCCGTTATTCGCTGGGTGTGAAGAGGGCTGATCTATGATCGAGATTTTACAACAGTACGGTATGTCTTTGCTCTACAGCGATGGCTACCGTTTTACCGGTCTGGCGATCACCCTGTGGTTACTGATCAGCTCCGTGGTGATAGGCGGATTACTGGCGGTACCGATGGCGGTGGGGCGCGTGTCTTCTAACAAATTCCTGCGTTATCCGATCTGGCTGTACACCTATATTTTCCGCGGAACGCCGCTGTATGTTCAGTTGCTGGTGTTTTATTCGGGGATGTACAGCCTGGAAATCGTGCGTGGTACCGACTTCCTCAATGCCTTCTTCCGCAGCGGGCTTAACTGTACGATTCTGGCGCTGACGCTCAACACCTGTGCCTACACCACCGAGATTTTTGCCGGTGCTATCCGCGCAGTACCGCACGGCGAAATCGAAGCGGCCAATGCCTACGGTTTCTCACGCTTTAAACTGTACACCTGCATTATTTTGCCGTCGGCATTACGTACGGCGCTGCCTGCTTACAGTAATGAAGTCATTCTGATGTTGCACTCCACCGCGCTGGCATTTACCGCCACGGTACCGGACGTGCTGAAAATAGCCCGCGACATCAACTCGGCGACGTATCAGCCGTTTTATGCTTTCGGGATTGCAGCAGTGATTTATCTTTGTGTTTCTTTTGTCCTGATCGGGCTGTTCCGCAAGGCGGAAAAACGCTGGCTGGCTCACGTAAAGCCCCAAGCTCATTAATAAGAATTATTTTTGCGGAATAACTTTATGCCAGAAAACAAATTAGCGGTTCTCGATCTCCACAAGCGCTATGGCGACCACGAAGTGCTGAAAGGTGTTTCGTTGTCGGCCAATGCGGGTGATGTGATCAGTATTATCGGTTCATCAGGTTCCGGAAAAAGTACCTTCCTGCGCTGCATTAACTTCCTCGAGAAACCAAGCGAAGGCTCGATCAGCGTTAATAATCAGGATATCCGCATGGTGCGCGACACCGACGGTCAGCTGAAAGTGTTTGATAAGAAGCAACTGCAGCTGCTGCGTACCAAACTGACGATGGTGTTCCAGCATTTCAACCTGTGGAGCCACATGACGGTGCTGGAAAACGTCATGGAAGCGCCGGTGCAGGTGCTGGGGCTGAGCAAAGCCGAAGCGCGTGAACGTGCGGTGAAATACCTCGATAAAGTGGGTATTGATGCCCGCGCACAAGGTAAATATCCGGTGAACTTGTCAGGCGGTCAGCAACAGCGTGTGTCTATTGCCCGCGCGCTGGCGATGGAACCGGAAGTGCTGCTGTTTGATGAGCCGACTTCCGCGCTGGATCCTGAACTGGTCGGCGAGGTGCTGCGTATCATGCAAAAGCTGGCGGAAGAGGGAAAAACCATGGTGGTGGTAACGCATGAGATGGAGTTTGCCCGTCATGTCTCCAGCCATGTCATCTTCCTGCATCAGGGTGTGATTGAAGAGCAGGGCGATCCTGCTGAAGTCTTTGGCAATCCGAAAAGCGCCCGTCTGCAACAGTTCCTGTCAGGTGCATTGAAGTAACAAAAACTCCCTCCCCCTTCGCAGGGGGAGGAGCAAGATAAAAAGCGAGTCGAATTAATCTTTCGCAGCCAGCAGGCACAGCTGAACGGTCAGTTCATAGGACTTCACAAACGAATTCACCGGCAGGAACTCAAACTTCGAGTGGAAATTGTGCGCGCCGGTAAAGTAGTTCGGCGTCAGTAATCCTTTGGCCGATAATGCTGCGCCGTCGGTGCCGCCACGCATCGGGATCACTTTCGGCTCCACGCCAATTTCTTTCAGGCCGGCAAAGATCAGGTCGATCGCCCGGCGATCTTCGCCGATGGCGCTGCTGATATTGCTGTAGGTATCGCTGATCTCAACTGAGACTTTTGCGGTCGGATACTGCGCGGCTATCTCTTTCGCCACATCCTGAATTTTCTGCTTACGGGCGGCAAAACTGGCGCTGTCGAAATCGCGAATAGAAGCTTTCAGTTCCGCGCCTTGCTGCGAAGCGCTCATGCCGTTGAACCAGATATAACCTTCCCGGCCTTCAGTGTTTTCAGGGGTTTCAGCGCGGTCAAAATGACTGATGAAATCCTGCGCCATCAGCAGCGGATTCACCAGCACGCCTTTGGCCGACATCGGATGCGCTGTCACGCCGGTGAAGGTAATTTCTGCCGCTGCCGCATTGAAGTTTTCATACACCACTTCGCCGAGTTCGCAGCAGTCGATGGTGTAAGCAAAATCGACATCAAAGCGGGCGAGATCCAACGCCTTGGCACCGCGCAGACCAATTTCTTCGTCAGGCACAAACGCCACCACGATATCGCCGTATTCCTGCTCAGCCGTCAGGTTTTCCAGCAATGTCATCACGACAGTGACCGCCGCTTTATTATCCGCGCCCAGCACGCTGGTACCGTCGCTGAAAATAATATCCTCACCTTTGTAAGGTAAGATTTCCGGGCGTTCCGCAGGGCGCAGCCAGATATCCAGCGCCTTGTTCAGACACACATCCTCACCGGTAAAACGCAATGTCTGCGGATGAATATCCGGGCGCAGGCCGACATCCACGGTATCGATATGCGTGATAAAACCGATACGCGGCCCCCCTTTTTTGGTGCCGGATTTGACTGCCGTCACGGTGGCATATTCATCGATCTGAATATTTTCCAGACCCAGCTGATGCAGTTCTTCAGCCAGCAACCGCGCCATGTCGTGCTGGCCCGGCGTGCTCGGTAAGGTCGTCGCGCTGGCATCACTTTGTGATGTCACGGAGAGATAGCGGTAGAAGCGTTCGGTAAGCTGTGTTGCGATTGTTGTCGACATCTTAACCTCTGAATGTGCGCAAATATTGTTCCCTGTTATAAGATTTTCATATATAACAAAGTATTACTACGTGTTATTCAGATGTTAATCTGTTTTTGCTTTAGGTTCCACGATGAAGAAGATCTAAACACTCTCCGGACAGGGAAAATAGGGAAAAGAATGAAACACAACATCTTAAAAATAAGCACAGGTTTACTGGCGTTAACCATCACCAGCGGCGTTTGTGCTAAAACGCTGGTTTACTGCTCCGAAGGCTCGCCTGAGCAATTCAACCCGCAACTTTATACATCGGGCACTTCCGTGGATGCCAGCGCTGCGCCAATTTATAACCGTCTGGTGGATTTCAAAATCGGTACTACAGAACTGGTGCCGAGTCTGGCGGAAAGCTGGGAGGTCAGCGCAGACGGTAAAACCTATACCTTCCACCTGCGTAAAGGCGTGAAATTCCAGAGCAGCAAGTTGTTCAAACCCACCCGCGACTTCAACGCTGACGACGTGATCTTCTCGTTCATGCGCCAGAAAGACGAGAATAACCCTTATCATAAAATTTCCGGCGGCACTTACCTTAACTTCGACAGCCTGAAAATGGGCGATCTTATCGGCAGCATTGATAAGGTGGATGATTACACGGTGCGCTTTAACCTGACACGTCCCGAAGCGCCGTTCGTGGCCGATCTGGCGTGGTATTTTGCTTCCATCCTCTCGGCGGAATATGCCGATCAGATGCTTAAAGCCGGTACACCGGAAAAATTGGATCAGGATCCGATTGGGACCGGGCCGTTTGAGCTGGTGCAGTACCAGAAAGATACGCGCCTGCTGTACAAAGCGTTCCCGGACTACTGGCAGGGCAAATCCAAAATTGACCGTCTGGTGTATACCATTACGCCTGACGCCTCAATGCGGCTCGCCAAACTCGAGAAAAACGAATGCCAGGTGATGCCGTTCCCGAATCCGGCTGATCTGGATCGTATGCGCGCCAATAAAGACATCAACCTGATGAGCAAGGCTGGCCTGAACACGGGTTTCCTGTCGTTCAATACGCAGAAAGCGCCGCTGGATAATGTGAAAGTGCGTCAGGCGCTGACCATGGCTATTAACAAACCACAGATCATTGAAGCGGTGTTCCACGGTACGGGAACCGTCGCGAAAACGCTGCTGCCGACGGGGGTCTGGAGTTACAACGACAAACTGGTGGATTACGATTACTCACCGGAGAAAGCCAAAGCTCTTCTGACCGAAGCCGGGATGCCGAACGGTTTTGATATCGATTTATGGGCGATGCCGGTACAGCGTCCGTATAACCCGAACGCCCGGCGTATGGCGGAAATGATCCAGGCGGACTGGGCAAAAATTGGCGTGAAAGCGCATATCGTCAGTTACGAATGGGGTGAATACCAGACCCGTATCCGTAACGGCGAACATATGGCAGCGCTGATGGGCTGGACAACGGCGAACGGTGACCCGGATAACTTCTTTGGTCCGCTGTTTACCTGTAATGCCGCGAAGGGCGGTTCGAACTCAGCGAAATGGTGTTACGCGCCGTTTGACCAGTTGATCACCGAAGCGAAAGAAACCACCGATCATGCGAAACGCGTGGCGCTTTACGAGCAGGCCCAGCAGATGATGCACGATCAGGCACCGGCGGTGATGATCGCCCACTCGACCATTTTCGAACCGGTACGCAAAGAAGTGAGCGGTTATGAAGTGGACCCGTTTGGGAAACATGTGTTTTATCAGGTGGATGTGAAGGAGTAGAACCTGAGGGGGGGAAATTGAATTGTGAAAGTTTCGGTTTCTCAATAACAGTTCTCACACGAGATATTTCGCCGAAACCGAGCAGAGGGGAAAGGCTTTTCCCCTCTGCACTCCCCTCGCTTTTTCACTGCGCGCTGTCGCTGGAACGAAGGACATGTTCTGATCGTTCTGAGTGTGGCGCAAAATGTCATCGCTCCGCGATTCCCTCATTTCAGGCTTCGAGCCATAGGTCTCGAACCGTTCATTCGGTGCCATTTTTGAGCACGCCAATCAACATTTCTAAAAGATAAAACCTCTCTGTTTTTGAATTTAAGAACGTGCGGGCGATTCAGAAATCTTGCTGAACGGAGCGGCCTGAAGACCAAGGCTTCAGGACCGAGAGAAGGCACCGCGCAGCGGCAAGATTTCCAGCCTGTCGCAGTGATAGCTGAAACATAGCCAGCGAGCGAAGCGCTTGTTGAAAAAGCGAGGAGGAATCCAAAGGAGGAAAAGCACTTTCCTCCTTTGGGCGGTTTCGGTGCAGAAAGTTAAGTAATCTCAGTTATTGAGAAACCGAAACATCCCCCCGATCAGTTTTTAAAAAGCGCCAGTACCGCGCCATTGTACCTATGAGACCCCAATCTGGTTGAGCAGGGTGAAGGGCTGCAAGACCCTTCATCCCAGCAAATCCTCCAGCGTTTCCTTTAACTCCTGATGCTTAAAAATAAACCCTGCTGCTTCCAGCCGGCGCGGCACTGCCCGCTGACCACCCAGCACTAATACAGCTGATTCGCCCATCAGCAAGCGCACCACAGGCGCGGGTGCCCGCATAAACGCCGGGCGGTGCAATACTTCGCCGAGCAGGGCACTGAATTGCTCGTTGCGCGCCGGATACGGCGACACCATATTGAACGGGCCGGAAAGTGTTTCGTGTTCCAGCAAGAACAGAATCCCGTCAATCATGTCGTTGATGTGGATCCATGGCATGTATTGCTGACCATCACCGAGCGGGCCACCGAGACCGGCGCGGTAGGGCAGAACTATTTTGGCCAGCGCACCGCCTTTTTCAGCCAGTACGATGCCGGTGCGCAGCAAACAAACACGCGTCGCCGCGCTTTGTGCTGACATCGCCAGTGCTTCCCAGCGGGCACACAATTGCCAGGTAAACTGCTTGTTAGGCGGCTCATCTTCAGGCACCAGAGCCTGGCCCTGATCGCCGTAATAGCCGACCGCCGAACCGGAGATAAACACGGCAGGGGGCTTTTCACTGGCGTTAATCAGCGTTGCCAGCTTTTCTGTCAGCTTCCAGCGGCTCTCGCATAACAACGCTTTGTGTTCTTTGGTCCAGCGTTTGTCGGCAATGGGTTCACCGGCAAGGTTAATTACGGCATCGAAACCGTCGAGCGAGGTTTTTCCTTCCAGCGTTTCCCAGACGGAAACCTGCGACCCGAGTATTTTCGCCGCGCGTTCAGGGGCACGGCTCAGGGCGGTGATCTGATGAGATTGCTCAAGAAGCCGTTCGGTCAATTTTCTTCCGATGAGGCCGGTGGCGCCGGTAATCAAGATCTTCATATCGGGATCCTTAACTGTCTGAATACGCGGATGAACTGTCTTTAATCATAGATGAGTCATCGCAATTAACTCGCGATATGGAGCACAGTTAAGGGTTTTTTATTCTGAGATATTCAGAACGCCTCCGGCAGGCTGAAGGGGCTTACTGAACCTGCGCCAGCGCGTAGGCTTTTTGTGTCGCCGGGCGGCTTTTAACCCGTTCGAACCAGTTGCGTACGGCAGGGTATCCAGCCAGATCAATACGCTGGCGTTCATGAGCCGCGACCCACGGATAAGTGGCCATGTCGGCGATACTGTAATTCTCCCCGGCGATATAGACATTTTTCTCTAACTGGCGGTTCAGCACGCCATACAGACGCTGAGTTTCCTGTAAATAACGCTCAATGGCGTAAGGCACCGGCTGCGGCGCATAATGCGTAAAGTGGTGGTTCTGACCCAGCATCGGGCCAAATCCGGCAACCTGCCAGGTCAGCCATTCCAGTGTCACTGTGCGCTCACGCAACTCTTTGCTGAGAAATTTTCCGGTTTTTTCTGCCAGATATTGCAAAATTGCGCCAGACTCAAAAATACTGACCGGTGTGCCGCCGTCAACGGGCTGACTGTCGACAATGGCCGGGATTTTGTTGTTGGGTGAAATGGCGAGGAATTCAGGTTTGAATTGCTCCCCTGCGCTGATATCAATACGGTGGAGCCGGTATTGCAGGCCACTCTCTTCAAGAAAAAGAGAAACTTTATGGCCATTCGGTGTTGGTGCGTAATAAAGATCGATCATATTGCCTCCTGCGTTGTTTTAATCACTCTCCGCGAATGGCGGGGCGGGATGCGCTAATGTGGAACGGGTAATCACAAGCTTCTTATCCGATTGAGTAGGGTATCATAATGCAGATGTTTAGAAGTCTATGTCGGACTTGTCTGATGGCGAACTTTGCGGGGTAACATAGCTTTTAGGTTGCATCAACGCATCCATAGCTATTGAAGCCACCCAGCAGACCCAGATAGAATCTCCGGACATTATCGACGTGTTGCAAAATCACAGCGCACAGACTTATTGCGCACAGACCAGCGCTTAAAAGAGAAGGTTCCAGCGGATGTCAGAACAAGAGCAAAACATCAGTACGGATGAGTGGGTTGATATCGTCAACGAAGACAACGAGGTCATTGCCCAGGCCAGCCGACAACAAATGCGTGCTCAGGTCCTGCGTCATCGTGCCAGCTATATTGTGGTTCATGATGGAATGGGGAATATTTTGGTTCAGCGTCGGACTGAAACCAAAGATTTCTATCCGGGCTGGCTCGATGCAACGGCCGGTGGTGTGGTGCAAAGCGGTGAAAATATACTTGATTCAGCTCGCCGTGAAGCCGAGGAAGAGCTGGGTATTGCCGGTGTGCCGTTTGCAGAGCACGGTCAGTTCTACTTTGAAGAAGAGAACAAATGTCGCGTATGGGGAGCATTGTTTAGCTGTGTATCCCATGGCCCGTTTGCCCTGCAGGAAGAAGAAATTGATGCCGTCCGCTGGATGACACCGGAAGAAATCACTGCGCGTTGTGATGAATTTACGCCGGACTCCCTGAAAGCACTTTCTCTGTGGATGACGCGAAACAATGAGAAAGAACACGGTAAGCCGCTGACCCGTGAAGCCGTAGCCCCTGTGGCGGATGCGTCTGTCCCGGGTAATAAAGAAAACGATGAAGAAGAATCGTCAGCGAAAGATGATATCTGAATCACATCACGGGCGAACGCATATCGCCCGTTCTCTTTTTAGCAACTCTCCCGCTTGCACAACGACGAAGCGATCGTCACTTCTTCCCATTCCTCGTCATTAATCCTCGCCAGCAATGCCTGGGCGGCGCGCACCCCGATTTCTTTATGCGGAATAGCAATAGTGGTCAGCGGCGGCTGGCATACTTTACTGACATCGGCATTGCCGAAGCCGACCACGGCAAGTTCATCTGGCACTTTGATGCGTCTGCGCTGGCATTCATACAGTGCGCCACAGGCGAGATCGTCGGAAACACACACCAGCGCGTCAATTTCCGGCCAGGCAAGCAGGAACTCCGGCAGTTGCTGAGCGCCGGTGGAAAAGCTGGCAGGCTCGGCGGCGTTTATCACCCGGTGCGGGGACATGTGCGCTTTCAACATGGCCTTACGCCAACCCTGAAGGTGCTGCTGGAAAATCCACTGTTCCTGATTGGCACACAGCATGCCAATATTCTGATATCCCTTCGCCACCACCGTCTGGGTCAACTGAAACATCGCCTCGACATAATCAATGCCGATATTCATGTCGATTGGCGAATTGGTCAGCGCACCGATTTCCAGCACCGGGATGGTCAGGTTATCCAGCCATTGACGTACATTGGCGGAGTGTTCAACGGACAGTAAAATCGCCGCCGCCAGATTGTAGGAAAGCAGCGTTTCCAGCAGTTTTTCTTCCCGCTCAATACGATGTTGAGATTCCGCCAGCATGATCTGATAACCGGCCGGTTGCAGCACTTTCTGTAGCCCGGCAAACATCTCGGCGCAGCCCGCTTCGGAAAGGCTCGGTACAATCATCGCAATGGTATTTGAGGAGGCGGAAGCCAGGGAACTGGCGGCCTGGTTGGGCAGATATCCCAGCTGACTGACCGCTTCTTCGATCTTCTCCCGTAGCTTATCGGAGACCTGTTCGGGTGTGCGCAGCGCACGGGAAACAGTCATGCTGCCCACGCCCGCCAGTTGCGCGACATCAGCCAGCGTCACTCTTCCGGTACTGCGTCTTTTCTTGTTAATGGACATTCACGATCCTGACCTTAACTGCGCATCTTGCGCAAAATGTATACCCACAGGTATAGCGAAAAAAGCGGGCCGCAGCAGGACCGGTAAATCGGGAACCACGGCAGAATTCGGTAAATTATCGGCAATTTCCCGACAAAGTATACCGTTATTTATGCGATCCACGGGACGGCGATACCGCTGTGTGATTATTTTTGATAGCGCTATCACAGATCTCAATGATAGAAGTTTGGTAGCGCTATCTTTGAGATCTGTATCACAGATGTTAACGCTACCGCTGAAGTAGAGTCTGGATCGTTGGTGCGGTCTGGGGGAAATTTGACCGGCCATCTTTAAAAATAAAAACGGAGCATCACTATGCTGAATGATTGGCTGACATCTGAACGAATTCAGATCAGAACGGATATCACGGACTGGCGGCAGGCAGTGGAAGTGAGCGCTGAGCCACTGCTGAAAGAAGGGACAATTACCCCGGATTACCTGACGGCTATTTTTGCTCAACGGGAAAAACTGGGGCCGTATTTTGTTCTGGCGCCGGGCATTGCGATGCCACACGCCAGACCAGAAGAAGGGGCGAACGGGTTGGGACTCTCGTTGCTGACGCTGCCGCACGGCGTGGCGTTTAATTCAGAGGATAACGATCCGGTGTATACCGTGGTGATGTTATCGGCAGCAGATAAGCACAGCCATATTGAACTGATTTCTGAACTGGCAGAATTATTTTCCAGTGAAGAAGATATGCAGAAAATACATCAGGCAAAAACCATCAGAGAAATTCAGGACGTTATATCCCGCTATTAATTTGACTTAATATTGTAAAGGGAGTGCGACTTAAATCTAAGGGTATTCTGACCATTCATATGCATTAACATGTGCAGATGGAGTACGGTTCTACATATTTTAATCGTTTAAAAAACAGATAAAGGACAAGTGAATAATATGAAAATCATGGCGATTTGTGGTTCCGGTTTAGGCAGCAGCTTTATGGTTGAAATGAACATCAAGAAAGTCCTGAAGAAACTCAATATTCAGGCAGATGTTCAGCACTCCGATTTGTCCTCAGCCATTCCGGGTGAAGCCGACCTGTTCGTGATGGCAAAGGACATCGCTGCCAGTGCCAGCATTCCTGAAAACCAGTTAGTGGTGATTACCAACATCATTGATATTAATGAACTTGAAACAAAACTGATTGCTCACTTTGAAAAACATCCAGTGTCCTGACCGGCACTGAATAACCCTACAAATAAAACAAATAGACAAACGAGGTGGATATGTTTATCCAGGAAACGCTCAAGTTTGTGGTCGATATATTAAAAGTGCCTTCCATACTGGTGGGGCTCATCGCATTAATCGGTCTGGTGGCACAAAAGAAAAACTTTTCTGATGTGGTGAAAGGCACGGTTAAAACAATACTTGGCTTTTTAGTATTGGGCGGTGGTGCAACAGTATTAGTTGGCTCATTAAATCCTTTAGGCGGTATGTTTGAACACGCCTTTAATATCCAGGGTATTATTCCTAATAACGAAGCGATTGTTTCCATCGCGCTGGAGAAATTCGGTGCACCGACAGCGTTAATTATGGCGTTTGGTATGGTGGCAAACCTGATCGTGGCCCGTTTCACCCGTCTTAAATATGTGTTTCTGACCGGTCATCACACGTTTTATATGGCCTGTATGATCAGCGTTATTCTGACGGTGGCCGGTTTTGAAGGTGTTTCACTGGTGTTCACCGGTTCCCTGACGCTGGGCCTTATCATGGCGTTCTTCCCGGCGCTGGCGCAACGTTACATGCGTAAAATTACCGGCAGCGACGACGTGGCATTTGGTCATTTCGGCACCATTGGTTACGTCTTATCGGGCTGGATCGGCAGTAAAGTTGGCAAAGGTTCACGTTCTACGGAAGAAATGAATCTGCCGAAAAACCTCAGTTTCCTGCGCGACAGTTCCATCTCAATCTCACTCACCATGATTATTATTTATCTGATTATGGCGGTGTTCGCGGGTCAGGTCTTTGTTGAGGCGACCTACAGTGCAGGCCAGAACTACCTGGTGTACGCCATCATCATGGCAATTACCTTTGCGGCGGGTGTGTTCATCATTTTGCAGGGTGTGCGTCTGATCCTGGCGGAAATCGTTCCGGCATTCGTCGGCTTCTCCGAGAAACTGGTGCCTAATGCCCGTCCGGCGCTGGATTGTCCGGTGGTGTATCCGTACGCGCCGAATGCGGTGCTGATCGGTTTCCTGTTCAGCTTCCTTGGCGGTCTGGTGGGACTGTTCCTGTTAGGGCAAATGCATCTGGTGCTGATCCTGCCGGGCGTGGTGCCACACTTCTTCACTGGTGCGACGGCAGGTGTGTTCGGTAATGCGACCGGCGGGCGTCGCGGGGCAATGATCGGTGCGTTTGCCAACGGCGTGCTGATTACCTTCCTGCCGGTTCTGCTGTTGCCAGTACTGGGCGCGCTGGGCTTTGCGAATGCCACCTTCTCTGATGCGGACTTCGGCGTTATCGGCATTCTGCTGGGTAATCTGGCTCGCTTTATGTCGAAGGAAGGCATCATGGCGCTGATTGTCGGTATCTTCGCGGTACTGGTTGCCTGGAACTATCTCGGCAAAAAACCGGCGGCTGAGAAAGAAATCACTGAAAAGTAATTCCCTGCACCACTACGTTTTTTAACTCCATCCGGGAAACACTGTCCTGCCTGTTAGAAATAACAGGCCAGGATAAGTGCTCATTAAAATAAGGACCAATGAAGATGAAAGATGTCCAGGAGGTTCGTGATCTGGCCCGCCATATCCGTATCGAGACGCTAAAAATGCTGACCGGTTTAGGATTCGGGCACTATGGCGGCAGCATGTCCGTGGTGGAAACGCTGGCCGTGTTGTATGGCGATGTGATGCGCATCGACCCGAAAAAACCAGACTGGCAGGAGCGGGATTATTTCGTGCTGTCCAAAGGCCATGCTGGTCCGGCGTTGTATGCCACGCTGGCACTGAAAGGTTATTTCCCGGTCAGCGAATTACACACACTCAACCAGAATGGCACAAAGCTGCCGAGCCATCCGGACCGGCTGCGGACCACCGGCGTGGATGCCACCACCGGCTCGCTGGGACAAGGCGTTTCCATTGCGGCGGGCATGGCACTTTCGCATAAGCTGGCTGGTCGCAGCAACCGCGTCTTCTGCATTCTTGGCGACGGTGAGTTGAACGAGGGCCAGTGCTGGGAAGCCTTCCAGTTTATTGCGCACCACAATCTGCATAACCTGACACTGTTCATCGATTACAACAAACAGCAACTCGATGGCACGCTGGATGAAGTGATTAAGCCATTCGATCTGGCCGGAAAATTCAGTGCGTTCGGGTTTGATGTAGAGACCATTAAAGGCGATGACATTGTGGCTATCAGCGAGGCGGTCACGCCGGTTCGTCACGCCGAGCAGCGTCCTCTGGTGGTGATCCTCGACAGCATCAAAGGGCAGGGCGTGAAGTATCTCGAGCAACTGGCGAACTCACATCACCTGCGTTTAACGCCGGATGTGAAACTGGAAATCGAAAACGCTATCGCTGAGCTGGAGGCCACTCATGTTTGAAGTTTCTCTTGAATTGCAAAAAGACGCAGTAGAAATGCGTAAAGTTTACGCCAGCACTGTGCGCGAAAAAATTGTAGAGAATACGCCGATTATCGCGCTGGAAGCCGATCTGATGAGCTCGATGGCGATGGACGGCGTACACAAAAATCATCCTGATCACGTGATTAACTGCGGCATCATGGAAGCGAATGTCATCGGTGTTGCCGCCGGGCTTTCGCTGACCGGTCGCGTGCCGTTTGTGCATACTTTTACCGCCTTTGCCAGCCGCCGCTGTTTCGATCAGCTGTTTATGTCGCTGGATTACCAGAAGAATAACGTCAAGATCATTGCGTCAGATGCGGGCGTCAGCGCCTGTCATAACGGCGGCACGCATATGTCGTTCGAAGATATGGGTATTGTGCGCGGGCTGGCGAGTTCGGTGGTGATGGAAGTCACCGACGCCGTGATGTTCCGCAATATTTTGCTGCAACTGATGGATTTAAAAGGTTTCTACTGGGTGCGTACCATTCGCAAACAGGCTACGCAGGTTTACAAGGAAGGTTCGACGTTTACCATCGGCAAGGCCAATGTGCTGCGTGATGGCACAGACGTGACGCTGATTGCTAACGGGATTATGGTGGCGGAAGCGCTGAGAGCGGCGCAAATGCTGGAACGCGAAGGGGTCAGTGCGGCAGTCATCGACATGTTTACCCTCAAGCCGATTGATAAAGATGTCATCATCAAATACGCCACGAAAACCGGCAAAATTGTGACCTGTGAAAACCACAGTATTCATAACGGACTGGGATCGGCGGTGGCGGAAGTGCTGGTGGAAAACCAGCCGGTGCCGATGCGCCGGGTTGGTGTCAAAGAGCGTTACGGACAGGTGGGCACCCAGGAGTTTTTACAGCAGGAATATGGCCTGACGGCTGAACATATTCTGGAAGCAGCAAAAACACTGCTCTGAATCTTTATCGATCAGCCATGAAGCGATCCGCAAAAAAGACCAAAAAAAACGCCGGACTCAAAAAGCCCGGCGTCTTGCGTTCAGAGGGTTTGGCTTATTTGGCCGCAACCGCTGCTTCTGCCTGAGCAGACTGAATCGCAGTCAGTGCAACGGTGTAGACGATATCGTCAACCAGTGCGCCACGCGACAGGTCATTAACCGGTTTACGCATACCCTGCAGCATCGGCCCGATAGAGACCAGATCCGCAGAACGTTGTACCGCTTTGTACGTGGTGTTACCGGTATTCAGGTCAGGGAAGATGAACACGGTCGCTTTACCCGCAACCGGCGAGTTTGGCGCTTTAGATTGTGCAACATCAGCCATGATCGCAGCATCATATTGCAGCGGGCCATCGATGATGAGATCCGGACGTTTTTCCTGGGCCAGACGGGTCGCTTCACGCACTTTCTCAACGTCGCTACCTGCGCCGGAGTTACCGGTTGAGTAGGAGATCATGGCAACGCGGGGTTCGATACCGAAGGCTGCAGCGGAGTCCGCAGACTGGATCGCGATTTCAGACAGCTGTTCAGCAGTAGGATCCGGGTTGATCGCACAGTCGCCATACACCAGAACCTGATCAGGCAGCAGCATGAAGAACACAGAGGAAACCAGTGAGCTGCCCGGCGCAGTTTTGATCAACTGTAACGGCGGGCGGATGGTGTTTGCGGTGGTGTGAACAGCACCGGAAACCAGACCGTCAACGTTACCTTGTTCCAGCATCAGGGTGCCGAGAACCACGTTGTCTTCCAGTTGTTCGCGCGCAACCACTTCGGTCATACCCTTGCTTTTACGCAGTTCAACCAGACGCGCCACGTATTCTTCACGGACAGCCACCGGATCAACGATTTCGATGCCTTTACCCAGCGTCACGCCCTGAGCTGCTGCAACGCGTTTGATCTCGTCAGGGTTACCCAACAGAACACATTCCGCGATACCACGTTCAGCACAAAGCGCTGCCGCTTTCACAGTGCGTGGCTCGTCGCCTTCCGGCAGAACGATACGTTTACCGGCTTTACGGGCCAGTTCGGTCAGCTGATAGCGGAATGCCGGAGGTGACAGACGGCGTGAACGTTCAGAGTGTGCGCTCAGGGAGTTGATCCAGTCAGCATTGATGTGAGAAGCCACGTACTGTTGCAGTTTCTCTACGCGCTGATGGTCATCTGCAGGCACTTCCAGATTGAAGCTTTGCAGGCTCAGGGAAGTCTGCCAGGTATTGGTTTCTACCATGAAGACTGGCAGGCCTGTCTGGAATGCACGTTCGCACAGGCTGTTGATGCGGGCGTCGATTTCGTAGCCACCGGTCAGCAGGATAGCGCCGATTTCCACGCCATTCATGGCTGCCAGACAGGCTGAAACCAGCACGTCAGGACGGTCAGCGGAGGTCACCAGCAGGGAGCCGGGACGGAAATGCTCCAGCATATGCGGAATGCTGCGTGCGCAGAAAGTGACGGATTTCACGCGGCGGGTTTTGACGTCGCCTTCGTTGATGATACGTGCGTTCAGGTGCTTAGCCATGTCGATTGCGCGGGTGGCAATCAGCTCGAAGCTCCACGGAATGCAGCCCAGAACCGGCAGCGGGCTGTTAGCGAACAGCTGAGTCGGGTCGATATTTGCCACGCTGGCTTTGGTGGAATCATCAAAGATTTCAGACAGGTCAGGACGTGTACGCCCCTGCTCGTCAACCGGTGCATTCAGTTTGTTAATGATTACGCCGGTGATATTTTTGTTTTTGCTGCCACCGAAGCTGGAACGGGCCAGTTCGATACGTTCTTTGAGCTGCGCAGGAGAATCATTACCCAGCGCCAGAACGAAGACGATTTCTGCGTTCAGGGTTTTGGCAATTTCGTAGTTCAGCGCATTGGCGAACTGGTGTTTGCGGGTAGGCACTAAACCTTCAACCAGCACCACTTCGGCATCTTTGGTGTTTTCGTGATAACGCGCGATGATTTCTTCCATCAGCACGTCTTGCTGGTTTGAGCTCAGCAAGGTTTCAACGTGGCTCATTTTCAGCGGTTCGGCTGCAGTCACGGTGGAGTTAGCGCGAATAATGGTCGTGGTTTGGTCAGGAGCATCTCCGCCAGTACGCGGCTGGGCGATAGGTTTGAAGATACTCAGGCTGACGCCTTTTTGTTCCATGGCACGGATCACACCCAGGCTGACACTGGTCAGACCGACACTGGTGCCTGTAGGGATCAACATAATTGTACGGGACACGGCTAAACCTCTTTAACGGTTGCCAGGCAGGGACATTCGCAGGTTTGTGCAGAGGGGATAATGATCAGCATAAGCGCGATGATTATCCTGCGCGGTGCGTCCAAACGGGCGGCGTTTGCCTATAAGTGAAAAATTGCCCGCATTACGCGGGCAGTCTTGAATCGAATTATGCAGTCAGACGCGCGGCGTCTTGTGCAATCACCAGCTCTTCGTTGGTTGGGATAACCAGAGCGGCGCGAGTGCCTTCTTTGTTGATCGCCCCGGATTTACCGAAACGGGCAGCCAGGTTACGTTCGTGATCCACTTCAAAGCCCAGCAGGCCTAATTTAGCCAGAGACAATTCGCGAACCATTGCGGCGTTTTCGCCGATACCGCCTGTGAATACGACGGCGTCCAGGCGGCCTTCCATCAGTGAAGTGTACGCACCGATGTATTTCGCCAGGCGGTGGCAGAAGACGTCCATGGCACGTCTGGCATCAGCTTTAGTGGTGTAGTTGTCTTCAACATAACGGCAGTCGCTGGTGACTTCAGTCAGGCCCAGCAGACCCGATTCTTTAGTCAGCATTTTGTTGATTTGATCAACGCTCATGCCCAGAGAATCGTGCAGGTGGAAGATAATTGCCGGGTCGATGTCACCGCTGCGGGTACCCATCACCAGACCTTCCAGCGGGGTCAGCCCCATGGAAGTATCCACACATTTACCGTTACGGATGGCACTGACAGAACCGCCGTTACCCAGGTGGCAAGTGATCAGATTCACTTCTTCCACGGGTTTGTTCAGCATTTTTGCGGCTTCCTGAGTCACGTAGAAGTGACTGGTGCCGTGTGCGCCATAACGACGGACATGGTGATCTTTATACAGGCTGTACGGCAGGGCGTAGAGGTATGATTCTTCTGGCATTGTCTGATGGAAAGCGGTGTCGAAAACGGCAACGTTTTTATCAGCCAGTTTAGGGAAAGATTTCAGTGCTTCATCAATACCGATCAGGTGAGCCGGGTTATGCAGCGGCGCAAACGGGATAGACTCTTTGATACCCTCGATGACAGCGTCGTTGATCAGCATTGATTTGGTCAGCTTCTCGCCGCCATGAACGATGCGGTGGCCGATTGCAACCAGTTCTGCGGACAGCTCAGGTTTTTTGCTCAGAATGTTATTAACGATGAATTTCAACGCTTCACTGTGTGCGGCGCCCGCACCTAAAGCGGCTTCTTCTTTGCCACCGTCCATTTTCCATTTAATGCGCGCTTCTGGCAGATGGAAACATTCGGCTAAACCTGAAATGTGTTCTTCGCCATTTGCAGCATCAATGATGGCAAACTTTAGGGAAGAACTACCACAGTTAAGAACCAGTACAAGCTTACTCGACATGGAAGTACCTATTTATTGTTGGTGCTGTTTAAAAAAAACAATACACGTGGTTAATAAATCGTCAGTCTGACATCAAGCGTAGCGCATAATGGCGGCGACAATTATGATTAACATCATGCCAGAGAGCCAAAACAGGCATGACGATGAAAAAGCTGAAGAATTGCCGGGCTTTGGTTTTTTTAAGCGTCCGGATGACAGAAATAAAGCGGTTTACTGCACCGCATATTTCGGTTTACGTATCTTCAGGGTGTTACTAATCAGCAAAAACACTAACAAAAAATACAATAATTAATTACAAATCCTCTCAGACCGAGGCACTATGGTTATTATGGGGGCGAAAGATTGCAATTCACCGCGTTTGCCCCAAGTTTATATTGATCTCGTTGCCTGAGAGGGTTGCGAGGCTGCGATAGAATACCGACAGGTGCCAGCAAAAACAAAATATATTTTATCGTGATAAACTCCAGTTTGTGTTTTACAACTATTTTTTAAATTTTACACGTGAAGTTGAGGTGCAAAGATGACGAGTAAGCCAACAGGCTCGGTAGGCTGGTTCCAGGTATTCCAGCGCGGGCAGCACTATATGAAGACATGGCCGTCAGATAAGCGCCTGGCTCCGATGTTTCCGGAGAACCGGATTTCTACTGCTACACGCTTCGCGGTACGCATCATGCCACCGGTTGCGGTCTTTACCCTGACGTGGCAAATCGCGCTCGGCGGACAACTCGGGCTGGCCGTCGCCACGGCAATTTTTGCCTGTAGCTTGCCGATGCAGGGACTGTGGTGGCTGGGTCGCCGTTCTCTGACGCCACTGCCGCCGGGATTACTCGGCTGGTTCCACGATGTACGCAATAAACTCACTGAATCCGGACTGGCGCTGGCGCCAGTTGAAGGCACGCCGACGTATCAGTCACTGGCTGACGTCCTTAAGCGCGCGTTCAAACAGCTGGACAAAACCTTTTTAGACGATCTGTAAGCCTGATTTCCCCGCTTACTGCGTCTGTCATCATCTATAGTCTTTCATAAGTCGCATTTCACCGGGGGAAAGTCTCCCCTGGTGATTATTTCAGATGAGATCCCGACCCAAATCAAAGAATGGTGTGCTTGCGATTTCGCAGAACTTTGCGCTATGCCATGCTTTGCTCATTATGCAGACATGAGGATTTTCACGATGGAAATGACGAACGCTCAACGCCTGATTTTGTCCAATCAATACAAGATGATGACCATGCTGGATCCCGATAACGCAGAACGCTATCGCCGGTTACAAACAGTGATCGAACGGGGTTTTGGTTTGCAAATGCGCGAGCTGGACAGAGATTTCGGCGAATTGCCGGAAGAAACCTGTCGCACAGTCATTAACATTATGGAAATGCATCATGCGATGCAGGTGTCGTGGACCAATTTGAAAGACACGCAAGACTTGGATCGCCGCCGAATTGATTTCCTGGGTTTTGATGCCGCAACGGAATCCCGTTATTTAAGCTATGTCCGCTTTATGGTGAACACCGAAGGACGTTACACTGATTTTGATGCAGGCACTCATGGGTTTAACTCGCAGACCAAAATGTGGGATAAATACCAGCGTATGTTGGCGGTCTGGCAGTCGTGCCCGCGTCAGTATCACCTGAGCGCGGTAGAGATCGCGCAAATTATCAATGCCTGATGTAAACACTTAAAGGAGTCGCCTGTGCTTTGTAAGGGTTTTTTGTTCGACCTTGATGGAACGTTAGTTGATTCATTACCTGCCGTTGAGCGTGCCTGGGTGAGCTGGGCGCTTAGCTGGGGTGTCAGCCCGCAGGATGTACTGGCGTTTATTCACGGTAAGCAGGCGATCACTTCTTTGCGTCATTTTATGGCGGGTGAAAGCGAAGAAACGATTCAAAAAGAGTTTCTCAAGCTGGAACAAATTGAAGCCACGGACACCGAGGGTGTCGCCGCTCTCCCGGGCGCACATTTGTTGTTAAGCGAACTCAATCGCCAGAATATTCCCTGGGCGATTGTGACTTCCGGATCAATGCCTGTTGCCAGTGCGCGCCATAAAGCGGCGCATTTGCCTGAACCCGAAGTGTTTATCACCGCTGAACAGGTCAAACACGGCAAGCCACAACCCGATGCCTACTTGCTGGGGGCAGAACGTTTAGGTCTGGCACCGGAAGATTGTGTGGTGGTTGAAGATGCTGCCGCCGGCGTGATGGCCGGGCTGGCTGCGGGCTGCAAAGTCATTGCCGTCAATGCGCCAGACGATACACCCGGGATTGAAAATGTCGATTTCGATCTGACTACGCTCGAAATTCTGCTGGTCAGCAGTTCCGACGAAGGTGTGAAAGTCAGCCTGCGTTAAGGACAGAAAAAATACAATTTCCCAGTATTAATTGATATAAACCTCGCCTGTGCGGGGTTTTTTTATGCCATTCTCATACCCAGTCATACATCAAACTGTCTCAGCGTTGGCTGCGTTACCCGGCCCATCCATGGGCCTCGCCCCTGAACGAGTCGCTGCAAGCAGCATACCAGTCTGCTCCCGGCAGATTGGTCCCGAACCCCGGTCACTTACTCATGTAAGCCCCGGAGATTTACGCAGTTGCCGCCTTGATACAATTTGAATTATTTAGGGTATATAGCTATTTATCCTCCTCTCTCAACGCAAATGGAGTGTGTTTTGACCGGTGAATTGCTTTGGGTAGTCACGTTACTGGTTATTGCTATGGTGCTGTTCGCGCGCAATACGCTGCGAATGGATATTGTGGCATTGCTGGTGATTATTTCTTTCGTCCTGAGCGGCACGCTGACCATCAATGAAGCGCTGGCCGGATTCAGTGACCCGAACGTCATTTTGATCGCGGCGCTATTTGTCGTCGGGCACGGGCTGGTCAGAACCGGTGTGGCGTATCAGGTCGGCGACTGGCTGATGAAGGTGGCGGGCAACAGTGAAACGCGGATGCTGGTTTTGCTGATGCTCACGGTTGCCGGTCTCGGTGCTTTTATGAGTTCCACCGGCGTAGTCGCGATCTTCATTCCTGTCGTGATCAGCGTTTCGGCGCGAATGAAAACCTCTCCCGCACGACTGATGATGCCACTAAGTTTCGCCGGGCTTATTAGTGGCATGATGACGCTGGTCGCCACACCGCCGAACATGGTGGTCAACAGCGAACTGTTGCGTGAAGGATTCGACGGTTTTGGTTTCTTCGGCGTCACCCCTGTCGGGCTCGTGGTGCTGATAATGGGTATCGGATACATGTTGATCGCCCGTCGCTGGCTGTCATCAGAAGATGCGTCACGAGGCCAGCAGCGCTGGAAGCGGCGAACGTTCCGGGATTTGATCCGCGATTATCACCTGACCGGCCGGGCGCGTCGCGTCACTATCCGTCCGGGTTCGCCTCTGGTCGGGCGTACACTTGATGATGTGCATCTGCGTTCCCGCTACGGCGCGAACGTGGTGGGCATTGAACGCTGGCGTAAATTTCGCCGCGTGATGGTCAGCGCAACGGGGAATACCGAACTGTTTGCGCGCGATGTGTTACTGCTTGATATGTCAGATCCTGACATTTCCATCAGGCAATTTTGCATTGACGAAATGCTTGAGCCTATGGTGCTACGCGGCGAGTATTTCTCTGAGCAATCGCGGGATGTCGGGATGGCCGAAGTCTCGCTGATCCCGGATTCGGAGCTCCTGGGTAAAACGTTGCGTGCCGTCGCCTTCCGTTCGACCTATGGGCTGAATGTCGTCGGGATCCGCCGTCAGGGTGAAGCGCTGGACGGAAAACTGGTGGATGAAGAATTACAGCTCGGCGATATGCTACTGGTCATTGGCGACTGGAAGCTGATCCGCCAGCTTCAGCAACAAATGCATGATTTCATTGTGCTTAACCTTCCTGCCGAAGTGGACGAGGTCGCGCCAGCCCTGAGTCAGGCACCGCATGCATTGTTTTGTCTGGCGCTGATGGTTGCGCTGATGCTGACCGATGATGTGCCTAATGCTATCGCCGCCATTATCGCCTGCATGCTGATGGGTAAATTCCGCTGTATCACGATGGAAGGGGCCTACAAAGCCATTCACTGGCCCAGTTTGCTGCTGATAGTCGGGATGATGCCTTTTGCGCTGGCGCTGCAAAAAACCGGCGGTGTGGCGCTGATTGTGAAGGGGTTAATGGAGGTAAGCGGCGGCTATGGGCCATATATGATGCTGCTGAGTTTATTCATTCTCTGTGCAGGTATCGGGCTGTTTATTTCCAATACGGCGACTGCGGTTTTGATGGCACCGATTGCTATCGCAGCAGCACACCAGATGGGGGTATCGCCATACCCGTTCACCATGATTATCGCTATTGCGGCTTCTGCCGCCTTTATGACACCGGTGTCTTCACCGGTAAACACGCTGGTTATGGTGCCGGGTAACTATAAATTTGGCGATTTCCTGCGCATCGGTGTGCCGTTCACTCTGCTGGTGATGCTGGTCAGCGTTTTTCTGGTGCCGGTGCTGTTCCCGTTTTGACCTTAATATCAGAGCGGGGAATCCAGGCTGATTTCATCCAATGACAGACTGAAGCTCGGAATGAACACTTCCATAAAGTAGTCCATTTCCGGGCTTTTTCTGTCTGCCAGCGTTTTCTCCAGACGGGCTTTCGCCAGTGTGAATTCGTTATTGCCTGCCGACAATTCCTCCAGACATTTCAGGTAAGCACATAACGCATCAGCCTGTTTGACGGTCAGTTTTTCTTCTTCAGTGTAATAATGCTCGTCAATCAGCGGTCGGAAATCTTCCTGTAATTCCTTTGGCAGCATTTCAATCAGTTTCTGCTGAGCAATTTTCTCAATCTTTTTGTACTCATGCGCGATTTGCGGATTGTAATACTTGATTGGCGTTGGCATATCACCGGTAATCACTTCGCTGGCATCGTGATACATGGCGAGCAGGGCAACGCGTTCTGCGCTCAGATTGCCGTTAAATTTACGGTTCTTGATCACGGCTAAAGCATGGGCGACAAAAGCGACTTGCAGACTGTGTTCCGACACGTTTTCGGTGCGGACATTGCGCATCAGCGGCCAGCGGCTGATCAGTTTGAGGCGGGAAAGATGGGCGAAAAAATGGCTCTGGTTCATAGCACTCTCAATAACTACGGTGAATGAGTGACTATTGTGAGCAGTGCGAAACAGTTATGCAAATGCGGAAACTGGCGGGAGAAAGAAAAGGGCGCCATTATCAGCGCCCTTACTGCATTACTGGCGATAGGTTTCGAGGAAACGTCCCAGTTTGTTAACGGCCATTTCCAACTCATCAACGCGTGGCAGCGTCACGATACGCACATGGTCCGGATACGGCCAGTTGAATGCAGAACCCTGAACCAGCAAGACTTTTTGCTGTAACAGCAAATCGAGCACCATTTTCTGATCGTCATGGATGTTGAAACGTTTGGCGTCAATGCGCGGGAACATATACAGCGCCCCTTTAGGTTTCACGCAGGAAACACCCGGGATTTCATTGATCAGTTCCCATGCACGATCACGCTGTTCGACCAGACGTCCGCCCGGCTGAATAAACTCGCTGATACTTTGATAGCCGCCCAGCGCGGTCTGAATGGCATGTTGCATCGGCACGTTGGCACAAAGGCGCATCGAGGCCAGCATTTCCAGACCTTCGATATAACCTTTCGCATGTTTCTTCGGTCCGTTCAGAACCATCCAGCCTTGACGGAAACCGGCCACGCGGTAGGTTTTTGACAGACCGTTAAAAGTGACGGTCAGTAAATCCGGCGCCAGTGAAGCGATGGAAATGTGCTGGGCTTCGTCATACAGGATTTTGTCGTAAATTTCGTCGGCAAAAATAATCAGATTATGTTCCCGGGCGATGTCCACAATCTGCATCAGCAATTCTTTGCTGTATACCGCACCGGTCGGGTTGTTCGGGTTGATGATCACAATGCCGCGGGTGCGTGGTGTGATTTTGTCACGAATATCGGCAATGTCCGGGAACCAGTCAGCCCCTTCATCACACAGGTAATGCACCGCATTACCGCCTGATAACGAAACCGCCGCTGTCCACAAGGGGTAATCAGGTGCCGGGACTAACATTTCATCGCCGGTGTTAAGTAATGCCTGCATTGACTGAACAATCAGTTCGGAAACACCGTTGCCGATATAGATATCTTCGACCGTGATGTCGCGCATGTCGCGTGCCTGATAGTGCTGCATGATCGCTTTACGTGCAGAAAACAGACCTTTCGAATCACAATAACCCTGTGCGGTAGGAAGGTTGCGGATAACGTCGACCAGGATTTCATCAGGTGCATCAAAACCGAATGGCGCAGGGTTGCCGATGTTCAGCTTGAGGACTTTATTACCTTCTTCTTCAAGACGTTTTGCTTCTTTGAGCACCGGGCCGCGAATGTCATAACAGACGTTGTCCAGTTTGCGGGATTTTTCAATCGGGGACATGTAAATGAGAGCCTTTTGCAATAAAGCCTGTTCTTCCCTGGTGCGGAGCGACCGTAGAACAGTGCGAAGGGCTCAATTTACTCTCCCGCAGAGGGCATGAGAAGGGCTGCGCACCGTTTTGGTGAAAAACAGCAGTAAAGCGGGTTATGGTGGGTTATTACCTCAAAGGATGAGAAGCTTAATGGTTTTTTATGCTGCGTTATTGTTATTTTGTGATTTTATATTTTGCAAATGAGTGCTTTGTGAACAATAAATTCACTGTTTTTGCTGCGTCACATCTATTCCCGGCGATGCCAGTTTGTTGTCTTTAATGGGGTGAACATCATGAAATCTTACCAAAGCTCGACAAATTCTGAAAAAAGTTCAGGAGGCTTTGTTTTACCGCTGAAAAATTTTAACAGGAATTAGTTTTATTTATCTAATGATTAATAGCGAATGCTGGATGAATGATCATGTTCTAAGTAAAGTCTTAAACGTATTTTCCAGGATTAGATAAATGCTTTCAAAGGATATATTGCAACAGGCGGGCGTAAACAAAATTTTATGAAACAAGAAAAATCTTAATGTTACTTAAACAAAACACCTTGGGCATAAAATGGTTATTAGGGTGACTCAATGAATTTATTGAATTATATTTTTAATAATCACCTTTATTAGTTAATTTAGCTTATGTTTTTCTGACGATGATATTGCCGAAACTTAGCTTTATGGTTGCGGCAAGCGGTACTGTAAGGGATATGGAATGGTTTGCGGGGAAAGGCTATATTAAATAAGAGGTTCTAATCATTCAGCCTTTGTGAGGAATTATTGTGCACAGGTTTAATGACTGAACGCTCACAATGATGAAAACTTTCATGCACAAATATTTCTCAATTTAGGTTATCAAATGAGTGAGTATCCGACATATCTGGTATTCTGCTTTTTGCGGGTACTTTGACGCACCATCAGGGTAGCTTGTTATTAGATTCTATAAAGTGAAGAAAAACTATGACAATTGCAAATCGTCCAATCCTCAATCTCGATCTTGATCTGTTGAGGACATTTGTAGCTGTTGCTGATCTTAATACGTTCGCTGCGGCTGCTGCTGCGGTGTGTCGTACTCAGTCGGCGGTAAGCCAACAAATGCAACGTCTAGAACAACTCGTTGGAAAAGAACTGTTTGCCAGACATGGACGCAATAAATTATTAACTGAACACGGTATTCAGTTATTGGGATACGCACGCAAAATCCTTCGTTTTAATGATGAAGCCTGTACCTCTTTGATGTACAGCAATGTTCAAGGTGGGATAACAATTGGTGCATCAGATGATACTGCTGACACCATTTTACCTTTCCTGCTCAGCCGCGTGACATCCGTATATCCAAAGTTGTCTATTGATGTCCGCGTCAAGCGCAGTCCTTTCATGTTGTCGATGCTCGAAAGTGAAGAAGTGGATTTGGCCATCACTACGATGACAAACACTGATCACCCGCACATCGTATTGCGCACGTCGCCAACACTCTGGTATTGCTCGGCTGATTTTGCATATCCCTCCGGCGACAGTGTTCCGCTGGTGGTGCTCGATGAGCCAAGCCCTTACCGGATGATGGCGATAGAGCACCTCAGTCAGGCAGGTATTCCGTGGCGTATTGCTTATGTCGCGTCGACATTATCGGCAATTCGTGCGGCAGTGCGTGCGGGGCTGGGTGTGACGGCACGTCCCATCGAAATGATGAGTCCGGAGCTGCGTGTTCTGGGTGAACAGGACGGTTTACCACGTTTGCCGGATACGCAGTATGTGTTGTACAAAAATGCCCGTTGTGAAAATGAACTTGCAATGGCGATCTTCAATGCAGTTGAGCAAGGGAATGATCCCTATTCTCTCAGTGCCTATGGTCCTCGTCCGGTAGTGGATGACGATCATGAGTTACTGGCAGACTCTGAAAGTTAAGGTAATCCCCCGGCTTTACCTTCCGCCTCTGTCTAACGAGGCGGGGGTAAAGGCTTCTACCTATTAAGGGGCGGGAAAGTCATTCTTTTAGTGATTTTGTTTAATATCCTTCCTAAAGCCTCTGTTTTTGTTCGTTAGCCTTTCTTCTTCCCAGTAATGACTGCCATCCTTATCACCAATGACTACAGTAAATGGCGTAAAATGCTGACTTTTTTCAGGTTAAAAAAAAGCATCAAATTTTTCCGCAAATCGCTTGTCGTTTTTTGAAAATCAATAAAACTTGTTAAATGTGTGCCTTTTTTTCTATCAAAATTGACAGAACTCTGACATAGATCAAAAAAATAACCCCATTAAGAGAGTGGAAGCGCTGTCTATTCCTGCGACAATAGTAAAGTTTGAAAGATGTCATAACTCCCGTCACAGGCCCATGCTTTATCACAGTATTTAACTGACACGATTTAGCTTAAGTCCCGGCGCATGATATGTTAATTAAATGCTAAGCATGTAAACTAATGTGGAGATACTTTTGTCAAAGTTGACAAAAGGTTATAGAAAAGGGTAAAAAGCCCACAACAAATCACTGGCTTAATCCCTTGTTGAGCCGTGAACTGTGTGGTTTTTAATCCTTCCCTTGAATCGATGTGGTGCGCAAACTGCCGACCTTACAGAGCAGATGCCAAAGTACCACTTTTGATGAGTAAGCAATGAGTATGTCAACAGCCACTGAAGTCATCGCTCAACACTGGGCGTTCGCCGTTTTTCTTGTCGTTGCAGTAGGCCTCTGCTGCCTGATGTTACTGGGCGCCGCGTTCCTTGGCGGGAGAGCCAGAGCACGCTACAAAAACACGCCTTTTGAGTCAGGTATCGCCTCTGTCGGCACTGCCCGGCTACGTCTTTCCGCCAAGTTCTATCTGGTCGCCATGTTCTTCGTCATCTTCGACGTTGAAGCCCTGTATCTCTATGCATGGTCAACGTCTATTCGCGAAAGCGGCTGGACCGGATTCGTGGAAGCTACCATTTTCATTTTGGTACTGCTGGCAGGTTTGTTCTATCTGGTGCGAATTGGCGCACTCGACTGGACACCAACACGTTCGAAAGGACCTGTTAAACCAAGCCCGGCGATTAATACCAACAGTCACCCTCAGTAAGCAGTCAAAGCGAGGCATTAAGATGGACTATACGCTCACCCGCATAGACCCGGACGGTGAGAACGACCGTTACCCCCTGCAGTCTCAGGAGGTCGTCGGCGATCCTCTTCAGGAACAGGTTAAACGCAGCGTCTTCATGGGAAATCTCCAGGAGTCGCTTCACGGAATGGTGAACTGGGGTCGTAAAAACTCCCTTTGGCCCTACAACTTCGGCCTTTCCTGCTGTTATGTCGAAATGGTGACGTCATTCACTGCGGTGCATGACGTTGCGCGTTTTGGTGCAGAAGTTCTGCGTGCTTCACCACGCCAGGCTGACTTTATGGTGGTGGCGGGAACCTGCTTCACCAAAATGGCTCCGGTTATCCAGCGTTTATACGATCAGATGCTGGAACCGAAATGGGTGATTTCGATGGGCGCCTGTGCGAACTCCGGCGGCATGTACGATATTTATTCTGTGGTGCAGGGCGTGGATAAATTCCTGCCTGTCGACGTGTACATCCCGGGATGTCCGCCGCGTCCGGAAGCCTATATGCAGGCTCTGCTGCTGTTGCAGGAGTCCATTGGCAAAGAACGTCGCCCATTGTCATGGGTTGTTGGCGACCAGGGTGTTTACCGCGCGAATATGCAGTCTGAAAAAGAGCGTAAACGTGCTGAGCGTATTGCCGTGACAAATCTGCGTTCGCCGGACGAGATTTAACACTGCGGTCTGAGAGTCAACCCTGAGGGGCGGTGTGTATGAATATCCCCCTTACGGCATAAATGACCATTTAGTGTGGTGAAAAAAATATGACAGATTTGACGACGCAAGATTCCGCCCTGCCAGCATGGCATACCCGTGATCATCTCGATGATCCGGTTATTGGCGAATTGCGTAACCGTTTTGGGCCAGAGGCCTTTACTGTTCAGGCAACCCGCACCGGAATTCCCGTGGTGTGGTTCAAGCGTGAACAGTTACTGGAAGCGATTACCTTTTTACGAAAACAGCCAAAACCTTATGTCATGCTTTTCGATTTGCATGGCTTTGATGAGCGTTTACGTACACACCGCGACGGTTTACCGGCCGCGGATTTTTCCGTTTTCTACCACCTGATCTCCGTCGAGCGTAACCGCGACATCATGATCAAAGTGGCATTGGCAGAAAACGATCTCCATGTTCCGACGATCACCAAAGTGTTCCCGAATGCTAACTGGTACGAGCGCGAAACATGGGAAATGTTCGGTATTACCTTCGACGGCCACCCGCACCTGACGCGCATTATGATGCCGCAGACCTGGGAAGGGCATCCGCTGCGTAAAGACTATCCGGCGCGCGCCACCGAGTTCGATCCTTACGAGCTGACTAAGCAGAAAGAAGAACTCGAGATGGAATCGCTGACCTTCAAGCCTGAAGACTGGGGCATGAAGCGTGGCACCGAAAATGAGGACTTTATGTTCCTCAACCTCGGTCCTAACCATCCGTCTGCGCACGGTGCATTCCGTATCATTTTGCAGCTTGATGGCGAAGAGATTGTCGACTGCGTGCCTGACGTCGGTTACCACCACCGTGGTGCTGAGAAAATGGGCGAGCGCCAGTCCTGGCACAGCTACATTCCTTACACCGACCGTATCGAATACCTCGGCGGTTGTGTAAACGAAATGCCGTACGTGCTGGCTGTTGAAAAACTCGCCGGTATCGTAACGCCGGATCGCGTTAACACCATTCGCGTCATGCTGTCCGAATTGTTCCGTATCAACAGCCATCTGCTGTACATCTCTACGTTTATTCAGGACGTGGGCGCGATGACTCCGGTGTTCTTCGCCTTTACCGATCGTCAGAAAATCTACGATCTGGTGGAAGCGATTACCGGTTTCCGTATGCACCCGGCCTGGTTCCGTATTGGTGGCGTAGCGCATGATCTGCCGAAAGGCTGGGATCGTCTCCTGCGTGAGTTCCTTGACTGGATGCCAGCCCGTCTGGACTCCTATGTCAAAGCGGCGCTGAAAAACACCATTCTGATTGGCCGTTCCAAAGGCGTGGCTGCTTACAACGCAGACGACGCTCTGGCCTGGGGTACCACCGGTGCTGGCCTGCGTGCCACGGGGATCCCGTTCGATGTGCGTAAATGGCGTCCATACTCTGGCTACGAAAACTTTGACTTTGAAGTGCCGACCGGTGATGGCGTCAGTGACTGTTATTCCCGCGTCATGCTCAAAGTAGAAGAACTGCGTCAGAGCCTGCGTATTCTGGAACAGTGTTACAAAAATATGCCGGAAGGCCCGTTCAAGGCGGATCACCCACTGACCACGCCGCCACCGAAAGAGCGCACACTGCAACACATCGAGACCCTGATCACGCACTTCCTGCAAGTGTCGTGGGGGCCGGTCATGCCTGCGCAAGAATCTTTCCAGATGGTTGAAGCAACGAAAGGGATCAACAGCTACTACCTGACCAGTGACGGCAGCACCATGAGCTACCGTACCCGTGTCCGTACACCAAGCTTCCCGCATTTGCAGCAGATCCCGTCCGTAATCCGTGGCAGCCTGGTATCCGACCTGATCGTGTATCTGGGCAGTATCGACTTTGTAATGTCAGATGTGGACCGCTAACGATGACAGATATCAATAAAGACTCTGAAGTTCAGCACATCAATATCAGCGAGCCTGTTGTACCGCCGGTGTTTGTGCTGAGTGACGCTGAACGTGAAGCGATTGAGCACGAAAAACATCACTATGAAGATGCCCGTGCGGCCTCTATCGAAGCGTTGAAAATCGTGCAGAAAGCGCGTGGTTGGGTGCCGGACGGTGCTATCTACGCGATCTCCGATGTTCTGGGCATTCCTGCCAGCGACGTCGAAGGTGTGGCGACATTCTACAGCCAGATCTTCCGTCAGCCGGTCGGCCGCCATGTGATCCGTTACTGTGACAGCGTGGTGTGCCACATCACCGGTTATCAGGGGATCCAGGCCGCGCTGGAACAACAGTTGCACATCAAGCCGGGTGAGACGACCGAAGACGGGCGCTTCACCCTGCTGCCGACCTGCTGCCTCGGTAACTGTGACAAAGGCCCGTCAATGATGATTGATGAGGACACGCACAGCCATCTGACGCCGGAAGCGATCGGCTCGCTACTGGAGCGCTACGCATGACATATACCCCAAGACACATTGAACGCACACCGGAGATGCATCCGCTGACCTGGCGTATGCGTGACGACAAACAACCTGTCTGGATCGATGAATACCGTAGCAAAAACGGTTACGTCGGTGCGGAAAAAGCCCTTAAAGGCATGGCCCAGGAAGAAATCGTCAATCTGGTAAAAGACGCTGGCCTGAAAGGGCGCGGTGGCGCAGGTTTCTCCACGGGTCTGAAGTGGAGCCTGATGCCGAAAGACGAAAGCATGAATATCCGCTATCTGCTGTGTAACGCCGATGAGATGGAACCAGGTACGTATAAAGACCGATTGCTGATGGAACAAATGCCGCACCTGCTGGTGGAAGGCATGCTGATCTCCGCATTCGCGCTGAAATCTTACCGTGGTTACATTTTCCTGCGTGGCGAATATATCGAGGCTGCGGTGAACCTGCGCCGTGCGATTGCTGAAGCGACTGAAGCAGGTCTGTTGGGTAAAAATATTCTCGGCACCGGGTTTGATTTCGAACTGATTGTTCACACCGGGGCAGGGCGTTACATCTGTGGTGAAGAAACCGCGCTGATCAACTCCCTTGAAGGCCGCCGTGCTAACCCGCGTTCCAAGCCACCGTTCCCGGCATCTGCCGGCGCATGGGGTAAACCGACGTGTGTCAACAACGTCGAAACTCTGTGCAACGTGCCAGCGATTCTTGAGCACGGTGTGGACTGGTACAAAGGTATTTCTGCGGGCAAAAGTGAAGATGCCGGCACCAAACTGATGGGTTTCTCCGGCCGGGTAAAAAATCCGGGCGTCTGGGAACTGCCGTTTGGGACTACCGCACGTGAAATTCTTGAAGAGTATGCCGGTGGCATGCGCGATGGCCTGAAATTCAAAGCCTGGCAGCCGGGCGGGGCGGGGACAGACTTCCTGACCGCCGATCATCTGGATTTGCCGATGGACTTTGCCAGTATTGGTAAAGCCGGCAGCCGTCTGGGGACTGCACTGGCGATGGCCGTTGACAATGAAATTGGCATGGTTCCGCTGGTGCGTAACCTGGAAGAATTCTTCGCCCGTGAGTCTTGTGGCTGGTGTACACCGTGCCGCGATGGTTTGCCGTGGAGTGTGAAGATCCTGCGTGCGCTGGAACGTGGTGAAGGCCAGCCAGGGGATATCGAAACTCTCGAACAGCTTTGCCGCCAGCTTGGCCCGGGCAAAACCTTCTGCGCACATGCGCCGGGTGCTGTGGAGCCATTGCAGAGTGCGATTAAATATTTCCGGGAAGAGTTTGAGGCGGGTATCGCCAAACAGCATTACAACAACGCGCGTGCGATTGCGGGCATTCAGCCAAACAATCTGCTGAAAGAGCGTTGGTAGTGAGGGCAACAGGCAGCGGACGTGAGCCCGCTGTGCGCGAATTCCCGGAACAAGGGACGCGCTGTCGAGTGATATACGCCAACCCGGCAAGAATTTTTGATTAACGCCCGCCGTCAGGCGGGCCACGTGGAAGCATGCTGACTATGGCTACGATTCATGTAGACGGCAAAGAATACGATGTAGACGGAGCGGACAACCTGTTACAGGCTTGCCTCTCTCTCGGCCTCGATATTCCTTATTTTTGCTGGCATCCGGCGCTGGGAAGCGTCGGCGCTTGCCGCCAATGTGCGGTTAAGCAATACCAAAATGCGGAAGACACGCGCGGTCGTCTGGTGATGTCATGTATGACACCAGCGTCTGATGGCACCTTCATTTCCATCGACGACGGAGAAGCGAAAGAATTCCGTGAAAGCGTCGTGGAATGGCTGATGACCAACCACCCGCACGATTGTCCGGTATGTGAGGAAGGCGGTAACTGTCACCTGCAGGATATGACAGTCATGACCGGCCACAGTATGCGCCGTTACCGCTTCACCAAACGTACCCACAACAACCAGGATCTCGGCCCGTTCATTTCACACGAAATGAACCGCTGTATCGCCTGTTATCGCTGTGTCCGTTACTACAAGGATTACGCGGACGGCACCGATCTGGGTGTTTATGGCGCACACGACAACGTCTATTTCGGCCGTCCGGAAGATGGTCCGCTGGAAAGTGAGTTCTCCGGTAACCTGGTCGAAGTGTGTCCGACCGGCGTATTCACCGATAAAACGCACTCTGAACGTTATAACCGTAAATGGGACATGCAGTTTGCGCCAAGCATCTGTCAGCAATGTTCTGTTGGTTGTAACACCAGCCCGGGTGAGCGTTACGGCGAATTGCGTCGTATCGAAAACCGTTATAACGGTACCGTAAACCATTACTTCCTGTGCGACCGCGGTCGTTTCGGTTATGGCTACGTGAACCTGAAAGATCGTCCGAAGAAACCATTGCAGCTGCGTGGTAACGACTGGATCGAACTTAACGCTGAACAGGCGATGCAGGGCGCGGCAGATATTATTCGTCAGGCGAAGAAAACTATCGGTATCGGTTCTCCGCGCGCCAGCCTTGAAAGCAACTTTGCTTTGCGTGAACTGGTCGGCGCCGAAAACTTCTACACCGGTATCAACGCGGCAGAGCAGGGCCGTCTGCAACTGATGCTGAACATTCTGCGCAACAGCGGTGTTCACACACCGGCGCTGCGTGAAATCGAAGAGTACGATGCGGTTCTGGTGCTGGGTGAAGACTTAACCCAGACCGGCGCGCGTATCGCACTGTCTGTGCGTCAGGCCGTTAAAGGCAAAGCCCGCGCGATGGCGGCGGCACAGCGTGTTGCCGACTGGCAGATCGCGGCAGTCCAGAATATCGGTCAGCATGCCAAACATCCGTTGTTTATCACCAACGTGGATAACACCAAACTCGACGACATCGCGGCTTACAATTACCGTGCACCGGTCGATGAGCAGGCTCGTTTCGGCTTTGCTATCGCCCATGCGCTGGATAATTCTGCGCCCGCGGTCAGCGATCTGGCTGATGGCCTGAACAAGAAAATCGACGTGATCGTGCAGGCACTGACCGGTGCGCGCAAGCCGCTGATCATTACCGGCACCAGCGCCGGTTCTGATGCCATTATCGAAGCGGCCGCCAATATCGCCAAAGCGCTGAAAGTAGCAGGCAGCGATGTCGGCATTACGTTCGTGGCCTCTGCGGCCAACAGCATCGGTCTTTCGATGATTGGCGGCGGTTCGCTGGATGAAGCGCTTGAGTTGCTAACCCGTGGTGATGCTGACAGCGCCATCGTGATGGAAAATGACCTTTACCGTCAGGCGCCGGAAGCCAAAGTGGATGCGGCATTAGCCAAGGTGCAGAATCTGCTGGTTGTTGACCATCAGCGTACGCGCATTATGGATAGAGCCAGCCTGATCCTGCCTGCAGCAAGTTTTGCTGAAAGTGACGGTACGCTGGTGAATCAGGAAGGTCGCGCACAGCGCTTCTTCCAGGTTTACGACCCGGCTTACTACGACACAACGGTTGCCATGCTGGAAAGCTGGCGCTGGATGCACTCGCTGCATTCCACCATCAACAGCCGTCATGTTGACTGGACTCAGTTGGATCACGTGATCGAAGCCTGTGTTGAAGCACTGCCACAGCTGAAAGGCATGGTAGAAGCTGCGCCAAACGCCAGCTTCCGTATTCGTGGTCAGAAACTGGCCCGTTCTCCGGCACGTTCAAGTGGTCGTACTGCCATGCGCGCGAACATCAGCGTGCATGAACCGCGTCAGCCACAAGATAAAGACACCATGTTTGCCTTCTCGATGGAAGGGAACAACAGCCCGACAGCTAACCGCAATCAGGTGCCATTCGCCTGGGCGCCGGGCTGGAACTCACCGCAAGCCTGGAACAAATTCCAGAGCGAAGTTGGCGGCAGTTTGCGCCACGGTGATCCGGGTGTGCGTCTGATTGAAGCCGGTGAGGGGACACTCGATTACTTCACCACTATTCCGGCTGCCTTTACTGCACAGCGCGATAACTGGCGTGTCGCGCCTTACTATCACCTGTTCGGCAGCGAAGAAATGACACAGCGCTCGAAGGTTATCCAGCAACGTATGCCGCAGGCATATGTGATGGTTAACCCGGCAGATGCCGCGCAGTTAGGGGTGAACGCAGGTTCTCAGGTGGAATTCACCTGTGCCGGTCAGACACTGAAACTGCCGGTTCGTCTGAGCGAAACATTGAGTCAGGGCCAGGTTGGCCTGCCGCTGGGCTTACCGGGTATTCCTCCGGTGCTGGTTGGCGCAACGGTTGAAAATCTGCGGGAGGCAGCACAATGAGCTGGTTTACACCTGTAGTCATCGATTCGTTGATCGCCATTCTGAAAGCGGTGGTGATCCTGCTGGTTGTGGTGACCTGTGGGGCCTTCATGAGCTTCGGCGAGCGCCGTTTGCTGGGCCTGTTCCAGAACCGTTACGGGCCAAACCGTGTCGGCTGGGGCGGTTCCCTGCAACTGGTCGCTGACATGATCAAGATGTTCTTCAAGGAAGACTGGGTACCTAAATTCACCGACAAAGCCATCTTTACGCTGGCACCGATGATTGCGTTTACGTCCCTGCTGATTTCCTTTGCGATTGTTCCGGTCAGCCCGACCTGGTTCGCCGCCGATCTGAACATCGGTATTTTGTTCTTCCTGATGATGGCCGGTCTGACCGTCTATGCGGTGTTGTTCGCTGGCTGGTCCAGTAACAACAAATACTCGCTGTTGGGGGCGATGCGTGCATCCGCTCAGACGCTGAGCTACGAAGTATTCCTCGGTTTATCGCTGATGGGGGTCGTGGCGCAGGCGGGTTCTTTCAATCTGCAAGACATCGTCAATTCTCAGGCGCATGTGTGGAACATCATTCCGCAGTTCTTTGGCTTCGTGACCTTTGCGATTGCCGGCGTTGCTGTTTGCCACCGTCACCCGTTTGACCAGCCGGAAGCCGAGCAGGAACTGGCCGATGGTTACCACATTGAATATTCCGGTATGAAATTCGGTCTGTTCTTCGTGGGGGAATACATCGGTATCGTGACGGTCTCTGCGCTGATCGTCACCTTGTTCTTCGGTGGCTGGCAGGGGCCGTTCCTGCCGCCGTTTATCTGGTTTGCGTTGAAAACTGCTTTCTTCATGGTGATGTTCATTTTGATCCGTGCTGCTTTGCCGCGTCCCCGCTACGACCAGGTGATGTCATTTGGCTGGAAAGTTTGCCTGCCACTGACATTACTTAATCTGCTGGCGACCGCTGCGGTCATTTTGTACAACGCGCAATAAGGGGTGATGTAACCATGACATTGAAAGACATAGTGGTCGGGTTCGGTACCCAGGTTCGCAGCTTGTGGATGATAGGCATGCACGCCTTCGCCAAGCGCGAAACCCAGATGTACCCTGAAGTTCCGGTCAATCCACCTCCGCGTTACCGTGGCCGTATCGTGCTGACGCGCGATCCGGATGGTGAAGAGCGCTGCGTTGCTTGTAACCTATGTGCAGTAGCTTGTCCGGTAGGCTGTATTTCTCTGCAAAAAGCAGAAATGAAAGATGGCCGCTGGTATCCGGAATTCTTCCGCATCAACTTCTCACGCTGCATTTTCTGCGGTCTGTGTGAAGAAGCTTGCCCGACAACAGCCATTCAGCTGACGCCGGACTTTGAGCTGGGCGAATTTAAACGCCAGGATCTGGTGTATGAAAAAGAAGATCTGTTGATTTCGGGGCCGGGTAAATATCCGGAATACAATTTCTACCGGATGGCCGGTATGGCGATTGACGGCAAGTCGAAAGGCGAAGCTGAAAACGAAGCCAAACCGATCAACGTCAAAGGTCTGATGCCTTAAGGAGCCGCAAGCATGGAATTTGCATTTTATATTGCAGCCCTGGTGGCCGTGTTGGCGACATTGCGTGTGATCACGCATACCAACCCGGTACACGCACTGCTGTATTTGATCGTCTCTTTACTGGCGATCGCTGCGGTCTTCTTCTCGCTCGGTGCGTATTTCGCCGGTGCCCTGGAGATCATCGTATACGCCGGTGCCATTATGGTGCTGTTCGTGTTCGTGGTGATGATGCTCAACCTTGGCAACGTCCAGGAGCAGGAACGCGCATGGCTCAAACCTGCCACCTGGATCGGGCCTTCGGTTCTGTCTGTCATCCTGCTGGTGGTGATGATCATGTCAATCCTCGGGTTACATGATCACGGCATCAAAGGTGACATGGTTGATGCGAAAGCCGTCGGTATCGCACTGTTCGGACCTTACGTTCTGGCGGTTGAACTGGCATCAATGTTGCTGCTGGCCGGTCTGGTCGTGGCATTCCATATTGGTCGTGAGCACAAACCCGGTGAAGTCTTTGGTGACGCACCGGTGACGACCGAAATGGCAACAAAAAGAAAAACGGAGGAGAGAGCATGATCCCTCTACAACATGGTCTTATTCTGGCCGCGATCCTCTTTGTGTTGGGGCTTACCGGGCTGCTGGTTCGTCGTAACCTGTTGTTTATGCTGATCAGCCTCGAAGTGATGATCAACGCGGCAGCGCTGGCGTTCATCGTGGCGGGAAGCTACTGGGGTCAGGCGGACGGTCAGGTGATGTATATTCTGGCTATCAGCCTGGCTGCGGCGGAGGCCAGTATTGGTCTGGCGTTGTTGCTGCAACTGTATCGCCGTCGCCACACTCTCAATATTGATACTGTCAGTGAGATGCGCGGATGAACTTACTCTATTTAACAATTCTGTTCCCACTGATTGGCTTCCTGTTACTGGCCTTTTCACGCGGTCGCTGGTCTGAAAATACCTCCGCTACCATTGGTGTCGGGTCGATTGGTCTGGCAGCGCTGACCACTATTTATGTGGGTATCAATTTCCTCAGCCAGAAAGCGGCGGGTGTTGAAGTCTTTAACCAGCATTTGTGGAACTGGATGCAGGTCGGGGATTTCAATATTCCCGTCACACTCACGCTCGACGGTTTGTCGATGACCATGTTGTCTGTGGTCACCGGTGTCGGTTTCTTCATCCACATGTTCGCTTCCTGGTACATGCGCGGTGAAGAAGGCTATTCACGCTTCTTCGCGTACACCAACCTGTTTATCGCCAGCATGGTGATTCTGGTACTGGCAGACAACCTGTTGCTGATGTACCTCGGTTGGGAAGGTGTGGGCCTGTGCAGTTACCTGTTGATCGGTTTCTACTACACCCATCCGGCGAACGGTGCGGCTGCGATGAAAGCGTTCATCGTGACCCGTGTTGGTGATGTGTTCCTGGCTTTCGCGCTGTTCATCTTGTACCGCGAGCTGGGTACGCTGAACTTCCGTGAACTGATGATCCTGGCACCGCAGAAACTGGCAGTAGGCGATACGGCGATCACCTGGGCGACCCTGATGTTACTGGGTGGCGCAGTGGGTAAATCCGCACAGCTTCCGCTTCAGACCTGGCTGGCAGACGCCATGGCCGGTCCGACGCCGGTTTCTGCGCTAATCCACGCCGCGACCATGGTTACCGCCGGTGTTTATCTGATTGCCCGCACGCACGGCCTGTTCCTGATGGCGCCGGAAATTCTGCATCTGGTGGGTATTATTGGTGCGGTCACGCTGGTGCTGGCGGGCTTTGCCGCGCTGGTGCAAACTGATATCAAACGTGTTCTCGCGTACTCGACCATGAGCCAGATTGGTTACATGTTCCTGGCGCTGGGTGTTCAGGCGTGGGATGCCGCTATCTTCCACCTGATGACGCATGCGTTCTTCAAAGCACTGTTGTTCCTTTCTTCCGGTTCGGTCATTTTGGCCTGCCACCACGAGCAGAACATCTTCAAAATGGGTGGATTACGTAAATCCATTCCTCTTGTCTATCTCTGCTTCCTGGTCGGTGGCGCGGCGCTGTCCGCCTTGCCAATCATCACTGCGGGCTTCTTCAGTAAAGACGAAATCCTCGCGGGTGCGCTGGCTAACGGCCACCTGAATCTGATGGTTGCCGGTCTGGTCGGTGCGTTTATGACCTCGCTGTACACCTTCCGCATGATCTTCATCGTCTTCCACGGCGAAGAAAAAATTAAAGCCCATGCGGGTAAAGGCATCACTCACCACCTGCCGCTGCTGGTGTTACTGGTTCTGTCCACCTTCATTGGCGCAATGATTGTTCCGCCACTGAAAGGCGTACTGCCGGATACCACTGAGCTGGCGCACGGCAGCGTGCTGACGCTGGAAATCACTTCAGGCGTGATTGCAATTGCTGGCATTCTGCTGGCGGCAGCCCTGTATCTGGGTAAACGCTCGCTGGTCAACAGCATTGCGAAAAGCGCACCGGGACGTTTCTTCACGACCTGGTGGTTCCATGCCTGGGGCTTCGACTGGCTGTACGACATGATTTTCGTCAAACCTTATCTGCTGGTTGCGAAACTCCTGCAACGTGATCCGCTGAACTCAATGATGAATCTGCCTGCGCTGTTTGCCCGTCTGGGTAACCGTGGTCTGACTCTCAGCGAAAACGGTCAGGTACGTTGGTACGTCGCGTCAATGGGGCTCGGTGCAGTCGTTGTTCTGACGCTGCTGCTGGTGATTTAAGCCTGCATTACAGGTGTAGTTATCAATGCTGGCCTGTTCCCGTAACGGGCCGGCAAGTGAAATAGCCTTCGGGCATAAAAGAAGGGAACGACACGCCATGCTATTACCTTGGCTAATATTTATCCCCTTTATCGGCGGGCTGCTGTGCTGGCAGACTGAGCGCTTTGGGAGCAAAGTACCGCGCTGGATCGCGTTGATTGCGATGGGGCTGACGCTGGCTCTTTCCGTGCAATTGTGGTTGCAGGGAGGATATTCATTAACGACGCCTGCGGGTATTCCACAGTGGCAATCCGAGTTTTCATTGCCATGGATCCCACGTTTTGGCATCAGCTTCCATCTGGCACTGGACGGTTTGTCCCTGCTGATGGTGGTGCTGACCGGTCTGCTGGGTGTTCTGGCGATCCTCTGTTCCTGGCGTGAAATCCAGAAGTATCAGGGATTCTTCCATCTGAACTTGCTGTGGATCCTCGGCGGTGTCATCGGTGTGTTCCTTGCCATCGACATGTTCCTGTTCTTCTTCTTCTGGGAAATGATGCTGGTGCCGATGTACTTCCTGATTGCCTTGTGGGGTCACAAAGCGTCAGACGGTAAAACGCGTATCAGCGCAGCAACCAAATTCTTCATCTATACACAGTCCAGCGGACTGGTGATGTTGATTGCTATCCTCGGCCTGGTGTTTGTGCACTACAATGCCACCGGCGTATGGACATTCAACTATGCCGACCTGCTGAAAACGCCAATGTCGCACGGTGTTGAATATCTGCTGATGCTTGGCTTCTTCATCGCCTTTGCGGTGAAAATGCCGGTTGTGCCATTGCATGGCTGGTTGCCGGATGCACACAGTCAGGCACCGACCGCAGGTTCCGTTGACTTAGCCGGTATCTTGCTGAAAACCGCGGCCTACGGGATGTTGCGTTTCTGTCTGCCTCTGTTCCCGGAAGCGTCTCACCAGTTCGCACCGATTGCCATGTGGCTGGGTGTCATTGGTATCTTCTACGGTGCGTGGATGGCGTTCTGCCAGACCGATATTAAACGTCTGATTGCGTACACCTCCGTTTCGCACATGGGCTTCGTACTGATTGCCATCTACACCGGCAGCCAGCTGGCGTACCAGGGCGCGGTTATCCAGATGATTGCACACGGTCTTTCCGCAGCCGGTATGTTCATCATCTGTGGTCAGCTATACGAACGTCTGCATACCCGTGATATGCGCCAGATGGGCGGATTGTGGGGCCGGATTAAATACCTGCCAGCGTTGTCGCTGTTCTTCGCCGTCGCTACTTTGGGGATGCCGGGTACAGGTAATTTCGTCGGTGAATTCCAGATCCTGTTCGGCAGCTACCCGGTTGTGCCGGTGATCACTGTCATCTCAACCTTTGGTCTGGTGTTCGCTTCGGTTTACTCACTGGTGATGATGCAGCGCGCTTACTATGGCAAAGCAAAATCTGACGAACCGCTGCCGGGCATGACCTCACGCGAACTGTCGATCATCTTGTTACTTGTTGTATTGCTGGTGGCGCTGGGCTTCTACCCGCAGCCAATTCTGGATACTTCAAGTGCTGCGATGAGCAACATTCAGCACTGGTTCGGGTCTTCAGTTTCCACTATTTCAACGACAAGGCCGTAACTCGCCATGACATTTACACTTCAAAATCTGATCGCACTATTACCGCTGATGATCGTCGGATTGACGGTGGTGGTGGTGATGCTGTCCATTGCGTGGCGACGCGACCATTTTCTTAATGCCACACTGACAGTCATCGGGCTGAACGTTGCCTTACTTTCCCTTTACTACGTCGGGCAGGTCGGCCCGCAGGACGTCACACCGCTGCTGCGCGTTGACGGCTACTCGATGTTCTACATCGGGCTGGTGCTGCTGGCGAGCCTGGCTACCAGCACGTTTGCTTACCCTTGGCTGGCCGGTTATCCGGACAACCGCGAAGAGTTCTACCTGTTAGTTCTCATTGCGGCGATGGGCGGTATTCTGCTGGCATGCTCTAACCATCTGGCGTCAATGTTCCTCGGAATCGAACTGATTTCCCTGCCATTGTTCGGCCTGATTGGTTACGCCTACCGCCAGAAACGCTCGCTGGAAGCTGCCATCAAATACATGCTGCTGTCGGCTGCCGCATCATCCTTCCTGCTGTTTGGTATGGCGCTGCTGTACGCACAGTCCGGTGATTTGTCCTTTGCGTCACTGGGCAAAAACCTGGGCGACGGCGTGATGCTGCACCAGCCGCTGCTGATGGCCGGTCTGGGCATGATGATTGTGGGGCTGGGCTTCAAGCTGTCGCTGGTTCCGTTCCACCTGTGGACGCCAGATGTGTATCAGGGCGCACCTGCACCGGTCTCGACTTTCCTGGCAACCGCCAGCAAGATCGCGATCTTTGCTGTGGTCATGCGTTTGTTCCTGTATGCGCCGGTAGCTGACAGCGAATCCATCCGCATCGTGCTGGGCATTATTGCCTTCTGCTCGATTCTGGTGGGTAACCTGATGGCCATCAGTCAGAGCAACATCAAACGTCTGCTCGGTTATTCCTCCATCGCGCACCTGGGGTATCTGCTGGTGGCACTGATTGCGGTACAAACGCACCAGTTGTCGATGGAAACTGTGGGCGTATATCTGGCGGGTTATCTGTTCAGTAGCCTCGGCGCTTTCGGTGTGGTCAGTCTGATGTCCAGCCCGTACAAAGGGCCGGATGCTGAATCACTGTTCTCTTATCGTGGTCTGTTCTGGCATAAGCCAATTCTGTCTGCGGTGATGACCGTGATGATGCTGTCACTGGCCGGTATTCCGATGACGCTCGGCTTTATCGGTAAGTTCTACGTGATTGCGACCGGTGTGACCGCGCATCTGTGGTGGCTGACCGGTGCTGTGGTTGTCGGTTCTGCGATTGGTCTTTACTACTACCTGCGCGTAACGGTGAGCTTGTATCTGAGCGCGCCTGAAACGCTGGTTCGTGATACGCCAAACAACTGGGCGCTCACGGCGGGTGGGGTAGTCGTACTGATTTCCGCGATTCTGGTGCTGCTGCTGGGTATCTTCCCGCAACCGTTGATTTCGCTGGTACAGATGGCGCAACCGCTGCTCTGATAAAGTCTGCAAACGCAGTCTGAAAGCTGACGAAGCCGCTCGCATGAGCGGCTTTTTTAATCGTATTGGTTAGATATTGTGATGCAAATCACATTTATATGTACGTTCAATAAATTATTACATTGGTTTTGTGATCTCTCCCATTTCATTATTCCTGCCAATGCGTACACTGCGCGCTTGTTCAGATTCGTACAGGTTCACACCATGAATGTTTTAGTGATGATCGCCATTACCACCGGTATCCTCTCCGGTATCTGGGGCTGGGTTGCGATTAGCTTTGGCCTGATAAGCTGGGCGGGTTTTCTTGGATGCACGGCATATTTTGCGTGTCCGCAGGGCGGATTACGCGGATTGCTGATCAGCACGCTGACCTGTCTCAGCGGTGTATTCTGGGCTGTCGTGATCATCGCGGGAAGCGCAATGCGTCCGGAATGGAGCATTCTTGGTTATCTGCTGACTGGCGTAGTGGCGTTTCTGATGTGTATTCAGGCACGGCAGCAGTGGCTGGCCTTTGTACCGGGTACCTTTATTGGTGCCTGCGCGACCTTCGCCGCACAAGGTGACTGGCGTCAGGTGGTGGTATCTTTGCTGGTCGGGCTGGTATTCGGTTATGCAATGAAAAACAGCGGATTATGGCTGGCAAAACAGCGTGAAAAGCAGCAAAGCGACGCCAGGAAAGGGGCGGTTTTCACTGAAACGAAAGGGTCAGAAGGTTCTTAATTCCTCGGTTTTTCTGCAGTTTAGGGCGGATCCTTCAGGCAATTACTCCTGATATACGCTAGGGTTAAAAGCAGTCTATGCTTTTACACGAACACATCATAAGGAGATAACCATGGCTGACCAATTTGAGACACAGCAAAATTCGCTGGACGACGATTTACGCATGCTGACTGAAACGCTGGAAGAAGTACTGAAGTCCTCTGGTGACAAAGCGGATGAGAAGTACATTCAGGTCAAAGCACGCGCAGAAAATGCGCTGAAAGACATCAAATCACGTATTGACCCGGCTGCACGCTCTTACTGCAAGAAAGCCCGTCTGGTAGCGGAAAGAACTGACGACTATGTGCATGAAAACCCATGGCATGGTGTGGGTGTCGGTGCTGCCGTAGGTCTGGTTGTCGGCCTGCTGCTGCGTCGTTAATCTGACTGAACAGGGGCAGCGCGTGCTGCTCCTGTTTTGTTTCTCCCGGTTTGCTTACTCCTTTCTCCCTGCCTATACTCCTTCTTAGCTAATGGCACTCACTTCAGCTTGATCTGTCGCATATTTTCATTTTTCGTATCGCCGCATAATTCATCCGTAATTGATCCAACCCGTTTTTTGATCCAGAAGGGTATTTCTGCCCGTCACTAAACATCCGGTATGGCCTGAGGTAGCGGTGAAACAAATATCAGCAATCATTGAGCAGCTTGATACGACGCTGGCAGGCGAATGGCCTGATGCAGCGGGGATCCGGCAGTTCAGTTATTCCCTGCAAAAACAGCCTGACACCGGCCTGCTGGAATGGTTGTCTGCGCAACCCTGCTACCCGAAATTCTACTGGCAACATCGTGATGGCAATGAAGAAGCCGCTGTTTGTGGTGATGCCTACTCATTTTGCGATACCGCCCGGGCACAGGCGTTCATCCGCGAGCACCAGGATGAACCCGATTTGCATATCTGGGGGTTGAATGCGTTTAACGGGGCTGACGGGGCTGCAATAGCTGCCAACGCACTGTTTCTTCCGCGCATCGAACTTTGCCGTCAGGGAAACAGTTACTGGCTGCGGTGTACCGTTTTCAGCCCACATTCTTTACGCGATGAGGCACGTCGCACCCGCTTATTTTTACGTTCACTGGTCGTCAGCCGCGCCTTACCGTCGATCGCTTCCCGTGTATTGCAACATCATCATTTACCGGACGAGCCTCAGTGGAAACAGTTGATAGACCGCGCGCTGTCGGGTATTGAGCAGCATCAGTTCGACAAAGTGGTGCTGGCGCGAAAAACCACCTTAACGCTCAGCCAGCCGCTGAATGCCTGCGCATTTCTTGCCGCCAGCCGCGACGTTAATCATCACTGTTACCATTTCATGCTGGCTTTTACCCCGCAACAGGCGTTTCTGGGCTCCAGCCCGGAACGTTTATTCTTGCGTGATCACACCGAACTCTATACCGAAGCGCTGGCGGGAACCGTGGCCAATCATCCCGATGACCGGGAAGCGCGGGCGCTGGGGGACTGGCTGCTCAGCGATGGCAAAAACCAACGCGAAAATTTACTGGTCGTCGACGATATCTGCCAGCGCTTACAGGGCGGGGCGCATTCGCTGGATGTGACGCCAGCGGAGATTTTACGTCTGCGCAAGGTGCAGCATTTACGCCGCAATATTCACGGTGAGCTGACCGACCCCGATGACGCTGCTTGCCTGCAACGTCTGCAACCGACCGCAGCAGTGGCCGGATTACCCCGTCAGGCCGCGCGTGAATTTATCGCCGAATTTGAGCCTTTTGACCGCGAGTGGTATGCCGGTTCCGCCGGGTATCTCAGTGCTGAACAAAGTGAATTTACCGTCGCGTTACGTTCGGCGACGGTGAAAGGACATCATCTTGAACTCTACGCAGGCGCGGGGATTGTCGCCGGTTCTGACGCTGCACAGGAATGGCAGGAAATCGAAAACAAAGCCGCTGGTTTACGCACTTTGTTGGAAGAGCATTATACGCCTGCCGTTCAGGCCGGATAACCCCTTGCCGGAGTGAATTGAACATGTCTGTTGCCGTCTTTAACCGCCGCTGGGCGACGCTTATCCTCGAAGCGTTAACCCGACATCAGGTGCAGCATGTGTGCATCGCGCCCGGTTCCCGCTCTACACCGCTAACCCTTGCCGCCGCCGCGCATCCGCACCTTATCTGCCACACCCATTTTGATGAACGCGGCCTTGGCCATCTGGCTCTCGGGCTGGCAAAAGCCAGCGGGCAGCGGGTGGCGATCATCGTCACCTCCGGCACGGCGGTGGCAAATTTATATCCGGCGCTGATCGAAGCCGGGCTGACCGGCGAAAAGCTGGTGTTGCTCACGGCTGATCGTCCGCCGGAACTCATCGATTGCGGTGCGAATCAGGCTATCCGCCAGACCGGCATGTTTGCCAGTCACCCCGTCGGGACGCTGGATTTACCGCGTCCGACGCCCGAAATCAGTGCGCGCTGGCTGGTTTCTGCGCTGGATAATACGCTGGCGCAGCAGACGCACGGCGCCGTGCACATTAACTGTCCGTTCGCCGAACCGTTGTATGGCGAGGACAACGGCGAGCATCAGGACTGGTTGCTGGCGCTGGGCGACTGGTGGCAGGGCCATGAACCGTGGCTGAATTATTCTCAGGTTTTGCCTGCAATCGCGCAGCCGGACTGGTTTTCCTGGCGGCAAAAGCGCGGCGTCATTATCGCTGGCCGTCTTTCTGCCTGCGAAAGTGAACAGGTGGCGCAGTGGGCGGCGCAACTGGGCTGGCCGTTGATCAGTGATGTGCAGGCATCAACCGGCAATCCGCTTCCCTGCGCAGATTTGTGGCTGGCATCGCCGCAGGCGCAGGCGATACTGGCGCACGTCCAGTTGGTTATCCAGTTCGGTGGCGGTCTGACCGGTAAGCGCCTGCTGCAATGGCAGGCGACCTGTCAACCCGATGAATACTGGCTGGTTGACCCGCTGTCAGGCCGTCAGGATCCGGCGCAGCATCGCGGTCGTCGTCTACAGGCCCGCGTCAGTGAATGGTTACAGTCTCACCCGGCACAGCCTCAGCCTGACTGGGCAGAAGCCCTTGAGCATTGCTCGCAGCGGGCGTTACATGCGGTTGAAACCCGTCTCGACGGTGTATTTGGCGAGGCCGCCGCAGCGTGGCAGCTTCCGGCTTTATTACCTGAGCACGGCCAGTTATTTCTTGGCAACAGTCTGATTGTTCGTCTGGTGGATGCCTTTGCCCAACTCCCCGCCGGTTATCCTGTTTTCGCCAATCGCGGGGCAAGCGGTATTGACGGGCTGCTGTCCACCGCCGCAGGTGTGCAGCGCGCGACCTGCAAACCGACGCTGGTGCTGCTGGGTGATATCTCTGCACTTTATGATTTAAACGCGCTGGCGCTGATGCGTCAGTGTTCCGCGCCGACGGTGATTATTGTGGTGAATAACAATGGTGGACAAATTTTCTCGTTGTTGCCAACGCCCGAAGCCGAGCGGCAGCGTTTTTACTGCATGCCGCAGAACGTCAGCTTCAGCCATGCGGCAGCGATGTTTGGTCTGGATTATGCCTGTCCGGCATCGATGTCTGAGCTTCATCATGCCGTCAGACAATGCTGGCAGCATGGTGGCGTGAAACTGATCGAGTTGAAAGTCAGTGAGACAGAAGGGGCAGAATGCCTGCGTTCGCTGGTGAAGGAGATGAGCGCATCATGACGCTGGCCTGTCACACACTCAACCCAGAGGTTAAAGATCGTCCGTGGCTGGTGTTTCTCCACGGCCTGCTGGGCAGTGCAGATGACTGGCAACCCTTACTTCCTGCGCTTGAAGGCTGGCCTTGTCTGTTTGTGGATTTACCGGGACATGGTCGTTCCGCGTCGCTGACCGCTGCCGGATTTGCGGATGTCAGCCAGCTGTTAACCGATACCCTGCACGAAAATAACGTCACTGCGTACTGGCTGATCGGCTACTCGCTGGGGGGGCGCATCAGTCTGTATCACGCCTGTCAGGGTGATCGCAGCGGATTGCAGGGGCTGCTGGTGGAAGGCGCACATCCGGGGCTGACCTGTCAGGCTGAACGCGCACAACGCCGCCATCATGATCAGCAATGGGCGGCTCGCTTTTTGCAAGTACCGTGGAAACAGGCGCTGGAAAGCTGGTATCGCCAGCCGGTGTTTTCCAGCCTGACCGATGCGCAACGCCAGCAAATGATCGTGCTGCGTGAGAACAACAACCCGCACTCTGTCTCTGCCATGCTGGCGGCCACGTCGCTTTCGGTACAGCCTGATTTACGTGCACAATTGCTGCGGCTTTCCCTGCCGGTTGTGTGGTTGTGTGGCAGTCAGGACGCCAAGTTTATTCATCTTGCGCAGCAATCCGGTTTCGGGCTACGCACTGTCGCTAATGCCGGGCATAACGCCCACCGTGATAACCCGGCGGAATTTGCCCGTCAGGCGCTGGCATTTATTACTTCACCTGTCTTAAAGGAAGTTGAACATGATTTATCCTGATGAAAAAGAACTGTACGCGCCGGTCGAATGGCGTGATTGTACCGGCGAGTTTGAAGATATTCGTTACCACAAATCTACCGACGGCATCGCTAAAATCACCATCAACCGTCCGCAGGTTCGCAATGCATTTCGTCCGCTGACCGTCAAAGAAATGATCCGCGCACTCGACGATGCCCGTAACGACGAAGGCATCGGCGTGATCGTGCTGACCGGTGAAGGCGAAAAAGCCTTCTGTGCGGGCGGCGATCAGAAAGTGCGTGGCGATTACGGTGGTTATCAGGATGCCAGCGGTGTGCATCATCTCAACGTGCTGGATTTCCAGCGCCAGATCCGCACCTGTCCGAAACCAGTCGTGGCGATGGTTGCTGGTTATTCCATTGGCGGCGGCCATGTTCTGCATATGATGTGTGACCTGACCATTGCGGCAGATAACGCCATCTTCGGGCAGACCGGCCCGAAAGTTGGTTCTTTCGACGGCGGCTGGGGCGCATCCTATATGGCGCGTATCGTCGGTCAGAAAAAGGCCCGTGAAATCTGGTTCCTGTGCCGTCAGTACGATGCCAAAGCGGCGCTGGATATGGGGCTGGTCAACACCGTAGTTCCTCTGGCTGATCTGGAAAAAGAAACGGTGCGCTGGTGTCGTGAAATGCTGGAAAACAGTCCGATGGCACTGCGTTGCCTGAAAGCCGCACTGAACGCCGATTGCGACGGTCAGGCAGGGCTTCAGGAACTGGCAGGGAACGCCACAATGTTGTTCTACATGACCGATGAAGGTCAGGAAGGTCGCAACGCGTTTAATGAAAAACGCCAGCCGGACTTCAGCAAATTTAAGCGTAATCCATAATGCGTCGCGCCACGGTGTACCGGTACAGCGTGCCGATGGAGGCTGGGGTGGTGCTGCGCAATCAGCGCCTGAAAACCCGCGACGGTTTTTTGGTGTCACTGTGGCAGGACGAAGCAACGGGTTGGGGCGAAGTTGCGCCGCTGCCCGGTTTTAGTGTGGAAGATGTGTCTCAGGCGCAGGATGCCGTTCAGCATGGCCTGAGCCAGTGGGTGCAGGGGGCCTCGCTGGCTGCCGTTGCCTCTGCGTTCAGTGCTTTACCTTCGGTGGCTTTCGGGCTGAGTTGTGCGGACGCCGAATTACGCGGCGAATTGCCCGAAGTGCTGAGCACGCGCTGTGCACCGTTGTGTCATGGCGATCCGAATGAGCTTTATGCGCGTCTGGGGGCGCTGCCGGGCGATTTTCGCGGCAGGAAAGTGGCTAAGGTGAAAGTGGGATTGTACGAATCCGTCGGCGATGGTCTGAATGTCAGTATGTTGCTGGAAGCCTTGCCGGAACTGCATTTGCGCCTTGATGCCAACCGCAGCTGGACGCCGGTCAAAGCCGAAGGGTTTGCCCGTCATGTGGCGCCCGAACTGCGTTCACGCATCGCGTTTATCGAAGAACCGTGCCTGACCCGCGAGCAGTCCCGCGATTTCGCCCGTCTGACCGGTATTGCGATCGCCTGGGATGAAAGCGTGCGCGAAACCGGTTTTACCGTGAAGGCCGAACCCGGGCTGGCGGCGATCATCATCAAACCCACGCTGACCGGCAGTCTGATGCGTTGCCGTCAGCTGATCGCGCAGGCGCATGCCGCAGGGCTGGAAGCTGTGATCAGTTCCTCCATCGAGTCGAGTCTCGGGCTGACACAACTGGCGCGCATTGCCCAATGGCTGACGCCGGACGCCATTCCGGGGCTGGATACGCTGGATCTCATGCGGACGCAGTTGATCCGTCGCTGGCCGGGCTCTGAATTACCGCTAACGGATGTGTCTGATCTGGAGATTGTGTGGCAGAGCAAATGATCAACGACTGGCCATGGCGTGAAAGGGCAAACCTTTCACCTTTTGCCGTAGCGCTGAAAGCGGGAGATATCACCTGGTGCTGGCGTGATTTACAGCACCGCATCGACACGCTGGCAGCCGGTTTTATTGCGCAGGGTGTGGGCGAAGGCGCGGGTGTGGTTTTGCGCAGTAAAAACACCCTTGATGCCGTACTCAGCTATCTGGCGTTATTACAAACCGGCGCGCGCCTGTTACCGCTTAATCCGCAACTGCCTTGGGCATTATGTGATGAACTGCTTTCGCAACTCGATATCGCTTTTGTACTGGATCTGGCGGAGCCGGAACTGCCGCTGAATATTCCCGCGCTGACCATGCAGAATGCCTGTTGGCTCAGTTCTGCCGGATGGCAACCGCAGCGTATTGCCACACTGACGCTGACATCGGGTTCCAGCGGTTTACCGAAAGCCGCAGCACATACGGTTGCCGCCCATCTCGCCAGTGCGGCGGGTGTGCTGAACCTGATCCCTTTCACCCGTAACGATAGCTGGTTACTTTCTCTGCCACTGTTTCATGTTTCCGGGCAAGGCATCGTCTGGCGCTGGCTGCTGGCCGGCGCTACGCTGATGCTGTCCGAAGACCAACCGCTCGATGCAGCGCTGGCAGAATGCAGCCACGCTTCGCTGGTACCGACGCAACTCTGGCGTCTGCTGCAAGGCACGCCGGTGCCTGAAAAGCTGACAGACGTTTTGCTTGGTGGGGCGCAAATTCCTCTGGCGCTGACTGAACAGGCAGAAAAAGCAGGAATACGCTGCTGGTGCGGATATGGGCTGACGGAAACTGCGTCCACAGTGACGGCGAAACGAGCCGATGGCAGCGCCGGTATCGGTCAGGTATTGGCGGGGAAGGAAGTCAAAATCGTTGATCAGGAGATCCTGATCCGTACCGCCAGTATGGCTAGTGGTTACTGGAAAAACGGTCAGCTATCACCGGTGACTGATGCGCAAGGGTGGTTGCATACCCGCGACCGTGGCACGTGGATTGACGATGAACTGCAGGTGGCCGGGCGGATGGATAATTTGTTTTTCAGCGGCGGAGAAGGGATCCAACCTGAAGATATCGAGAAAGTGCTGGTCAGCCACCCGCAGGTTTCGCAGGCATTTGTGGTTCCGGTGGAAGATGAGCAATTTGGTCAGCGACCGGTCGCCGTGCTCGAAGCACAAGCCGGGCTGGTGTATGAGGAACTCAATCGCTGGCTGAGCGATAAGATCCCGCGTTTCCAGTTGCCGGTGGCCTATCATCCGCTGCCCGGGGCTTTGTCGCAGGGGGGGATTAAAATCTCGCGGGCGAGCGTCCGGCAATGGGTAGAAATGCTTTCGTAAAACAATAGCCCGGAATAAACAATAAAGGCCGCATAATGCGGCCTTTATGATTTCTGATGGTAAAAAGTCAGTCTTTCAGTGCTTTCTCAACCCCTGCGCCATAAGCCGGATCGACTTTATAGAACAGTGCCAGTTGGCGTGCCTGCGTTTCCGGCGAAGCATGTTTCAGCTCACCGGCAATGCGTGCAAACATACGCTGATGTTCAGCCTCAGACAGCAGGTTGAATAGCAAACGTGGCTGAGTGAAGTAATCATCATCTTCCCGGTGATTCCAGTGGTCTGCCGCGCCTTCAATGCTCAGTGGCGGTTCGCTGAAATCGGGCTGTTGCTGGAACAAGCCCGCGCTGTTGGGTTCGTAAGTCACGCCGTTGCCGCTGTTACCGTCCACACGCATTGCGCCGTCACGGTGATAATTATGGAACGGGCATTTTGGCGCGTTGACCGGGATCTGATGATGATTTACGCCCAGACGGTAACGGTGCGCATCGCCGTAAGAGAACAGACGCCCCTGCAGCATACGGTCAGGTGAGAAACCGATGCCAGGTACTACATTGGCCGGGCTCATGGCGACTTGTTCTACTTCGGCAAAGTAGTTTTCCGGATTGCGGTTCAGTTCGAATTCACCCACTTCAATCAGCGGATAATCGCTGTGCAGCCAGACTTTGGTCAGGTCAAACGGGTTGTACGGCAGTTTTGCAGCGTCCGCTTCCGGCATGATTTGCACAAACAGTTTCCAGCGCGGGAAATCGCCGCGTTCAATCGCTTCATACAAATCACGCTGCGAACTCTCGCGGTCGGTGCCCACCAGTTTTTCGGCTTCATCGTCCATCAGGTTTTCAATACCCTGCTGGCAGCGGAAGTGGAATTTCACCCAGAAGCGTTCATTTTCAGTATTGATAAAGCTGAAGGTATGGCTGCCGAAACCGTGGATATGACGGTAAGACGTTGGCAGGCCACGGTCGCTGACATCAATGGTCAGCTGATGCAGGGCTTCCGGAAGATGAGAGAAGAAGTCCCATTTGTATGCCGGATTACGCAGGTTAGTGCGCGGGTCACGTTTGACGACGTGGTTCAGATCCGGGAATTTCAGCGGGTCACGCAGATAAAACACCGGCGTATTATTGCCGACTAAATCCCAGTTTCCTTCTTCGGTGTAGAACTTCATCGAGAAACCGCGAATATCACGTTCGGCATCCGCTGCACCGCGTTCACCGGCAACCGTCGAGAAACGGATAAACATGTCAGTTTGTTTGCCGATTGCGGAGAAGATCTTCGCGCGGGTGAAAGCGGTAATATCGTGCGTCACGGTGAAAGTACCATAAGCGCCGGAGCCTTTAGCGTGCATACGACGCTCCGGGATCACTTCGCGGTCGAAATGCGCTAATTTCTCAAGAAACCAGACATCCTGCAAAAGCAACGGGCCACGGCGGCCAGCGGTAATCACGTTGTTATTATCGACGACTGGCGCGCCAGCGGCGGTGGTTAAACCTTTCTTGGTCATAAAAATTCCTTCCGGTAATTGCGTGTGTATGTAAGTAAAAACGTTGGGGGGGTTCCTTTAACCTCACTTAAGTCAAATTAACTCTACCGATTAGAAATAAACCCTATATTGATCAGAGGCAAATAGGTGGGAGTTATCATTTCGATGGGAAACGTTCATTTCATCAATGAAAACGATGTTTCTTACAATTTTCACAACCCCGGTGAATGCATTCACGTTCCAAAAAGTTGTTACGACTGAGTGAATTGCTTTAGACTTCCCGTGGAAGATTTATTGTCGTTTGACTGTTATTTAGGATAAATAATGAAAAAGTTACTTGTCGCTGGTGCCGCTGCCAGTCTGATGTTTGTCGCGGCATCTGCCAGCGCAATCAGTGTCAATGGTGAAGTCGGTGAGCATTACACGCATCTGGGTGTGGGCTTTGGCACCACATCTCCGGGTCTGGCATTGAGCGGTGATTACACCCATAACGATGACGACGGTGATGTGGCAGGCTTGGGTTTGGGATACAACATTCCTTTGGGTCCGTTCATCGCGACCGTCGGCGGTAAGGGCCTGTACACCAATCCTAAAGACGGTGACGAAGGGTACGCTGCGGCTGTCGGCGGTGGTCTGCAACTGCCAATCGCGAAAATGTTCACCCTGTACGGCGACTATTATTATTCCCCGGATTCCCTGTCCAGCGGCATTGCTAACTATGAAGAAGCGAACGCAGGTATTCGTCTGACGGCCATCCCGCTGGTTACCGTGAGCGTGGGTTACCGTTACATGGCGATGGATGGCAAAGATGGCAACCGCGATAACGTGGTGGCAGACGGTGCGTATTTAGGTGGCGCTGTTAATTTCTGATTTTGTCTGAAGCAAAATCTGAAGGCTCGCATTCGTGCGGGCCTTTTTGTTTTCTGCCGAACGGAGATTGTTTTTCTGTCCCAGCCTTTCTACAGTGGAGTAACAAAAAAGACAGAAGGAGAACGGGATGCTTAGGGTTGAGATGCTGAGTACGGGTGATGAAGTGCTGCACGGCCAGATTGTGGATACCAATTCGGCATGGCTGGCGAATTATCTGTTTGAGCAAGGTTTACCGATGACCAGTCGTGAAACCGTGGGCGACAGTCTGGACGCGCTGGTGGCTGTTCTCAAAGAACGCAGCCATATCGCTGATGTGCTTATCGTGAACGGCGGCCTGGGGCCAACGACCGATGATTTAAGTGCGCTGGCGGCGGCTAAAGCCTGTGATGTGGAACTGGTGGAAGATGCTGGCTGGATTGAAACCATGCAGGCGTTCTTCAATGAACGTGGCCGTCCGATGGCCGAATCCAACCGCAAACAAGCGCAAATCCCGGCCAATGCCGAGCTGCTGGATAATCCGGTGGGCACCGCCTGCGGCTTCAGCGTGAAGCTCAACCGCTGTCAGATTTTCTTCACGCCCGGTGTACCGTCCGAATTTAAAGTGATGGTGGAACAACAAATCGTTCCACGTCTGCACAAACAATTTCCGGCGCTGGAAGCCCCGTTATGTTTACGTCTGACCACGTTCGGACGTGGTGAAAGTGACCTTGCCACCGAGTTGGATCAACTTGAGCTGCCGGAAGGCGTGGTGATGGGTTACCGTTCGTCATCGCCGATTATCGAGCTGAAAGTCACCGGCCCGCGCTCTCAGGAAGCTGCAATGCACAAAGCGTTTGAACGCGTGCGTGAAGTCGCAGGGGAGAGCACGATTTTTGAAGGGCTGGGTAGCCTGCCGGATCGTCTGGCAGAACGCCTGCTGGCGCAGGATTTACGTCTGGCGGTCAGTGAAAGTTTCACCGGCGGCCTGCTGAACTGGCGTCTGCAAAGCGCCGGCGTTCCGCTGGTCAACGGCGAGTTATTGCCGCAAGGCGACGAACCCTCACCTGAAAAATCCCTCGAAGGCTTACTGGCGCGTGCGCAGACGTTGGCCGAAACCACCGGCGCACAACTGGCGCTGGCTGTGGGCGCGCTGTCAGGTGCAGAATTAAGTCTGGCACTGCATACCCCAACCGGCACCAGCGGCCTGACAATCCGCTATACCGCCACGCGTCACGGACTGGCATTACGTCAGGAGACCATGGCGATGGTGGCGATGGATATGCTGCGGCGTTACCTGAACGGGTGGGCGCCGGTGGCGGATTATCCGTGGTTGGATCGGGTTGAGAAGGTTTAGCTTTAGCTCCCTCCCCTGCGAAGGGGAGGGCTGGGGTGGGGTATTAAAGCGAAATCAAAGAGTTGAGGTTGGCTTTGATGAGATGTTAGCCCTTAAAACCCCCTCCCGTCCTCCCCCTTCGCAGGGGGAGGAGTAAAGTCTAAAACGCGATCTCAATATCCCCAACCGGCATGCAACAACACGGCAAAATCTCGCCGTCTGAGATAAAGGCCAGGGGTTTCTCGCTGTAGGCGACCTCACCGTTAATCAACCGCATCCGGCACGATCCGCAATAACCTTCGCGACACTGGTATTCCACTTCAACCTGATGATGTTCAAACACCTCCAGCAAATTCCGGTGCTCTGACTTACACGCCAGTTGCTGTCCGTTTGCTGAAAGTGTGATGGTTCTGTCGGCCATTTAAAGCTCGAAATCACTCAGGTCATCGGCGTGAACTTCAGAATCAATCTGACCTACCAGATAGGAGCTGACTTCCACTTCCTGTGGCGCAACCTGCACGTTATCAGACACCAGCCAGGCGTTGATCCACGGGATCGGGTTCGAGCGGGTTTTGAACGGAGCATCCAGCCCGACAGCCTGCATACGGATATTGGTGATGTATTCGACGTACTGACACAGAATGTCTTTGTTCAGGCCGATCATCGAACCGTCTTTGAACAGGTATTCTGCCCAGTCCTTTTCCTGCTGTGCCGCCAGCACGAACAGGTCATGGCACTCCTGCTGACATTCCAGCGCGATTTCTGCCATTTCAGGGTCGTCCTGACCTGAACGCAGCAGGTTCAGCGCGTGCTGAGTGCCGGTCAGATGCAGCGCTTCATCACGGGCGATCATCTTGATGATTTTCGCGTTGCCTTCCATCAGTTCACGTTCGGCGAACGCAAATGAACAGGCAAAGCTGACGTAGAAACGTACGGCTTCCAGCGCGTTGACGCTCATCAGACAGATGTAGAGTTTCTTCTTAAGTTCATGCAGGTTAACTACAACGGTTTTGCCGTTGACCTGATGCGTGCCTTCGCCCAGCAGATGGTAGTAGCTGGTCATCTCGATCAGCGTGTCGTAGTAACCGGAGATGTCTTTCGCGCGCTTGAGGATTTCTTCATTGGTCACGATATCGTCAAACACAATCGCCGGATCATTCACGATGTTACGGATAATATGCGTGTAAGAGCGCGAGTGAATAGTTTCCGAAAACGCCCAGGTTTCGACCCAGGTTTCCAGCTCAGGAATAGAAATCAGCGGTAACAGCGCGACGTTCGGGCTGCGGCCCTGAATGGAATCCAGCAGCGTCTGGTATTTCAGGTTGCTCAGGAAAATGTGTTTCTCGTGATCCGGCAACGCCTGAAAATCGATACGGTCGCGGGAAACATCAATCTCTTCCGGACGCCAGAAGAAGGACAGTTGCTTTTCGATCAGTTTTTCAAAGATTTCATGCTTCTGCTGGTCGAAACGGGCAACGTTAACCGACTGACCAAAGAACATTGGCTCAAGAAGCTGATCGTTTTTATTCTGGGAAAAAGTACTGTAGGCCATAACTTCCTCGAAATTCTCGGCAAAAACCCCCTGACGGGGGTTTTGAATAATATTCTTAGTTAAAACAAAAGATTAGATTTTGCAGGCGCCGCTTTCACAGTCATCAGCCACATCGGCTTTCATGTCTTCCTGTACATCATCAGCACCGTCACGGGTGTTCTGATAGTACAGCGTTTTCACGCCAAATTTGTAGGCGGTCAGCAAGTCTTTCAACAACTGTTTCATTGGCACTTTGCTGTTCGGGAAGCGCGACGGGTCGTAGTTGGTGTTTGACGAAATCGCCTGGTCGATGAATTTCTGCATTACGCCAACCAGTTGCAGGTAGCCGTCGTTGTTCGGCATATCCCACAGCAGTTCGTACTGATCTTTCAGACGCTCGTACTCCGGCACAACCTGACGCAGAATCCCGTCTTTCGACGCTTTGATACTGATGTGGCCGCGAGGTGGCTCGATACCGTTGGTGGCGTTGGAGATCTGCGAAGAGGTCTCGGACGGCATCAGCGCGGACAGCGTGGAGTTACGCAGGCCGTATGTTTTGATGTTTTCACGCAGCGTATCCCAGTCCAGATGCAGCGGTTCATCGCAGATGGCATCCAGATCTTTCTTGTAGGTATCCACCGGCATGATGCCTTGTGAATAGGTGGTTTCGTTGAACCACTGGCACGCGCCTTGTTCTTTCGCCAGTTCGTTGGAGGCTTTCAGCAGGTAATACTGAATGGCTTCGAACGTTTTGTGGGTCAGGTTGTTAGCGCTGCCATCGGAATAACGCACACCGTTTTTCGCCAGATAATACGCGTAGTTAATCACGCCGATACCCAGCGTACGTCGGCCCATCGCACCGCGTTTTGCGGCTTTGATCGGGTAATCCTGATAATCGAGCAGGGCGTCCAGAGCGCGAACTGCCAGAACAGCCAGTTCTTCCAGATCGTCGAGGCTTTCGATCGCACCGAGGTTGAAAGCAGACAGCGTACACAGCGCGATTTCGCCGTTTTCGTCATTAACGTCATCCAGCGGTTTGGTTGGCAGCGCAATTTCCAGACACAGGTTGGACTGGCGAACAGGCGCGATAGCCGGATCAAACGGGCTGTGGGTGTTGCAGTGGTCAACATGCTGAATGTAGATACGGCCTGTAGAGGCGCGTTCCTGCATCATCAGGGAGAACAGTTCAACCGCTTTCACTTTCTGCTTACGGATGCTGGCATCCTGCTCGTACTTCTCGTACAGACGCTCGAACTCGTCCTGATCGGCAAAGAATGCATCGTACAGGCCAGGTACGTCAGACGGGCTGAACAAGGTAATGTCGCCGCCTTTCACCAGACGCTGATACATCAGTTTGTTGATCTGCACGCCGTAGTCCATATGACGGACGCGGTTGCCTTCAACACCACGGTTGTTTTTCAGTACCAGCAGGCTTTCGACTTCCAGATGCCACATCGGGTAGAAGAGTGTCGCTGCGCCGCCACGAACACCGCCCTGAGAACAGGATTTCACCGCAGTCTGGAAATGTTTGTAGAACGGGATACAACCGGTGTGGAATGCTTCACCGCCACGGATCGGGCTACCCAGCGCACGGATGCGACCGGCGTTGATGCCGATACCGGCGCGTTGTGAAACGTATTTCACGATGGCGCTGGAGGTCGCGTTAATGGAATCCAGACTGTCGCCACATTCGATCAGCACGCATGAGCTGAACTGACGGGTCGGAGTGCGCACGCCGGACATAATTGGCGTAGGCAGGGAAATTTTGAAGGTTGAAATCGCGTCGTAGAAACGTTTGATGTAATCCAGACGCGTTTCGCGCGGGTAGCCGGAGAACAGGCAGGCCGCGACCAGAATGTAGAGGAACTGAGCACTTTCGTAGATATCGCCGGTCACACGGTTCTGTGCCAGATATTTCCCTTCCAGTTGCTTAACCGCAGCGTAAGAGAAATTCATGTCGCGCCAGTGGTCAATAAAACTGTCCATCTGCTCGAACTCTTCAGCCGTGTAGTCTTCCAGCAGATGTTTGTCGTATTTACCCATTTCAACCATGCGGGTCACCTGGTCGATCAGTTTTGGTGGTTCAAACTGGCCGTAGGCTTTTTTACGCAGGTGGAAGATCGCCAGACGCGCGGCCAGATATTGGTAATCCGGTGCATCTTTAGAGATCAGATCAGCCGCCGCTTTGATGATGGTTTCGTGAATATCAGCGGTTTTGATGCCGTCATAGAACTGGATGTGTGAACGGAGTTCTACTTGAGAAACTGATACGTTTTGAAGACCTTCCGCTGCCCAGTCAATGACACGGTGGATTTTATCAAGGTTGATGCGTTCTGTGCGGCCATCACGTTTAGTAACAAGCAGACTTTGGTTCATTGGGTGCGATACCTTAAAGGTTTATAAAGGGTCTGACCTGACCGCGTAAAACATGCGCGGCAGCACAAGAGGTTCCTAGTGTGCTGGTCAGGATATAAACACAATATATTGTGGGTTTGTTATTTTCTGATGACAAGATAGTGATTGAATGTCCCTTTTGCAAGTGAACAAAACGGGCAGATTTGTGGATAAGTTGGGGAGAAATTTTGACGTCAAGCCTGAGAAGTCCGTCATTGCTGGCGCGACAAACCTGTCAATATCTCAGATACGATTTTCTTATATTTTTATGAAAGGTGATCAACTGCCGGTTTATTAAACGTTAGAAAAAAACGCTATATTGATCTGGATAACTATTCTAAAAAATCATGTTGCGGTGTTCACGCCAACCAACGTCCTAAAAACTAAGGTTTTAACCCCGGCATACCCCGTCTCTTAACGTAAATTCTACTGGATTAGCGGAAAAAATGACTTGCAACCGATGACGATTTGGCGTCGCAGTACAGCCGTTAAGCCGCTTCGGAGCAACCTTGCTAGCAGGTTTTTGTTCACTTTCTGAAAAGTGCGTTTTTGAGAAAAATGAGCCTTATTATAAATACATATGATGAATGAATGATGTTGTTTATATATTCTAAATTTATCATTAAGTGGTCTCCCGGCACTGTGCATATTACTTTCGCTCCTCTTTCATCAGGTGCGGGATTAGAACTTCAATGGTCTTCAATAAAATCACGGCGTGTTTATTTTTAGTCTTTAATTTATTGCCTTTTTCAGAGGCGGCTTTTGCAGGAACTCTCCCGACCTGTTCAGGGTTGCAAATTACTGAAAGTTGCAACGCCACGGCCACCACGCTTGAAAATAAAACCCTCAATACCTATACCGTGGCTGATGGCGCTGAGATGCAGTTCTCCGGCCTGAACGGTTCAGGTTCCTCGGGCGGTGCCTTCCACCTGGGAAACAGCACCACACTGGAGATTATTCCTGAGAGCACCACCGGTTACAGCGTATTTACCGGAAACAGCAGTTCGGGAAACGGTGGCGCGATCTTTGCGAAAGAAAACTCGACGGTATATTTAGAAAATACCCTGTTCATTGATAACGTCGCCCATGATTACGGTGGCGCAATATATATGAATGGCACCAATGATGAAGGTGATACTGATCTTGCCATTACTAATGCCGTGTTTTCAGGGAATATTTCCAGTGAGGGGAAAGGCGGCGCTATTTATTCTCTTAATAATAAAGTCCAGCTGACAAATGTTTTATTTGAGGATAATCAGGCAAAAACCAACAAAAGTGCCAGTTCAGGTAATGGTAGCGGTGGTGCGATTGATGCCACGGACAATACGTCTGACTCCCACGGCAGCATGTTTATCACTAACAGCGAATTCACCGGCAATCAGGCCGAAGGACAGGGAGGCGCAATCTACACCAGCAGCGCGTCTACGCCATTCCTGATCAACATCAACATTGATGAAAACTATCAAGAAAATGATGGTGTTGCCTATTACCACGATAACGTCGCTGGCAATTATGGCGATGCTCCCGATGCCGCTGGCGGCGGGTTCATGTATCTCGGCCACAGCGAAGCCGATTTTGATATTGCTGCAGATAAAACGCTGATCATCGGTAATACCGCCAACGACGGCGCTTATGACTCGATCGCCGGTTATGGCGCGATTTTCAAACGCGGTGCTGGTGAACTGGTACTTAATGCTGATAACAGCGGTTTTACCGGCGTATTCGACATTTTAGAGGGCACGGTCACGCTGGGACGTGATGACACGCTGATCAATGTCGGCGACACCAACTGTCAGGCTGCGGCAGATACCTGTCACGGTATTGTGTTAGGTAACGATAATTATGTGAATGACACGGCAATACTGAATGTTGGCAGCACGCAGCAAACCTTTAAAAATGCCTTTATGGGGCATGAGAACAGCACATTGAATATTGATGCTGGCGGTAATGTCATTGTTAACAGCGGCTACATGGCGGGGACAACCACCGGAGCAGGCGACCTGACCGTGGCAGAAAACGGCAGTTTCACCCTGACCGGCGCGCAGTCTATGGGGCTGGATGGCGACATTGTGGTGGAACAAAACGCTGTACTCAGCGTTCAGGGCGATGCTGAAGATTTAGCGATATTGCAGGCCGATCCGCAGTCTGTTGTGCTCGACGGCGGTGTGCTGGATTTGTCGGACATGACCACCTTCAACGGTGAAGCGAATCAGACTAACGACGGCCTGACGATTACAGGGTCCGGCGGTACGGTAATCGGTAATGCTGATCTGGTGACGCTGGGGACGGGCAGCGACTATCACGTTGATGGCGGCGTGTATGCGGTGATTGATGCCGGTGCCGGACGCGTCACGCTGGCGGATAACAATACTTATCTGGGCACGACGCAGATCGCTTCCGGGACATTGCAGGTCACCGGTAACTCTCAGTTGGGCGATGAAGCCTATAATCGTCAGGTCATTTTTACTGATCCGGCACAGGCCAGTACGCTGGAGATTTCTGCGCCGGGCGATACCAGCGGGCAGGTCGATACCACATCAGCACAAACCGGTAAGGCACGAGATATTGAAATGCGGGCCTCAGGGACGATGCAGGTGGACGACGGCGTGACCACGCAATGGGGCGGCTTAACCGCTGACAGTACCGGCGGGCAGGCAGACGTTGACAGCACGTTCACCAAAACCGGTAACGGTACGTTGATTCTGAAAGATTCGGGCAACAGCCATTCCGCTGTCCGGGTCGAACAGGGTACTTTGCAGGGAGGCGCGGAAAACATCATCGCAGACGCCTCTTCATTGTACGTCGGCGAAAATGCCACGTTTGCCACCGGCATGGATCAGCAGGTGCGCAGCATCGATGCGGATTCCACCGGTACACTGTTGATTTCCGACAACACTCAGCTGGTCCTGACAAATCAGGACACTTCCTCGGCGCTGGATGCCAGCCTGTTTACCGGCACGGGGGGCACGCTGGTGAATGCTACGTCCGGTATGGCGCTTAAAGGCACGCTGAACACGAATCTTTCCCTGGATGCATTGACCTATTTAGCCGGTGTGACGGTCAACGGCAGCCTTGATAACAGCGCAGGAACCGCCAGTCTGGAGAATGGCAAGGCCGGGGATACGCTGACGGTCAACGGTGATTACACCGGCGGCGGCACGCTGGTGCTGGAAACTGAAATGAATGGTGATACCTCGGCGACCGACCAGTTGATTCTTAACGGCAATACTTCCGGTGATACCGCGCTGGCGGTTGTGCCGGTCAGCGGCATCGGGCAGGCGACGCAAACCGGCATCAAAGTTGTCGATTTTGTTGCCGACCCGCAAAGCTTCCAGAACGCGGCGGATTTCCATCTGGCCGGTGGTCAGCAATATATCAATATGGGCGCCTACGACTATTCTCTGGTGCAGGATAATCAGGACTGGTATCTGCGCTCGCAGGTGGTGACGCCGGAGCCTCAACCGGAACCTCAGCCCGATCCTGACGTCCAGCCGCAACCTGATCCCGATGTTCAACCGCAGCCGCAACCTGTGCCAGCCTCTGGCGGGGAAGATTTTACACCGGTGCTGAACCCTAAAATGGGCGGCTATATGAGCAACCTGCGCATCGCCAATAATGCTTTCAGTATGACGGCGCAGGATCATGCCGGTGCCGGTCATGACAATATTAAGCTGCGGGTGGATTCATCGCGCGACAGCTCAACCTTTGCCAGCCAGATTGACAGTCACAATGACACGTCAGTGGTTCAGATCAGCGGCAATTTCCTGCGCAATAATGCAGGTGACGGGGAAATCCTGGCGGGTGTGGTGGGCGGTTACAGTAACAGCCACGGCGATAGCACCAGTGTACTGACCGGGCGCAAATCAGATAATGACAGCCAGGGATACGCCGTCGGACTGACCGCTTCCTGGTATCAGAACGCACAGGATCATCAGGGCGCGTATCTCGACAGCTGGATGCAATATGCCTGGTTTGATAACAGCGTCAGCGAAGACGGTACAGGTGATGATAATTATCACTCTTCCGGCCTTTCCGCCTCACTGGAAGGTGGTTACCGTTTTACCCTGATGCAGGGAAACCAGTGGAACTGGACCGTGCAACCCCAGGCGCAGGTGATTTATCAGGGCGTGAAGCAGAAAGATTTTACCGCGTCGAATCAGTCGAAAGTGGCACAACAGGGGGATAATAACGTTCAGACGCGCTTAGGCTTGCGCAGTGAATGGGATATTCATCCGTCGCCGACGCTGCATCTCAGACCTTTTGTAGAGGCGAATTACCGCCATAACAGTGCGGAAACTTCCCTGAATGTGGATGGCGTGAATTTCACCGATAACACCGCCAAAGACAGTGCGGAACTGAGTACCGGGATCAGTGGCAATTTGGGCGAAAATACCACGCTCTGGGGCAAGGTTGGACAGCAAGAAGGGTCAGATGATTTTTCGCAAACCGAAGCGTCAGTTGGGGTGAGTATTCGCTGGTAAGTCAGTCAGTTAGCCGTGAAATTAAAAGGGTGCAGCGCAGGCTGTACCCTTTTTTGCAGTCAGAATATTACAGCGCCTGGGTGTGGATCATGTAGTTCACATCAACATTTGGCCCGAGTTTGAAATGGTCGGTCAGCGGGTTGTAGTGCAGTCCCATAATGTGACGCTCAAACAGCGATGTGCGGTCAATCATGCCCAGCAATTCAGACGGCTTGATGAATTTTTTGATGTCGTGCGTGCCTTTCGGCACCATTTTCAGCACATATTCAGCGCCGAAAATGGCCATCAGCCAGGCTTTATTGTTGCGGTTGATGGTGGAAAAGAACACATGGCCGCCAGGTTTCACCAGACGTGCGCAGGCAGCAACGACAGAAGCCGGATCCGGTACGTGTTCCAGCATTTCCATGCAAGTCACCACGTCATATTGCTGCGGATGCGCGTCGGCGTGCGCTTCCACTGTTTCCTGCACGTACTCCACCTTCACGCCGCTTTCCAGCGCATGCAAACGTGCTACCTGCAAGGGTTCGCCGCCCATGTCCAGTCCGGTGACTGTCGCCCCCGCCACTGCCATGCTTTCACTCAAAATGCCGCCACCGCAGCCGACATCGAGAACATTTTTTCCAAACAGGCCATCAGCGCGTTCGAGAATGTAGTTCAGACGCAGCGGATTGATGCGATGCAGCGGTTTGAATTCGCCTTCCAGATCCCACCAGCGCGAGGCGACGGCTTCAAATTTGGCGATTTCTTCATGGTCGATGTTTTGCGGTGTTGCGGAGGGTGTGGTTGTCATGAGCGTGATGAACTCCTTATAACTTGATTAGCGGATTATACATATTCCATCTGCTTTGGCTCAGTTTTGTGGTTTTGGTTAATGTTTATACGAAATGAAGCCCTGCGTGCAAAGGTTTGAAACGCGTTGGATAATAGTCGGCAAAAGGGGGCGGTTGTTTTCCACGTTTGGCTGGTTTGTGGTATAGTTTTACACCTTTGCGCTATATATGCCTACGTGGGCAGCGGCCATGAATAATCAGTAGAGGGATAGCAGCTCCATGAGCGACCTTGCCAGAGAAATCACACCGATTAACATCGAAGAAGAGCTTAAAAACTCTTATTTGGATTATGCGATGTCCGTTATTGTCGGACGTGCGTTACCAGATGTGCGCGATGGTTTGAAACCGGTGCACCGCCGCGTACTTTTCGCAATGAATGTCCTCGGTAACGACTGGAATAAAGCCTATAAAAAATCGGCCCGTGTGGTCGGTGACGTTATCGGTAAATATCACCCACACGGTGATACCGCGGTTTATGACACCATCGTTCGTATGGCTCAGCCTTTCTCACTTCGCTATATGCTGGTGGACGGGCAGGGTAACTTCGGGTCAGTGGATGGCGACTCCGCAGCAGCCATGCGTTATACCGAAATCCGCATGTCAAAAATTGCACACGAATTGCTGGCAGATTTAGAAAAAGAAACTGTCGATTTCGTGCCAAACTATGACGGCACAGAACAAATTCCTTCTGTTATGCCAACGCGCATTCCCAACCTGCTGGTTAACGGCTCCTCGGGTATCGCTGTCGGTATGGCAACCAACATTCCGCCGCATAACCTCACCGAGGTGATCAACGGCTGTCTGGCGTATATTGAAGATGAAAACATCAGCATTGAAGGGCTGATGGAACACATCCCGGGGCCAGACTTCCCGACGGCTGCGATCATCAACGGTCGCCGTGGTATCGAAGAAGCTTACCGTACCGGCCGTGGCAAAATTTATATCCGTGCCCGAGCTGAAGTAGAAGCCGATGCGAAAACTGGTCGCGAAACCATCATTGTTCACGAGATCCCGTATCAGGTGAACAAAGCCCGTCTGATCGAAAAGATCGCCGAGCTGGTGAAAGAAAAACGCGTCGAAGGTATCAGTGCGCTGCGCGATGAGTCTGATAAAGACGGCATGCGTATCGTGATTGAAATTAAACGCGATGCTGTCGGTGAAGTGGTTCTGAACAACCTGTATTCCCTGACGCAACTGCAGACGTCTTTCGGCATCAACATGGTGGCACTGCACCAGGGTCAGCCGAAGATTCTCGGTCTGAAAGAAATTTTGTCAGCGTTCGTCCGCCACCGCCGTGAAGTGGTGACGCGTCGTACCATTTTCGAACTGCGTAAAGCCCGCGACCGTGCTCATATCCTCGAAGCACTGGCTATCGCGCTGGCGAACATCGACCCGATCATTGAACTGATCCGTGCGGCACCGACGCCGGCTGAAGCGAAAGCTGGCCTGGTCGCGCGTTCATGGGATCTGGGCAACGTGTCAGCAATGCTGGCAAGTGCGGGTGACGATGCAGCCCGTCCTGAATGGCTGGAGCCGCAGTTTGGTATTCATGATGGAAAATACTTCCTGACTGAGCAACAGGCACAGGCCATTCTGGATCTGCGTCTGCAGAAACTGACCGGTCTTGAGCACGAAAAACTGCTGGATGAATACAAAGAGCTGCTGGTGCAAATCGCTGAGCTGCTGTTCATCCTGTCCAACCCTGACCGTCTGATGGAAGTCATTCGTGAAGAACTGGAAGCGATCCGTGATCAATACAACGATCCGCGTCGTACCGAAATTACGGCAAATACCTCTGACATCAACATCGAAGACCTGATCAATCAGGAAGACGTTGTGGTGACCTTGTCGCATCAGGGCTACGTGAAATATCAGCCTCTGACTGATTACGAAGCGCAGCGTCGCGGCGGTAAAGGGAAGTCAGCAGCACGCATTAAAGAAGAAGACTTTATCGATCGTCTGCTGGTGGCCAACACCCACGACACTATTCTGATGTTCTCAAGTCGCGGGCGTCTGTACTGGATGAAAGTCTATCAGTTGCCGGAAGCCAGCCGCGGTGCCCGTGGCCGTCCTATCGTCAACCTGTTGCCTCTTGAGCCGAACGAACGTATTACCGCCATTCTGCCAGTACGCGAGTACGAAGAAGGTCGTCATGTGTTCATGGCAACCGCCAGCGGTACCGTGAAGAAAACCGCGCTGACCGATTTCAGCCGTCCACGCAGCGCCGGCATTATCGCCATCAACCTCAACGAGGGTGATGAGCTGATTGGTGTTGACCTCACTGACGGTAAAGACGAAGTCATGCTGTTCTCTGCAGCCGGTAAAGTCGTGCGCTTCTCTGAAGAAGCCGTCCGCTCAATGGGCCGTACGGCGACCGGTGTACGCGGTATCCGTCTGGGCGAAGGCGACAGCGTTGTATCGCTTATCATCCCACGCGGTGACGGTTGTATCCTGACTGTGACGCAGAACGGTTTCGGTAAACGTACTGAATCGACCGAGTATCCAACTAAATCTCGCGCAACGCAGGGCGTTATCTCAATCAAAGTGAGTGAGCGTAACGGACCGGTTATTGGTGCGATTCAGGTTGATGAAGCGGATCAAATCATGATGATCACCGATGCCGGTACGCTGGTGCGTACCCGTGTTTCCGAAGTGAGTACTGTTGGTCGTAACACTCAGGGTGTGACGCTTATCCGTACCGCAGACGATGAGAATGTGGTTGGCTTGCAACGTGTTGCAGAACCGGTTGAAGACGAAGAACTGGATGGCGTAGCCACCGAAGCGGGCGAACTGGAAGCGGCACAAGCAGCCGATCTGCCAGACGACGCGGAAAGTGAAGACGATCAGCCAGCTGATGACGAAGAAGAATAAGTTTTCTTAGTCAGCAGACAAAAGGGCATAACAATAGTTATGCCCTTTTTTATTGGATTCGTCTTAAAACAAATCTTTCACCTACACTGCATTATGCGGCGCTTTTTAGAAAGTCTGGCAATAGTGTATCCTGATCCCCATTCCGCTCGCTGAGCCGTTTTGCTAATGGTTAATCCTTGAAATATCTTGCTTCGTTTCGCACAACGCTAAAAATCTCCCGTTATCTTTTCCGGGTGCTGGCGCTTATGTTGTGGACACTGGGTGTGCTGCTGACCACCTTTTATGTGCTGAATATTTTCCATAACAAAGAATCCGAGATCCGCGATGAGGACAATCTCAATTACGATCTGGCGCAGAGTTACATCAAAAATTCCAATGATGTGATGCACAGCATTAAGTTTATGGCTGAGAATCGCCTGAGCGCTTCAGTGAACGGGCTGGATATCATCAACGGCATAATCAGCACTAAAAACACGGCGCCGTCTTATCTCTCATTGTTCCCTGAGTCCGACTGCTCGCAGATTAATGATAGCTACCGTAATTCGCTGGCTTCGCTGGGTAACATGATCCATTACTGGAAAGACAACTTTTCCGATGCCTACGATCTCAATCGCGTGTTCCTCATCAGTGGCGAGAGTTTGTGTCTGGTTGATTTTGGTATCAGCAGCGAACCGTTCGAGCGCGAAAGCCAGGAACAGTTGAAATCATTGCATGAAAAAATTATGCAATATCGCAACAGTAAGAGCACAGATAAAGAAAACAGCCTGTACTGGGTGTCGCAGTCCGGCAGTAAAGACTCCGGAAATTTGTATGTGCTGACCCCGATTTATGTCGGCAATAAACTCGAAGCGCTGATGGGTATTCAGCAAAATCTGCGCGCCGAAGATTTGTTGAATCCGAATTCACAGCACACCGCCGTGACGTTGCTGGATGAAGACGATCAGCCGCTGCTGGGGATTTCCGAGGACGGGCACTACAGCGCCGCGCCGGGCGATTATCCGCAGGCCAGTTCATTCTTCGGGTATGTAAATGGTTATAAAGATTTGGTCTACAAAAAGCCGCTGACACCGTCCTCGCTGAGTGTGGTGTATTCCATGCCGTTTAATACGGTGATCGAGCGATTTAAGATCCTGATTTTTAATGCGGTTTTACTGAATATATTCTCCGGCCTGTTATTGTTTATTCTGGCCTGGGTTTTTGAGCGCAAAATGTTTTTACCGGCCGAGGAAAACGCATTCCGGCTTGAAGAACATGAACAGTTCAACCATAAAATCGTGGCCTCAGCGCCGGTCGGCATTTCCATTTTGCGTATCAGCGATGGCGTTAACATCCTGAGTAATGAACTGGCGCATAATTATATCAGCATGCTGACGCAGGAAGACCGGCAGCGTATTACGCGGATCATCTGCGATCAGCAGACCAATTTCGTCGATGTCATCACCAAGAACAATAACAACATCCAGCTAAGTTTCGTGCATTCACGCTACCGTAATGAAGACGTGGCGATTTGTGTGCTGATCGACGTCAGTGCGCGCGTGAAAATGGAAGAGTCTTTGCAGGAAATGGCTAATGCGGCCGAGCAGGCCAGCCAGTCGAAATCAATGTTCCTGGCAACCGTCAGCCATGAATTGCGCACGCCGCTTTACGGTATCATCGGCAACCTGGATTTACTGCAAACGCAAGGGTTGCCTCAGGGCGTTGACCGTCTGGTGACGGCAATGAATAACTCGTCGGCACTGCTGTTGAAAATCATCAGCGACATTCTCGACTTCTCCAAAATTGAATCCGAGCAGCTGAAAATCGAGCCGCAGGAATTCTCCTGTCGCGAAGTGATCACTCACATTGCCGGTAACTATTTGCCGCTGGTGGTGAAAAAGCGTCTGGGACTTTACTGCTTTATCGAACACAACGTGCCGTTGTCATTCAATGGCGATCCGGTGCGTCTGCAACAGGTCATCTCCAACATCCTGAACAATGCGATTAAATTTACCGACACCGGCTGCATTGTTCTGAATGTCAGAACCTGCGGAAACTATCTTGAGTTTCAGGTGCGCGATACCGGCGTCGGGATCCCTGAGCGCGAAATCACCCGCCTGTTTGATCCGTTCTTCCAGGTCGGAACCGGCGTGCAGCGCCATTTCCAGGGCACCGGTCTGGGGCTGGCTATCTGTGAAAAGCTGATTAACCTGATGGATGGCGATATTGAGGTGGAATCCGAACCGGGGTTGGGCAGTTCGTTTACGGTGCGTATTCCGCTCTACAACGCCACTTTCCCGTCGGGTGAGCCGCTGGACAACTGGCAGGACAAAACGGTCTGGCTGGATGTGCGCAATGCTTATCTGGAAAGTTACCTGATGCAACTGATGCGTTATCACGGCGCGAATGTTCAGCGCTGCGAGCCGGAACTGCAAAGCCAGCGGGAAGATGTGCTGATTACTGACACGCCGCTGATCCATAAGGGCGAACTGGCCGCACAGATTGAATTCTCAATCGGCCATATCGGGCCGCCAGTCGAAACGCGTCCGGGTTACTGGATTCATAGTACGTCCACACCACTGGAAATCACTGCGCTGCTCAACCGGATTTACCGTCTCGAGACGACAGCGGAAGAGGGCGGCTCAGCGACGCCGGAATCCGCTGTGGCGCAGGATTACAGCGATATTACCTTGCTGGTGGTGGATGATCATCCGATTAACCGCCGTCTCCTGGCGGATCAACTGGGCACGATGGGCTATATCGTGGTGACGGCGAACGACGGGATTGATGCACTGGATGCCATGCGCGCGCATGAAATTGATATTGTGCTCAGCGACGTCAACATGCCGCGCCTCGACGGTTACGGGCTGACGGCAAAACTGCGCGAACTCGGTCATACCTTACCGGTGATCGGCGTCACCGCTAACGCGCTGGCGGAACAACGGCAGCGTTGTCTCGAAGCGGGAATGGATAACTGTTTATCCAAGCCAGTCACATTGGAAACCCTGCGCGATACGCTGCGTTATTACAGTGCGCTGGTTCGCAGAAAGCGACAATCCTGACGGACGACGTCGGAAAATACAAAAGGCACCGTTAGGTGCCTTTTTCACGTCTGAACCTACATAACGCCCTGAAGCGTTAGTCTTTATCTACCGGCTGGGAGCTGACGGAAGACAGATAGTTCAGCAGGGCGATATCGTTTTCCACGCCCAGTTTCAGCATCGCAGATTTCTTCTGGCTGCTGATGGTTTTAATGCTGCGGTTCAGCTTTTTGGCAATCTCAGTCACCAGGAAACCTTCTGCGAACAGACGCAGCACTTCGCTTTCTTTCGGAGACAGGCGTTTGTCGCCGTAACCGTTGGCGCTGATTTTTTCCAGCAGTTTTGCCACGCTGTCCGGCGTGAACTTTTTGCCTTTCTGCAATGCGGCCAGCGCTTTTGGCAGGTCAGTTGGCGCGCCTTGCTTGAGCACAATCCCCTCGATATCCAGATCCAGTACAGAACTCAGGATCGCCGGATTATTGTTCATGGTCAGAACAATGATGGATAACTGCGGGTAGTGGCGCTTGATGTATTTGATCAGGGTGATGCCATCGCCGAATTTATCGCCCGGCATGGACAGGTCAGTGATCAGCACATGAGCATCAAGTTTGCTTAAGCTGTTAACCAGTGCAGTTGAGTCTTCGAACTCGCCTACAACATTCACCCATTCAATTTGTTCAAGGGACTTACGAATACCAAACAGGACGATAGGATGGTCATCAGCAATAATTACGTTCATATTATTCATGTGATTAGCTACCTTGCTGGAGCAGTCTGGAGACAAAAGAATCAATGTGGTTGATGGTTTCAGTAATCTGTAACGCATCGCCATCTGCGATGTATTGTTCTAACGATTCACACATTTGCTTGCCTGGGGTCAGGTTCAGCATAGCGAACACTCCCTTGAGACGATGTGCTGTTTGGGAAAGTGATGTGAAATCACGACGTTGGTTTTCATTATACAGTTTCTCAAGATCTTCCGGTACTGTCTCGACGAAAAGCTGATAGTAATCGCTTGATTTTAGCTGCTTTTCATAAAGGTCGAGAGAGTCTTCGCCGGGCTCTTCGGGTGAAACACTGTCATCGGATACAGAAAATTGCTGTTCGATTAACAGTAAGGTTGCGTCTATCAGCGCATTGCTGATGTTGTAATTGACGCGAATATAATGCTTTTCAAGCTGCTGGAATCCCGACTCATCGTCAGTCAGCAGCAGGGTAAATTTGTCACTGTTTTGCGGGTTATCTGTCAGTAAAACATCATATTCCCGCGCGACCTGACGATCGTCAGCCACGATGCACACCGCGCCGTAAGCGTTCATGGTCCGGGTCACAATACCGCGAACTTCCTCTGATGTGATATCGAGTAATACCGTCACATCATTGAGTAATTTCTCGTCTTCCGCTTCGATTTCCTGCGCTTCCTGACGTTGTTTAACACGTACAGTATAGCGTGTGCCGATGTTGAGCTTGCTGCGGATTTCCAGCTGACCGCCCAGTTTTTTGCACAGCTGATTACACAGGAAGAATGTCAGCCCGGAACCGTGGTTAAAGCGATCGACTAACGTCTGGCTAAGGAAAGGATAATTCAGATTACTCAATTCTTCTTTGGAAATTCCGCTACCCGTATCGTTTATGTGGAAAATCAGCTGATCCGGGCGATCTTCGTCCTGTTCGCTGGTCAGGGTCACCTTGCCCAGCGATGTGGTAACAATGGCATAATCGAGCAGCAGGGACAGAATTTTCTTCACTGCCTGCATATCGCCGACAAAGGCCGCTTCAGGGGCAATCTGGAAATGATTCAGCAACCCGAGGCCTTTCTGATTCAGGCGGGGCAGGGCCTCAAGCAACAGCTCATCTACCAGGGTTGAAAGCACGTACTTATCGTTCGCCGGTTGCCAGTCCTGAGTTTCCAGACGGGTCAGCAGCGTAATGTTATCAACCAGCGTCAGCGCGTTACGCGACTCACTCAGGAGTTTGCTTTCCAGCGCCTGACGTTCTTCCGGTTTCTGTTCTTCCACTAACGCCACGGCCAGCCCGTTCAGTTCCTGCAATGGCTGATTCAGCTCAATGCCCAGATTATGCAGCATCAGTTTGCGTGCCTGCAGGTTCTTCTCAAACTCACGTTTGGCCTGTTGCAGCGTGCGGTTCACCATCACTTCTTTATCCTGATCGTGGAGCATAAACAGGTAAGTTTCCGGCGAAATCTGGCTGCGGATCATGCGGATTTCATAAACTTCGTTATTGACGGTCGCCTGTATCGTGCCGTGATGCTGCTCGGCCATATTGGCAATTTTGTTCAGACTCAGATGCGGTAATAACTGGTCAGCAATTTTATTACTGAGGATCACGCTGTGGTTGCTGAAGTTATACACCAGTAAACCGAGCGGCAGACCCGAAATGATTTCCTGATTCAGCGCCTGCTGCATCTGTAATTGTGCCGCCATATTCTCGCTCGGGCGGATGTACTGATGGCGAATGAAATAGATACTGGTCATCGCCAGCCCGATCAGGAACAGGTTAATCAGGATCAGCCAGAAGTTATTACGTGAAAGATCAACCACAAGGCTGAACAGCGGAACGTGGTAGGTGAGTGACAGCGGTGAATTTCTCAGCGGCACATCAAACACCAGCGACCATCCCTGCATCACGATGCTGCTGGCCGCCGGATTATCATCGGCCGGATCACCTTCATTGACCGCCGTGGTGTTGCCATTAAGCTGGAAATTATCTCTCGACATACTGTAAGGGATGAGATCACTCATCGGTAAATCGAAGGCAATCACGGTCGCCAGATGTCCCGGATTATTAAAGGTGGTGCGCAGGGAGAAGGAATAGTCGTTACTCTGGCGCGATTTGCGCAGAGGAGAATAACTTTCGCGTTCGTCCAGTGTGTTCGCCTGCTGCAACATTTCGGCACGGCGCGATTGCAGCGTGCTGGTGAAATAGTTTTCCTTCAGGCGGGAGTCTTGCAACTGCAGCGGCACCGTGGTGATCAACAACATGCTGTTATCCTGACCGTTCAGGTAATACAGCGAATAAGGGTGAGTTGTTGAGCCCCACTGGTCATCCAGGAAGGATGAAATTTTCAGGGTTAAATCCAGCGTGGAACTGTCGTGTGCACCGAAAATCAGCGCATCAGTTTTCTTGTGAGGTTTGGAGACAAAATACATATCCTGACGCAGGCGGATTTCCTGCGCACTGACGGCATCCGCCGCCATCGGCTGGCCGGTGAAATTGTCGTAAATCTGGTAGGTCATGTAGCGATACTTATCGATGCGCTTTTGCAGCAAGTCAGCGGTATTTTGCACCGTGCGCAGTTTGTCGTTCAGATAAGCATTGGTGTAGTTATACCCGTAAAGGCCGAGCCCCATAGCCAGCAACAAAATGAACAACCAAAAGAATCGCGTGATATTGGTTGATGTCAGCGATAAATATTTACCAGCCATGATGATGAGTTTTTTCCTTCATTCTTGTAATGACGCTTTTAGCGGACGACGGTTTTTGCACAAACAGTGGCACACAACATCGTTGCCGCAACGCAACCTGATGCAACAGATAAACTGCTGACCTGCGCGATAAACCGGTCAGCGCAGAACCCGCTAAAGCCAGGTTGCGAAATGTGTTCAGCGAACATTTCCTGCGAGGGCGGTGCAGTTATCGGGCCGTGAGGCATGTTGTGAAAATCCCTTTGCGTTTAAAAAATTAAGCCTTTATCCGCCCACAGACGCACTGGGCGGACACTTTATCAGAAAGCATAAGTGCTGTGATTGCGCATAGTCCTAATTATGTGTTTGCCAAATACCCTTTTGCCATAAAATCTACAAGGCGATCACACAATTGATAAGTTAATTTGATCGATTATCTGACTGTCTGTTGCTTAATTTTGTTAACAATAACACCATGTATATTATGTGGATAATTTATTAATTTGTTGTTTTTTATAATAATAAAATTATCCGCATAGCGTTAAACCAAAATTTAACATCTGTCAAACTGATGGTTTGACTTTTTTTAATGAATTATTTCAATCTTAATGATTATGTCTTTTTATGGCGATTAACTCAAATCATGCATATAACTTATGGAGTTTCGGGAAAAAATACCGAAATGATGGTTAACCAAAGCCCCTAAAAAATATATAAATTTAATAACAGCCGTTTTTGTTTGTTTTGTAGCCTGTGGCAATACCTCACACCAGTTGGAAGTTTATCCATTTTTCTTAATGGTCTTCATTACCCGCTGAACCGCTTTTTACCTGAAAAGGAAGAGCGGTGTTTAGCGTGTATGGACAACAACTGGCGTAACAGGGGTACAACATGGCTCAGAACGGTAGCGTTGTTATTGATATTCTTTCTCGTACTAATGGTGCAGTAATCTCCCAGGTTTCAAACGCCAGTCAGGACGTAACTCTTAATCAAATCAGCATAGTACGCGTACACGCGACCCGTGACGTGGTCACCCGCTATGAGCGTGTGGGGAATGATCTTGTTATTCACATGAAAGACGGACGCACCGTCCGCTATCACAGTTTCTTTGATACAGATGGCAAGGGGAATCACAGCGAACTGATTTTTGATGATGGCACCCACCCGATCGAACATGCCGCGTTTGTCGATACCGGCGCAACAGCGGGGGCAACCCCGATCGTTCCCGCTTATGAAACCATTCCTGATGCCGGGGCGCTGGTACTCGACTCCTCTAATTTTGATCCCGCTGTTTTAGGTGCCGTGCTGGGCGTTGTCGCACTGGGTGCCGGGATCGCAATTGCCGCAGGTGGCGGCGGTGATGGTGGCGGTGGCAGCAGCAGTAATAACGGTGGCAGCGACGGCGGCGGAAACACAGACGGTGGGAATACCGGTGGCGGAAACACCGGTGGCGGAAACACCGGCCAGACCGCAACGTTATCGCTGGGCGCATTTGCCGGTGACAACACCCTTAACGCCACGGAATCGCGTTTAGCACAAATCTTTTCAGGCACCGCAAGTAACGTGGCCGCAGGCGAGACCATTACCCTGACCATCAACGGTAAAACCTACACCAGTACCGTAGGCGCTGACGGCAAATGGAACATCAATCTGCCGACGGTAGATTTACAAAATCTGGCAGATGGTACTTACGTGGTGTCCGTCACTGTCACCGGCACTGATGGCAAATCGGTTACTCAGGGGATCACCGTTGTCGTGGATAAAACCCCGCCGGTGGTCTCGCTCGATCCTGTCGCCAGTGACAACATTCTTGACGCCGTTGAGCATCAGCAACCGCTGACAGTGACCGGCACAGCTTCTGTCTCTGAAGCCGGGCGCACACTGGTCGTTACCCTCAATGGCACGCAATACAACACGACGGTAGGTGCTGATGGCACCTGGTCGGTGACAATACCCGCCAGCACGGTTTCCGCGCTGGCTGAAGGCAATTATACGCTGACCGCGTCACTGACCGATGCCGCAGGAAACTCGACCACTACACCGGAAAGTTTCGTTATCAGCGACAGCGCCGGTATTTTGATGGTCAACCCGATCTCAGGTGATGGTCAGCTCAATGCCAGTGAAGCGCAAAGCGCGCTGGTGATCACCGGTACCACATCCAATGTCCCTGCGGGCACGCAGATCACGGTGACAATCGGCGGCGTGGCATATCAGACCACAACAACAGCGGAGGGGGGCTGGAACCTGAGTCTTTCTCCTGCCCGGTTGCAGGCGCTGACTGATGGCCCGACGACCGTAACCGTCAGCCTGGTCGATAGTCAGGGCAATACCATCAGTCAGACGACAGATCTGAATGTTGCTATCCATGGCGTTCCGCCGACGCTTGATCCGGCTTTCGGCGGTGACAATACGCTCAATGGCAGTGAATCCATCACCAGCCAGACATTGACGGGGAACACGGGTCTCACCGGCGATGGTCAGACCGTGACTGTCACCCTTGGTGGCCAGCAAATTACCGGCACGGTTACGCCAGACGGTATCTTCACCGTGACGGTTCCGCCTTCAGTACTCGGTAACCTGCCGCAGGGCAGCAATAATATCGTGGTCACCGTGACGGACCCGGCGGGCAACCACAGCACCATTACCACGCCAGTCAGCATCGATACTGTCGCCCCAACCCTTGCTATCAATTCGCTGGCGGGCGACGGCCAAATCAGTCTGGCCGAAGCTGCAGGTGCACTGACCTTGTCAGGTACCGCCCCGGCAGCAGATGCAGGCAGAACGGTTACCATCACCATTGACGGCCAGACATTTACCGCCGTTGTCGGTGATGACGGCGCATGGAGCACACAAATCCCGGCTGGCACGCTGACTGGTCTGAACGGTGATTTCCCGATCAGCGCCACCCTGACCGACGCTGCGGGCAACACCACCACCAGCACCAGCCCGCTGCATGTTGCTGCCGATTCCACTCTTCAGCCGGGCATTTCAGTGAATGCATTTGGCGGCGATGACGCCGTTGACGGCGCGGAAGTCCAGACGGCACAGGTGCTGAGCGGTTCCACAACCCGCGTCGAAGCCGGGCAGATTGTCACCATTACGTTCAACGGCAATACCTATGAAGCCACGGTGCAGGCCAGCGGCAACTGGAGTGTGATCATTCCGGCAGCCGATATGGTCACGCTGACCGACGGTACCCAAACCCTCAATGTCAGCGTGTCTGATAAAGCCGGTAACCCGGCGACCGGCACTGATACTTTCGAGGTTGATACCTCTCAGAACGGTATTGCGATTGACCCGGTAACGGGTGATAACGTCATCAACGCAGTGGAAACTGCAAACGGCATTGAAATCAGTGGTACCACTCTGGGGGTAGCGGAAAACGCCATAGTCACCGTGCAATTCGGCTCGCTGTTTAAAACAGCCACGGTAGGGGCGAATGGCAGATGGTTCATGCTGTTAAGCACGGGCGAGATCGAGGACATTCAAGGAAGCAATCCAGATCTCAACAGCATTTCTGCCACTGTCGAAGGGCCTGGTGGAATAATTTTATCGAACAGTATTAATATCGGTATCGATAACACCAATCCTCTTCCCACTCTCAATACCCCGTTTGGCGATAGTCTGCTCAATGCGACTGAAGCCGCCGCCGGGCAGACTCTCAGCGGTACCACTGGAAAATCGGGTGATGGTCAAACCGTCACCGTCACATTAGGCGGGAAAACCTATAACGCGACTGTGGCCGCAGACGGCAACTGGTCAGTTCAGGTTCCGGCAGCAGATTTGCAGGCGTTGCCACAGGGCAATGTGGCGATTGCCGTCACTGCCACTGACGGCGCGGGCAATACCGCCACGTTAAGCAGTAACGCTACGGCTGATTTCACCGCGCCGCTTCTGACTGTTAACCCGGTTTCCGGCGACGGATACATCAACGCCTCTGAAGCGGCTGAGGGGGTGACGATCACCGGAACTGCCTCGATTTCGGAAGCCGGACGCACCGTCACCCTCAACGGTGAAACCTATACCGGCATTGTGCAGCCAAACGGCCAGTGGAATGTTGCCGTGCCAGCCACCGCATTCAATGGTGTGGCAGACGGCAGCTATCCGGTGAGCGTCCAGTTGTCCGATGCGGCGGGCAACAGCACAACGGTTAACTCCGGCGTGCAGCTTGCAGCCGATGCGGCGAACGGCCCGACCATCACCGTTAATACCTTTGCGGGTAATAATGTGCTGGATGGAGCAGAACAACAAACCGCGCAGCAGCTCAGCGGTTCAACCTCCCGTGTTGAAGCGGGTCAGACAGTCCTGATCCTGCTGAATGGCCATTCGTATACGGCAGTGGTGCAGCCAAGCGGAAGCTGGAGCGTCAGCGTTCCGGCGGCGGATCTGGCGACCATCGCCAACGGCACCACACAAATTAGCGTGTCAGTGGCGGATAAAGCGGGAAATGTGGCGACAGGCAGCGAAACCCTGATCGTCAACAACCTGCTCAGCGGGCTGGCGGTGAATCCGGTGGCGGGCGATAACCAGCTCAATGCCGGTGAAGCCGCCGCAGGAATTACCCTCAGCGGCACCTCCAGCAACGTGCCGGTAAATGGCGTGGTGACCATCACGCTGAACGGTAAAATTTATACGGCAACCGTCGGCACGGGCGGTGCCTGGAGTGCGCAGATCCCGGCAGCCGATCTGGCGCTGCTCAGTGACGGCACTAACACCGTGAAAGTCAGCGCGACTGATGCGGCAGGCAATCCGGTGTCCGGCAGCAGTGACTTCGGTGTGATCATCCATTCCCTCCCTGACGCGACACTCAACACGCCGTTTGGCGATACGCAGCTCAATGCCAGTGAAGCGGCAGCAGGCCAGACACTGACCGGCAGCACCGGGGTCAGCGGCGACGGACAGACTGTCATCGTCACCGTCGGCGGGACAGATTACACCGCCACGGTGGATGCCAGCGGGAACTGGAGCGCCACCGTCCCTGCCGGAGATTTGCAAACCCTTCCTCAGGGACCTGGGGCGGTGCTGGTGGCCGTCACGGATGCGGCAGGCAATACCAGCAATCTCAGTACGCCGGTAACTATTGATACCGTCGCGCCAGTAGTCACCATCACCACACCGGTCGCGGGCGACGGCACCATCAATGCCGCAGAAGCCGGGGCGATTATTCCGGTCAGCGGCACGGCAGGAGCGGGTGAGGCGGGCGATACCGTCACCATCAGCATTGGCGGACACACTTATACCGGCACTGTGGCAGCAGGCGGCGGCTGGACAGTCAACATTCCGGCCGATGCGCTGGCAAACGTGGCGAACGGCACCTATACCCTGACCGCCACGGTGACCGATGCCGCCGGTAACGCAGGCACCGCAACCGCACCGGTCACTGTGACAGCGGATCCGGCATTGCTGCCGACAATCGACATTGACCTCTTTGCCGGAGACGGCACCCTCGACGGCGCGGAACGTATGAACCCGCAAACCGTCAGCGGAACGACCACCCATGTGGAAGCCGGACAAATCGTCACCGTGACCATCGGCGGCATTGATTATCAGGCTACAGTCCTGGCCAGCGGTGCATGGAGCGTCAGCGTACCGGCTGCCACCTTGCAGACCCTGCAAAATGGCGCGGCAACCATTGAGGTTTCTGTCGCCGATAAAGCCGGTAATCCGGCGAACAACAGCGAAGACTTCACCGTTAACAGCGCGCTGGGCGGTGTGACCATCAATCCGATCACCGGCGATAACAAAATCGACGCTACGGAAGCGGCTGCGGGTTTTGATATCAGCGGTAAAACCGCCAACGTGCCGGAAGGAACGCCGGTAACCGTTAAACTGGGTACGGTGACCTACACCACGCAGACCGATGCTGACGGTAACTGGACAGTCAACGTTCCGGCGTCTGACGTTGCCAGTCTGGCGGATGGCACCAGTCATGTGATTGCCTCGACTGTCACCACGGATCAGGGGCCGGTGACCACCACCCAGGATTTGGGCATCTACGCCACATTGCCGGAGCCAACGCTCAACACCCCGTTTGGCGATGGTTTGCTGAGCAGCGCGGAAGCCGCCACCGATCAGACACTGACCGGTAAAACCGGACTGACCGGCGACGGTCAGACGGTGACGGTTACCCTTGACGGCGTCCCTTATACCGGCACGGTTGCCACTGACGGTAGCTGGACCGTGACCATTCCTGCCGCGGATTTGCAGGGCCTCGGTGAAGGCACGAAGACCATCACTGTTGATGTGACAGACGCGGCGGGTAACACCGCAACCTTACCGGGTTCCGTGAATGTGGACTTCACACCGCCTCCGCTGACGCTGGATAACGTGGCGACGGACAATGTGATTAACGCTGCCGAAGCTGGCGCACCGATCACCCTCAGCGGGACCAGTGATCCGGCCGATGCAGGACAGTCAGTGACACTGACCTTTAACGGACAAACCTATACCGCAGAGGTGCAACCAGACGGTAGCTGGAGCACCACCATTCCGGCGAATACCCTCAACGGTCTGGCGGATGGCAGCTATCCGCTGACCACCACACTGACGGATGCAGCGGGTAATACCACCACGCTGCCACCGGTCAATATCGGGATCGCGACCAATAACGTCCCTGTGCCGGACATTGATACACCGTTTGGCGATACCTATCTCAACCTGACCGAGTCCGGCCAGTCGCAAACCATCACCGGCAGCATTGGTGCGACGGCTGACGGCCAGACGGTCGTGGTTTCCTTAGGCGGTGAAGACTATCCGGCGACGCTGAACCCGAACGGCACCTGGAGTGTCACGATTCCGGCGGCTGATTTAGGGGCGCTGGACAATGGCAGTCTGCCGCTGAGCGTGACGGTCACAGACGCCGCCGGTAACACTGGCACCACCAGCTCGCAAATCACGGTTGACCGCACGGCGCCGGTTCTCAGTGTTAATGACGTGGCGACCGACAACATCATCAACGCGGCTGAGTCCCTGCAACCGGTGGTGATCAGCGGTACTGCCGGTCTGGACGATACCGGACGTACGGTGTCTGTAGTGCTGAGTTTCAACAACGTCAGCTACACGGCAACCGTGCAGCCCGATGGCACCTGGAGCTTCACGCTGCCAAGTACCGTCGTGCAGTCGCTGACGGATACCACTTATACGCTGACCGCCACGATCACCGATGCGGCAGGCAACAGCACGACAGCCACGCAGACCTTCAGTGTGGATGCGAATGTCGCTAATTTGCCGACGCTGACGATTACAGCCGTGTCCGGCGATGATTACATTAATGCGGCGGAGAAAGGCGCGGATATTCCGATCACCGGGACATCCACCAATCTTGAAGTCGGGCAGACGGTGGTGGTGAGCTTTAACGGCAAAAACTACAACGCCGTCGTCGGTGCGAATGGCAACTGGACGGCAACCGTGCCGCTGGCTGATCTGGGCACCTTGTCTGACGGACCGGTTACCGTTACAGCGACCGCCAGCGATGTGGCGGGTAACCCGGCATCCGCATCGCACAACGCCACTGTTATCACCCAGCCGGGCGACCTGCCAACCCTGACCATCAACGCCATTTCCGGCGATGATTACATCAATAGCACTGAACACAATCAGGGCATGATCGTGAGCGGAACCTCCACGCATGTGCCCGTGGGCGGTACGGTGATCGTGGTCATTACCGGCGAAAACTACACGGCGACCTATACCGCTACCGTGCAGGCTGACGGGAGCTGGAGCTTCCCGATGACGGCGGCGCAGGTTCAGGCGATGCCCGCCGGGAACAATACCTTCACAGCAACAGCGGATGATGTGGCGCAAAACGTAGCAACCAGCACGCATGATGTCACGGTTGATACAACTCCTCCGCTGCTGACTGTCGTGGTGGATACCGGCGGTGACGGCATCATCAATCTGGCAGAAGCCGCGCTGGGTGTGCCGGTGAGCGGGACGACGGATCCTAATCTGACGGTCAAAGTGACCTTCAATGGTAAGGATTACCTGACCACGGCCAACGATCAGGGAGTCTGGTCGCTGACCCTGCCGGGCGTTGATGTGCAGGCACTCGCCACCGATGGCAGCAAAACCCTCGGCGTGAGCGTCAGTGATGCGGCCGGTAACATTGTGACTGCTTCAGGCAGTTTCACGCTGGCAACCCATTCGCTGCCAACCCTGACCGTCGGTGCTATTGCAGGCGACGGCGTGCTGAATATTGCTGAAGCCGCCGCAGGGTTTACCCTGAGCGGTACCAGTACCGGGCTGGTTGCGGGCACCACGGTGCTGGTCACTATTCCGGGGCTGGCGGATCCGATCACCGGTACCGTGAACGGCCTCGGAACAGGCTGGACAGCCGTCGTGGCACCGGGTCTGCTTAGCGGGCTGGACAACGGGCCGGTTCAGGTCAGCGTCTCCGCGACGGATACCGCGCTTAACCCGGCGTCTTCCAGTGCCAGTCTGAATGTGGTGCTGACCCAACCGGGTGTGCCAACCATTAATACGCCGTTTACCGATGGCGTGCTGAATGCCGCTGAAGCGGGCGCAACGCAGCTGATTACCGGCACCACCGGCATTACCGGCGCAGGTCAGACCGTGACGGTGACGATAGATGGCACGACGGTCACCGCGACCGTCGGCGCGGATGGCAACTGGACCGCCACCGTCCCTGCTTCTGTCTTGCAGGGGCTGACGGATGACACACACACTATTTCGGTGACGGCAACCGACAGTGCAGGAAACCCGAGCAGCGCAGCCGGTACCCTTGATTTCACGTCGGTAACGCAAATCCTGCCGCAGGCCGGAATCAATACACCGTTCGGTGATGGTGTGCTGAATCTGGATGAAGCGACGGCGGGTGGCACCATTACCGGGACGACCGGTATCACCTCGCCGGGTCAGACGGTTACCGTCGTGATTAACGGTAATGCGGTGCCGGTGGTGGTGGATTCTGCTGCCGGAACCTGGAGTGTCACTCTGACACCCGCGCAGTTGCTGGGTTTACAGGATGGCACCTGGCCTGTTGTGGTGACGGTCACGGACAGTGCGGGTAACATCTCGCCGCTGACGACGTCGGTTGACGTACAAATCAACAACGTCCCGGCACCGGCAATCAATCTGCCGTTTGGTGACGGTACGCTAAATATTGCCGAATCCATTGATGTTAACGGGCAAACCCTTACCGGTACCACCGGCGTAACCGGAGCCGGGCAAACCGTCAGCGTGGCGATCGCGGGCATGACCGGCAGCCCGTTTACGGCAACGGTCGACCCGGACACCGGCAACTGGAGCCTTAACCTGACATCAGCGCAGCTCACTTCCCTTGGCACCGCGACGGCGTCACATCTGATTACCGTCACGGCCACCGACAGCGCGGGTAACCATACTGATGCGACACTGGCCTTCACCTCCTATCTGTCTGCCCCTGTGCCGGTTATCGACCCGCCATTTGGCGACGGCAATCTGAATATCACGGAAGCGGCTGATGTGAACGTGATTACCGGTAATACCGGCATCACCGGCAACAACCAGAACGTTAAACTGACCATTGATGTGAATGGCATTACCTATAACGCGACCGTCGATCCGCTGACCGGCGACTGGTCGGTAAGTCTGCCTGCAGGCGTGCTGAACTCTCTGGGCAGTGGTTCGCATGACATTAACGTCACCGTGACCGATGCCGCAGGCAACAGCACGCCTGCGACGTTGCCATTCACCAGCTATCTCACCGCGCCGGATGTCACCATCAACACGCCGTTTGGCGATGGTTATCTGAGCGCTGCGGAAGCCGCCACACCGCTAACCCTGACCGGGACGACGGGGATTACAGGGGCGGGGCAAACCGTGGTGGTCACTATTGCCGGAATACCTCTTCCGGGTGTCACGGTGGATGCGGACGGTAACTGGACGGTGCCTGTGACGGCGGGCGAAATCGCCGATCTGCCGCAGGGCGCACAGCAAATCTCCGTGACGGTCACGGACGGCGGCGGCAACACCGGTTCGGCCTCGGCTGACGTTGGCATTGCCGTGACCCAACTGCCAGCCGTAGCAGTAACGTCCTTTGCCGGTGCCGGTTTTGATCTGACCTACGCCGAGAGCCAGAGCACGCAAACCATCACCGGTACAACGGTGAATGTACAGGCGGGACAGCAGGTGACGGTCACTGTCGGCAGCATCAGCCATCAGGCAACGGTGCTGGGCGATGGCTCATGGAGTGTGACGCTGACACCGGCTGAGCTGGCTACGCTGAACAGCGCGGACACCATCACCGCTTCTGTTAATGATCTGGCGGGTAACACGGCAAACCTGCTGGCGCCACAGGCCATCACGGTCAACCTGACGCCGCCAACATTCGCCATCACCATTGATCCGGTCACCGGTGACAACATCATTAACGTGGCGGATGGCAATCCGGCGAACATTACCCTTTCCGGTAAAACAGTGAATGTGCCGGATGGCACATTGGTCAACATCACCGTGGGAGGTGTTCCGCATCTGGCGACTGTCACTGCGGGAACCTGGTCTGTGGCTGTCTCTGCCACTGAATTTGTGAATGGCACCACCACCACGGTGACCGCATCAACGCTTATTCCGTTGACCAATGCCACACAAAGCGTGCTGGTGGATACCACCGCACCGACCCTGACTATCAGCGCCTTTACCGGCGACGATATTCTGAATAATACCGAGTCGAAATCCGCGCAACTGATTTCAGGGACGGCGGATACCAGCGAGGTGGGCCGGGTGGTTACGGTCACGCTGAATGGCAAAACTTACAGCGGCACCGTGCAGGCAGGCGGTACCTGGTCTGTCAGCGTGCCAGCGGCCGATTTGCAGGCATTGCCACAAGGGAATGGTGCGACCAACGTGATCTCCGCGACCCTGACGGACGCGGCAGGCAACGTGGGGACGGCGGTTCCGCATACGGTGAACGTCGATACGTCTGCGCCGTTGCTGGCGCTGGATGCGGTGGCCGGTAACAACGTCATCAATCTGGCGGAATCACTGCTCAACGTACTGGTGGGCGGGACCTCCAGCGGCGCGGACGGTCAGACCGTCAACGTCACACTGGGCGGTGCATCAATCGGTACGGCGGTTATCCAGCCGGGCGGGGCATGGTCGCTCAACCTGACACCTGAACAACTGATTTTACTCAACGATGGCACCCTGACACTGGCGGCCACCGTGACCGATGCGGCGGGTAACACCACCAGCGTCAGTACCGGTCTGGATATCTTCTTCAACAAATTGCTGGACCTGAACGTGGCCAGCGGACTGGGGCTGACCGACGGTTTCCTCAATCTGGCGGAATCTCAGGTAGCACAAACCCTCAGCGGCACGGCGATTGGTGCGGGCGTGGGTTCAGTGGTGTCGACGGTTATCAACGGCACGCCGCTCTCGGCGATTGTCGGGGCTAACGGTGCGTGGTCACTGAACATTCCGGCGGCCTTGCTCGGTGCGCTGGGTGAAGGTCAGCAGGTGCTCAACCTGAACCTCACCGATGCGGCAGGTAACGTGAAAGCATCTGTGCTCAATCTGGACGTCATTAAAACGCTTCCGGTTCTGGGCGATCTGGATCCTCTGTTTGGTGGCAACGGTCTGCTGAATGCGGCGGAATCTCTGCTGGCGCAAACTATCGGCGGCGTCGCGACAGCGGTTGACGGCACTCAGGTCACCGTGACGCTTGGCGGTAAAACCTACAACACTACCGTGACGGCGGGTACCTGGGATCTGCAGATCCAGCCGGGTGATCTGGGCGCGTTGCTGGATGGCAACCTGAATCTGGGCATCACCCTGACTGACCCGGCAGGCAACTCGTCTGCAACGAATATTCCGGTGGGGATTGCGATCCACAATCTGCCGCAGGTGGTGCTCGACACCGTGTTTGGCGACGGCGTGCTGAATATCGCCGATCTGCTGGTGAATCAGACCATCAGCGGCACGGTCTCTAACGTGGCTGCGGGGACAGCAATCGCAGTGCAGGTCGGAACGCAAACCATTGATGGCGTGGTCGATGCGACCGGGCATTTCCTGGTCACCGTCCCGCCGTCTGTTCTTGGTTTGCTGAGCGGCACGACCGCTGCGGTCAGCGTGACGATAGCAGATGCTGCCGGTAACGTTGGCAGCGCGGCCGTGAACGCGGTGCTGGATCTGGTCAGGCCGGTCATTAACCTGACCTCAGTTCTGGGCGACGGCTTGCTGAACGCGGCTGACGCGCTGACGACCCAGGTGATTGGCGGTACGGTCACCGGTGTGGCGACGGGTACGCAGGTACAGGTCACGCTGGGCGGGAAAACCTTCCTCGGGGCGACCGATGCCAGCGGTGCGTTCAGCATCACCCTGCAACCGGGTGACCTGAACGCGCTGGGGGATGGCACCTTCACGGTCGGGGTTTCTGTGACCGACAGTGTAGGCAATACCGCCACTACCAGCGGAACGCTGAACGCTATTATCAATGCGGTACCGAAAATTGTGCTGGATCCGGTCTTTGGTGCTGACGGTATTCTTAACGCCGCTGAAGCGTTGCTGACTCAAACCATCAGCGGTACGGTCACCAACGGCCAGGTCGGGGAAATCGTCAATATCAATGTCGGCGGCGGTCTGATTAACCTGACCGCTACCGTAGACAGCGACGGCAAATTCTCAGCGTCGCTGACGCCGCTGCAATTATCCGGCCTGCTTGACGGTAACCTCACCCTCGTCGCCTCAGTCACCGATGCGGTGGGTAACACGACCTCAAGTACCGTGGGCCTGAATGTCGGTATTAACAATCTGCCGTCGATTGTGCTTAACCCGCTGTTTGGCGATGGCGTGCTGAATGTGGTTGACCTGCTGACCGGACAAACCATCAGCGGTGTCGCGACCAACGTGGCGCAGGGCACGCAGGTGCAGGTTTCCCTGAATGGCAAAAATTATCTGGCGACGGTCGGTGCGGGCGGTGTCTTCAGTGTCATCGTGCCGGTGACCGATCTGACCGCCATCCTCAACGGCACGCAGTCGGTGGTCGCCAGCCTGACGGACGGATCCGGTAACGCGGCGTCGGTCACCGGCCTGCTGAGTGTGGTATCGCAGTCACTGCCAACCATCACGCTGAATCCGCTGTTTGGCGATGGTCTGCTGAACGCGGCAGATGCGCTGCTGACCCAAACCATCAGCGGTACCACGACTAACGCGCAGGGCTCAACGGTGACCCTGAACGTGGGCGGAAATACCCTGACGGCGCTGGTGAAAGCCGACGGCACCTTCAGTGTGGCGATTCCGCAGCTCACTCTGGCGGGCTTGCTCGACGGTACGCTGAACGTCGGTGCCTCGGTGACCAACGCCGCCGGTAACGCCGTCAGCGGCAGTGCTACAGCAACGGTGGGGATCCATACCTTGCCGACGCTGCTGGTCAATACCTTGTTTGGCGGAGACCAGTATCTCAATGCCGCAGAAGCCGGTGCGAATACTAATATTACCGGTACATCTAATCTGCTCAACGGCACGGTATCTGTCACGGTGGGCACCGTTACACACACCGGTACTGTCACTAACGGCGTCTGGAGCGTGCCGTTCACCTCTGCTGAATTGCAAGGACTGGCGGACGGTTCCACACAGGTTTCCGTGGTGGTGAGAGACAGTGTGGGTAACACCGCGACGTCTTCCAACCTGCTGAACGTCCTGACGCATGATCTGCCGCTGGTGGCGCTGAATCCGGTTCTCGGGCTGACGCTCGGTCTGGTGAGCAATATCCTCGGGGGTCAGGGGCTGACGCTGAGCGGCACCAGCCGCAATATCGCGCAGGGCGGTCTGGTCAGCGTAACCCTGCTGGGGAATACGCTGGCGGGTACCGTGCAGGCAGACGGTTCGTGGACGGTGAAGTTCAGCAGTGCGCTGCTGAGCAGCTACGGACTGGTGGGCCTGCTGTCGGCATTACTGGGATCGATTGTTGAACTGAAAGCCGTTGATGCCGCCGGTAACGGATTTGATGCCCATGTCGGGCTGACTGTCGGTTCATCATTACCGCCAGAAACCGCCACGCTGATGGCGACCTCTCTGTCTGCCGAGGATACCGACACGCATACACTGGCCGCCAGTGTGGTAGCCGATTCTACGACCACTTCTACATCGGAACCCACAGACACCACGCACGCCACCAGCACACTGGTCTCGTCGCTGGCGACTACGGAGTCTACTGCCACCACGACATCAGAAACCACCGCGCATGCTGATACTGCCTTCTCGATTGGCGGAGTCACTATCGATCTGACGGCAACGGACGGTGTCGCACTGGGCGGTACCGGCGATGACGTGATTGCAGTTCACACGCTGGACTTCGGTCTGATCGACGGAGGAACCGGTGTCGATACCTTGCTGCTGGCGGGCACCAATCAGCATCTGGATCTGACCCTGCTCGGGCTGAAAGTTGAGCATATCGACATCTTCGATTTGGGCAATTCCGGCACCAACAGTATCTCGCTGAACCTGCATGAGGCGCTGAGCGTGAAGGATAACCCGACCGATGAAGTGATCATCAAAGGCGGCGAGGGCAGTCTGGTGAATCTGCACATCGGCACTGACGGTGCGTGGAACGAAACCGGGCAACGCACGGTGGATGGCCTGACGTTCGACGTTTACCACAATACCTCAATAGAAGCCTCGAATACGCTGGGAGACGTTCTGGTGCAGCACGGTCTGCACGTTCAGCAAAGTTGATGCAGGGATCCTCCCCCTGCGAAGGGGGAGGCGGGGAGGGGGGGGTGCAAACGACTGCGCCCACCCAACCCTCCCCTTTGCAGGGGAGGGAGCAGTACCAAAAATATAAATCGGCGTAATTAAGTGGTGTCGGTAATGAAAAATAAGAGAGTGATGCGGTCACTGACCGTGATGTTGGGCACCTTGTGCCTGACCGGTTTAACAGGGAATACGGGGGTGACGGCGGCGGTTAAACAGCCGGAATTTAACTGGCAGGCTGCGCCGACCGAGGAGATGCGTGCCAGCCTGACGTTGCAGGATGCCATCCTGCGGGCATTTGCGCGTAATCCGCAAATTTCAGAAGCAGCGGCGCAAATTCGCGTCGGCAAAGGCAACCTTGATGAGGCAAAAAGCGCCTGGTATCCGCAGATTTCCTTACAGGGAACTGCCGGAAAATCACATCAGACTGACTCGGCAGGTAGCCTGAGTAATAACGCATCGGCGGGCGTCCAGCTCAGCCAGCTGCTGTATGACTTTGGTCGTACCGGCGGCAGCATCAGTCAGCAGGAATACCTGTCTGATGCCTATCGTTATTCGCTTTACAGCACAATGACTGATGTGGCGCTCAGTACCCTGCAGGCCTATCTCTCGGTCAAACGCTATCAGGCGCTGAGCCTGGCGGCGCGCGACAATATCGCTTCTCTCGAACGTGTGCGGGACACCGCCAGACTGCGGGCAGACGCCGGACTGAGTTCACAGTCTGACGTGTTGCAGGCAGAAACGCGTATCGCCGGAATGAGAGCCACCGTTGAGCAATACCGCGCGCAGCAACGTTCTGCGCAGGCACAACTGACGGTGCTGACCGGCGTGGTGTCCGATAATTTGCCGGATCTGCCGCAAAGCCTGCTGGACCAGAAAGTGACCCTCGACAAAATCCCTTACGAAAACAGCACGCTGGTGCGTGCCGCGCAGGCTAAACAGCAGGCGGCGATTGAAGAAGTCAATCAGACCGAAGCTCAGCACTGGCCGACCCTGAAAGTGCAGGCAGGACGTACGCGCTATGAAAACAGCGGCGGTGGCGGTTCTTACTGGGACGATCAGGTACAGCTGGCGGTGGATGCGCCGGTGTATCAGGGCGGGGCGGTGAGCGCCAAAGTCCGCGCGGCAGAAGGCCAGCGGCAGGCGGCACAGGCCGAAGTCGAAAAAGCCAAGCTGGACATCAACCAGAAAGCGTCGGCAGCTTATGCCGATATGATCGGCGGTCAGCAGCGGCAACTGGCGGGTGAGGAACAGTTCGGCAGCGCGACGCATACCCGCAGCGTTTATCAGGATGAATACAAACTCAGCAAGCGCAGCCTGAACGATTTGCTCAGCGTTGAGCAGGACGTTTTTCAGGCCGATACGTCGCGCATTGGCGCGCTGTATGACGGCTGGGATGCGACGGTGCGCTATGCCGCCGCCGTGGACAATCTGGTCGATATGTTAGGCATCGACAGACACAAACAAACAGGTGACACCATCCCGATGCTGTAAGGCGCGGACAGGACGGGAATAAACCAGAAGCATTCGATATCGAGGTTGAAATGAGTAATGAAGCAACAACACCTTTGTCGATCGACGTCTGGATAAGCGCCATGGGGCGCGTGGCCGAAACATTCGGTAAACCAGCAGATCCGCTTTATCTTCGCCAGCAAATGCGCTGGTTCGAACATCAGCCGTTGCGGCGTCAGCTCGACCGGCTCAGCGGTCTGATGGGGCTTCAGGTGGGTATGGTCAGCTGGAATCAGGTGCGCTGGCGTCAGGAAGTGTTACCTGCCGTCATTACGCTGCAACAGGGTGGCATTGCGGTACTGGAAAATCTGCACGACGACGGCATGGTGGACTACTGGCTGAGCGACGGCGGCAACTTAGTGCGTTCGGCTGAACTGGTGGTGTTGCTTGAGCAAAGCACCGGCCCGGTCTTTCTGGTTGGCGTGGCACCGCGCGGGCGCGATCAGCGTATCGACCCGTTCGTTCAGCCGCATAAAAAACACTGGTTCTGGGATAACTTCCGGGGTTCCGGGCGCAAAATCGCGGAAATCTCGCTGGCCTCTATTCTCGGTAACGTGCTGGCGCTGGCGGGAATTTTGTTCTCAATGCAGGTGTATGACCGCGTTATTCCGGCGCAATCTTACCCGACCTTGTGGGTGCTGTTTTTCGGCGTGGTGCTGGCGGCGGGGATGGAATATGTCATCCGCCTGATGCGTACGCTGGTGTCGGATCTGATGGGCAAGAAAGTCGATCTGAAAGTCTCCTCGCTGTTTTTCGTGCGGGCGATGAATATCAAAAACGACGACCGGCCGAAATCCACCGGTTCCTTTATCTCTCAGTTGCGTGAAATCGATCAGGTGCGCGAACTGCTGACCTCGACCACCATCAGCGCGGCGGCGGATATGCCTTTCGTGTTGCTGTTCCTTGGCATCATGTTTTTCATCGGCGGCCCGCTGGTGATTATCCCGCTGCTGGCGATCCCGCTGATTGTCATTCCCGGCATTCTGATCCAGTGGCCGATGGCCAAACTGGCGAAAGAAGGTATGCGCGAAAGCGCACTGCGCAACGCCGTGCTGGTGGAAACCATCGAAGGCATCGAAGACATCAAAGCCTTGCAGGCGGAAGCCTATTTCCAGCGTCAGTGGGAACAGACGCACGAAGTGAGCGCGGCGGTCGGCATGAAGCAACGCGTGTGGGGCGCGCGCCTGACAGGCTGGGCCTCCACCGTGCAGCAACTGACTTACGGCGGCATGCTGGTTTTCGGCGTGTATCTGGTGCTCAGCGGCGACATCACCACCGGTACGCTGGTCGCCAGCAGCATGTTGTCATCGCGTACCATCGCACCGCTGATGCAACTGACGATGGTGTTTTCCCGCTGGCAGCATGCGAAAAGCGCCATGCGCGGGCTGGATGAACTGCTGAAAAAACCTGTTGACCGGCCAGCGGATGCACAGTTGTCACATTGCCCGACGCTCAGCGGCCATTTCAATGTGCGTAATCTGCAATACACCTACGACAAAGAAAATGCGCCGAATGTGCTCGGTATCGGGCAACTGGAGATCAAGCCGGGCGAACGCGTGGCAATCCTCGGGAAAGTCGGTGCGGGTAAATCCACATTGCTCAAACTGCTGGCGGGGCAGGCCAGTCCGTCGCAGGGGAAAATTCTCATCGACGGCGTCGACATGACTAAAGTTGAACCGGCGGATATCCGCCGCCAGCTCGGTTATCTGTCGCAGGATTCGCGGCTGTTTTTCGGCACCTTGCGTCAGAACCTGATGCTGGGTTATCCGCACGCGACTGACCAGGAAATGCTGCAGGCGTTACGTATCAGTGGCGCGTTGTCGATGGTGCAGGCCGACGCGTCGAGCCTGGATAAAATCATTAACGAAGGCGGGCGCGGGTTGTCCGGCGGTCAGCGGCAGATGGTGATGCTGAGCCGCATGATCCTGCGTAGCCCGCAGGTGGTGCTGATGGACGAACCGACCGCGTCGATGGATGAACAACTGGAAGAATACGTCATCCGTCAGTTACATGGCTGGCTGGTGGGGCGGACGCTGATTGTGGTGACGCACCGTCCGGCGTTGCTCAGGCTGGTGGACAGGATCGTCGTGATGGATAACGGGCGCGTGGTGGCTGACGGACCGCGGGATCAGATCCTCGCCAAAGTAGCCAGCACCACGCCCGCTCCGGCAGCGGCGGTCATGGACGATAAAAAACAAGGCGCAGCCTGAGCTGCTAAGGACACCGCATGGCACATCTGACATTGCATGATGAACTGGAAGCCGAAAGCCGCAAAGTCTCGTGGATTATCTGGGGCACGCTGGCCAGTTTGCTGGTGTTTTTTGTCTGGGCACGTTTTGCTGTGCTGGACGAGGTAACGGTCGGTACCGGCAAAGTGACGCCATCGAGCAAAGCACAGCAAATTGACTCGCTCGATGGTGGCGTAATTTTAAAACTGATGGTGCAGGAAGGATCAGTGGTGAATCGCGGCCAGCTTCTGGCGCAGCTTGACCCGACACGTTCTCAGTCAAACTATGGCGAGGCCGCCTCCCGTGTGCGGACATTACGTGCTTCTTCTGAACGTCTGAGCGCCGAACTGACCGGCGCACCGCTGAAATTCAGCCCCGAAACCATGAAATCGCCGGAACTGGTGGCGCGTGAACGCCAGTTATATTTATCACGTAAGCAGAACCGTGATGAAACGGTGACTAACCTGCAACAGTCGCTCAGACTGGTGAACGATGAAATCAACATGACGCAACCCCTGGTGGCCAAAGGCGCGGCGGGGCAGGTTGAAGTCATTCGCCTCAAACGTCAGGCCAGCGAACTGCGCGGAAAAATCGACGATGCCACTAACCAGTACGCGGTACGTGCGCGTGAGGAGCAGGTGAAAAATAACGCCGATCTGGACGCTGAATTGCAGGTGTTGGCCGGTAAAGAAGATCAGGTGACGCGCTCTGAGCTGTATTCGCCGGTTCACGGCATTGTTAAAGACATTCAGGTTTCCACTGTCGGCGGTGTTCTGCAACCGGGTGGCAAGCTGATGGAAATCGTGCCGATTGAAGATCAGCTGCTGATCGAAACCCGCATTAACCCGCGCGACATCGCCTATATCCGCCCCGGACTGCCTGCCACGGTAAAAATCTCTGCATATGATTCATCAATCTATGGCGATCTGGACGGTAAAGTTGAAGGTGTCTCACCGGATACGTTGCAGGATGAAGTGAAGCGCGACCAGTATTATTACCGTGTGTATGTCCGCACCGATAAAGCTTTCCTGACCAACAAAGCCGGGCGCCAGTTCCCGATCGTGCCGGGGATGGTGGCGAATGTGGATATCAAAACCGGTCAGAAAAGCGTGCTGGATTATCTGATTAAACCGTTGAATAAGGTGAAAGAATCCCTGAGGGAGAGGTAAGCAGGAGGGCGCTGCTGATGCGGCTTTAAAGTCAACAACTTGGGCTCGCCGCCCAAACTGGCCCAGAGGACGCGTAAGCGCGCGCCCTCTGGACTCCGGCGGTATTTTAACTGCGCGCTCTGCTCGCTGACTATGTTTCAGCTGCCGCAGTGATAGCCATAAAGCTCCCTCCCCTGCGAAGGGGAGGGTTGGGGTGGGGTATTAAAGAAAAATCAGAGAGTTAAAGTAAGCTTTGACTAAGTGTTAGCCCGTAAAACCCCCTCCCAACCTCCCCCTTCGCAGGGGGAGGAGGAAAGATAAAACATTCTGTCGTTGAATTTAAGATCGTGCGGGCGATTCAGAAATCTTGCTGAACGGAGCGGCTTCGAGACCTGTGGCTCGAAGACCGAGTGAAGGCACCGCGCAGCGGCAAGATTTCCAGCCTGTCTCTGCGGCAACTGAAACATAGCCAGCACGCGATAGCGCTTGTTGAAAAGCGAAGGGAGATCCAAGAGGGAAAAAGCACTTTTCCCTCTTGGTCGGTTTCGGCGCGAAAGGCTCTGCGATAACAGTTATTGAGAAACCGAAATATTCCCGATTAAGCCTTCACGGCCAGTGAAAATCCAAAATTTGCACCTTTATAAAAGGGGGGCAAGCCGCTATTGCAGCGGCTCCTGCAATCTAAACCCGGCGATAGGATCTTCAATCTCAGTCTTGCGCTTGTCCTGCCACAAATTCATCCTCGCCCGCAGCGAGCCGCTGAGTTCATCGTGAACCTGCTTCGCCGCCTCGGATTCCGGGTTCAGCTCGAGCACGAATTCCATAAATTTATCCGCGATATAACGGTTTTTCTTCACACCGGTACCGGTCAGCCAGGCCATGCCAAGGGTATAAGCGGCTTCGGCGCGATCCGGGTGTGCGGCGTTATGCAGAATTTCCGGCAGCCAGACTTCTGCTGCCTGACGTTTCTCGGCATCTGAGCCATTATCCAGTGCGCAACTGGCGCGATAGTAGGCGGCGGACAGGTGCCCGGCGTCTATCGCACGCTGATACCACTGCATCGCCTGTTCATAATCCGGTTCGCCGCTCAGCCCGTCGCGCAGCGCGTTAGCGCAGGTAAACATAGCCGGAACCATGCCAGAGCGGGCGGCGCTGAGCACACAATCCATCGCATTACTGTCATTGTGATAATGCTCAGGCAAATCATGATGCCAGCCGTTGCGGTAGAAGAAATACAGCTCATAGCAGTGAATGGCACTGCCGTGTCGCGCCATGCCGGTCATCAGAAAATGAGCGGCATCGATGTCGTCATTGATTGCCATATCATGCGCCAGCGTGACCAGATCGCTGACCGGTTGTTCATCCCCCGATTGCTGGATAAGCGACCACGCGTGTTCCATCAGCCCTTCACTTAACTCTGGCCGGGCTGGCAGTCCGTACAATCCGAATTGCAGCGCCGTCGCGGCAAACGCGACCAGCACCGGATCATTGGCCTGGCTCAGGCCGCGGGTCAGTAACTGAGTGAGTACCGGCAAACCTTCTTCATGACCGTTTGCCAGCACGGCGCGGGAAATAAACATGCGGGCAGAATGGCCCGGCATCGCCTGCGGTGAAACGGCGAACAATGCGTCATAAACGGTCAGGCCGGCCTGATCATCATCCTGCCAGTACGCAGTACAAATCCCGGCGAGATCCAGCAGGCGGATGCGGGTTTCAGGCGTGAGGAGCTGAGCCAGTAAAGTCGCCAAACGCTGCTGGAGTTCCTGCGCCCGCGGTGATTCCCGTTCTGCAATATCGCCGGATAGCGCATCGCACAGCGCGTTCGCACGAAACTGGTTACGTTCTTCATCGCTGAATTCCGCACACAGCGGGCTGTCGATAATCAGCATCTGTTGCTCGTCGCTGCCGCCCCAGAACGCGGAATGGAATAACAGGTAGGATTCCATCGTGCCGACGTCGGCGTGACGCACGGACATCGCCATGCGCAGCCAGTAATCCAGCGCTTCTTCACCGGTTTTTCGGGTTTGCTGTAACGCGGCAGGTAACATTTGCGGCCAGTGTGTGGCAGGTTCGAACCCGAGGGCGTGGATATGCGCCACCCCGGCTTGCCAGATTTCACTGTCCTGAATCGAAAACTTCTCATGCAGGGGCTTGGGGATTTCGCCAGCGAAAAGAGATTTCAGCCAGTAAGGCTCACCGAAACCCCCGCTGAGATTCATCAGGTGGCGGAACGCATGAGTCGGGCGCGGGTGTAATTCGATGGCGCGTAAAAACGCCAGCACGGCGTAATCGCAACACAACTGGGCACCGAGCCACTGGTGATCTTCAATTTCATTTTCGCCCTGAGACTGGCGGATCAACCAGGCATTTTCATGCCAGACCATGCCCAGCAATACGTGAGCGTGGTAGCTCTGCGGGCATTGCTGCGCCCAGTCACTGAGAACTTCCAGCGGATTAAGTGCAGGCGATTCCGTACCGGTAAACAGAGTGGCCGGATGCATCAGCAGGCCGTAATCGCTTTGGCCTTCGCCCTGATTCTGCCAGCCACGCATCAGTGACAACAGCCACTCGTCGAGTTTTAGAAAACGGCGGGTTGCCAGAAGCATTCTGGCTTTGGATATGTTGTCGAGCTGATCCTGTTGTGGCATGAGGTTCCCTGAACGGTTGAATAAAGAAGCTGTTGCGTGGCACCGCAGTTTATCGGTCTTCCCGGCGGTGATCAGCGGGATTGGTCTGACTTTGGCTATAGTAACGGATCTGAAGTGTCGCTTACCAACAAAGCCTCTCCACAATATCGATTAATAATTTTCCGAAAATACCTTATTAATTTAATGGATTAGATATCGAATATTAAGAAAATCGAAATTCAAAAGATGGAGATAATGTGAAGTAATTATGGAGAAATACAGTCAACGGGCGCGATATAATCAATGATGAATATCACAGAGTGATATTATATCTTTGTAAATCAAAAAAAACCGGCCACAAAGGGCCGGCTGTTGTTTCCACAAAACGGGGAATGAGGGTAATTGAATAACAAATAATGATGATAGCGAGAGAGAGTATATATTATTGCTGAATGTATGATTTATCACTTAGTGCGGTAACGTGTTTGATTAATTGATTGATATATATCATTTTTTTATTAAATTAGCTTTGCGTGCTTTATTTTAACAAAAATAAACAGACGTAAATTTACGCAAAATTAATATATTGTTACATATTCTAATATATACGTAATGTCTTCACTAATTTCGTATCATTTTCTTTCTGGATTAAAAGAATCTATATCATGAGAATGGAACTGCCATGTCGGGCCAACATTTATACAGATACAAAAAACGTTATGCAGATTTAAAGCGGTAAAAAAAACTGTACTTTACATTTAGTGGCACGGTCCGACACCTATCGAGGACAAAAAAATGAAAATCCGTGTTCTTTCACTCATGATCCCTGCTTTAGTGGTGGCGGGATCAGCAAGTGCGGCAGAAGTTTATAATAAAGATGGTAATAAACTGGACCTGTACGGTTTAGTGGATGGCTTGCACTACTTCTCTAACGACAAAGGTTCTGATGGCGATCAGAGCTACATCCGCCTTGGTTTCAAAGGCGAAACCCAGATTACTGATCAACTGACGGGTTACGGCCAATGGGAATATCAGGTTCAGGCTAATCAGGCTGAAAGCTCTGATGACGGTGACCGCGCATTTACCCGTTATGGTTTTGCAGGTCTGAAATTTGGCGACATGGGTTCATTCGACTACGGTCGTAACAACGGCGTGATGTATGACGTTGCCGCCTGGACCGACATGCAGCCTGAGTTCGATGGTTCCACCTATGGTGCTGACCAGTTCCTTTATCAGCGTACCAACGGCGTGGCAACTTACCGCAACGACAACTTCTTTGGTCTGGTCGATGGCCTGCACTTTGCCCTGCAATATCAGGGTAAAAACGACAGCGGCGGCGGCGAACCAGGTACCCGTGATGTGCTGACACAGAACGGCGACGGTTACGGTATGTCGCTGAGCTACGATATTGGCGCGGGCGTCAGCGTAGCGGGTGCATTCTTCAACTCTGACCGTACTGACGAGCAGAACTCTGCACCGGGTATCATGGGCGACGGTAAAAAAGCCGAAGGCTACACCGGGGGTCTGAAATATGACGCGAATAACGTCTATCTGGCTGCGATGTTTACCCAGGCTTACAACGCTTCCCGCTTCGGTTCCACCGATTCAGAAGCTTACGGTTATGCTAACGAATCCCAGGCATTTGAAGCCTATGCAAGTTATCAGTTCGATTTCGGTCTGCGTCCGTTCGTAGCTTATAACCAAACCCGCGGTAAAGATTTAGGTTCAGACCGTCTGGGTAATAACTACCAGGATCAGGATCTGGTTAAATTTGTTGACCTCGGTGCGACTTACTACTTCAACAAAAACATGTCAGCCTACGTTGACTATAAAATTAACCTGATCGACAGCAGCACCTTCACCGACAACGCTGGCATCAATACCGATGACGTGACGGCGGTAGGTCTGGTGTATCAGTTCTAAGCGTGCCTTTCTCAGACACAGAATAGCGCTTAGCAGTAAAGAATAAGCAGTAAAAGAACGCGGCCTCTGATGGCCGCGTTTTTTGTGGATTTCTGACAGCTTCAGGCAGATTTCTGATGGATGAGATGCAGCGGGGGAGAGACATCAAGTTTGATGTCAGGGTTCTGGCGGAATTCATGTGGCGTTATGTTGAAACGCTTGCGGAACATGTAGGTGAAATGCGATTGCGAACCAAAACCGAAATCCATAGCAATGTCAAAAATCGGGGTTTCACTGCTGCTCAGCTGATAAACAGCACTCGCCAGACGGCGTTCCCTGATGTACTTCCCCAGAGAAATGCCTGTCGATTCTTTGAACAGTTTTTGCATGTGCCAGAGCGAATAGCCTGAATACTCAGCCAGTTCTTCAAGATGGATCACACGACCAAGATGGCCTTCAATCCATTTGCTGAGTGCGCAGACGATAGCGATATGAATGTCTTGAGCCATAACCAGTCTGTATTAAGGTTGAATACCGCTATTATACACGAGTTCGCCAGGTTGGCGTGGCAGCTGTTGCTCAGAGATGTTCAGGGTGGGCAGACAATAATGGCCCGGTGGGCAGGACTGTAATGACAGCCGCGCGGGCCATGTTTTAACGCAACAGGATCCAGTGGATCAAACGGGCGATGCCATCGTCCACCACGACTATCCCGACGAGAATAAGAACAATCAAAACCACAAAGTTCTTACCGGTTGGCAAAATGATGTCTCCCTTTATCCCTTTTCAGGGAACGGAACTCAGTTACCAGGGGCTGCTGCCCTGCATATTCAGTGCAATCACACCCAGACAAACCGCAACAAAGATCAAAAATACGATAAGAAGCCGTTTCATTCTTTTTTTTACAGAGCTTGCGCTCTTCCTCCACAGTGAGTCAGCCAGCAATTTCTTTAGCCACAAACACTGCGAACGTTAACCGCTTATTTCTGCGAGATCCAGTCTGTCAGAAATTTTTAATCTTTTTGCTCGCGTTTGATTAACCGTCTGTGGCCGGGCGACGTACCAGATCGGTTTTCTGCCCGCCATTAATCACCGTCGTTGGTGGCGTTTCCGGCACCAGCGCATCCGGCGCAATGTTCATGTGGTTAAGGATTTCGCCCATAATCTGCCCGAAAATCGGGCCTGCAACCGAACCACCGAAGTGCTTGCCCGCTTGCGGATTATTGACCATCACCACCAGTGCAACACGCGGATTACTGGCAGGCGCAACACCGGCGGTGTAGTTGATGTAACCGCCGTCGTATTTGCCACTGGCTCCCATTTTTTCCGCCGTACCGGTTTTAATCGCCAGACGGTATCCCGGCACCGCAGCGCTGAGGCCGGAGCCGCCGGGCAGGGCGTCACTTTCCATCATATGAATCACGGTTCTGACCACATCAGCCGACATCACACGGGTGCCAAGCACCGGCGGCGTGACTTTGGTTATCGACAGCGGTCGGTAAATACCTTCGGCACCAATCGTGGCGTATTCACGGGCGATTTGCAGTGGCGTGACGCGCAGGCCGTAGCCAAAGGAGAAGGTAGCGCGCTCGATATCAGCCCAGCGGTCACGGTGGAGCGGGAAATAACCACTGCTTTCGCCACCGATACCCAGATCTGTCGGTTTGCCCAAACCAAAGGACTGATAAAGCTGAACCAGTACACTGGCAGGCATCGCCAGCGCAATGTGCGACACCGCAATGTCACTGGATTTTTGCAAGATACCGGTGATGGTCAGCGCTGGCCAATGACCAACGTCGCGGATCAGGTGGCCGTTAACGGTATACGGATGGGTATCGAGAACGGAATCCGGACGGATCATATGGCGGTTCAGACCCGCCATCACCACCAGCGGTTTGACCGTCGAACCCGGTTCGAAACTGTCGCTGATCGCCACATTTCGCATGTCTTTTGCCTGAACACCGGCATAGTTATTGGGATTATAGGACGGATAGGACGCCATCCCTAAAATCTCACCGGTATTCACATCCACCAGAACAGCAGCACCGGATTCAGCCTGGTTAAGCGTAACGCCATCGCGCAGCCGCGAGTACAAAACGTACTGCATAAAACTGTCGATACTCAGGTTGATGGTGGGCGGCTGTTGTGGCGCGACTTCTTTCAGGATGCCGATCACATTGCCATGGCGATCCTGACGGTATTCGCGCATGCCCGGTTTGCCCTGCAGCAGAGCATTAAAGCCTTTTTCAACGCCTGTCAGACCTTCATTATCTGTCCCGACGACGCCGACCAGATTTGCTGCGGCTTCACTCATCGGGTAATAACGGCTGTCATCGAGCTGACTGCTGATGCCGCCGAGGTGCAGCTGGCTGATATCTGCGGCGATGCCTTCTTCTATTTTGCGGCCGAGATAGACGAAGCGGCGTTGAGGATCACTGGTGATGGTTTGCTGGAGCTGCGAAAGTGGCATATTCAGCGCGGAAGCCAGATATTGCCACTTCGGACTGTTCAGGTCGCTGTGCAATTCCAGCACACGGAACGGATCGGCGATAATGTCTTTTGAGGCGACGCTCAGCGCCAGCGGATGGCCGTTACGATCAACAATAGTGCCGCGCCCGGCAGGGATGACAGTGGAACGCAACGAGCGGGAGTCGGCTTCTTTTTCCAGCATTGGCTGGTTGAGCAATTGCAGGTAGCCCACCCGGCCGAGCAGAAGCGCCAGACAACAGACAATACCGAGACAAATCAGCGCAAAGCGCTTGGTGTAGAAATTAGGTTGGGCGCTGGATTTTTTTAGGCTCGGTGGCATGGCGGTTTCGCAAAGTCATTGGCGCGTGTGAAGCGAAAAGCGAAGGTGCGGGAACAATGTACCGGATGAAATCACCCAGGTCTGTACCTCATTCTGTGCAACTCATCGCTCTGATTGATAATGAATTTCGTATAACCCGCACATCTTATATTAAGCCATAGCGATGGATTGTTTATTTCAATTGCTCTTTGTAAGTAAGTGCAACGGCAAGGTGGATTTTTACTCCACAGCGAGCCACTCATCGGCTTCTTCGAACATTTCCTCTAACATTTGGTTTAACTGCGAACGTTCCTGCTTGCTGGCACCGTGGGTATTCAGCCCGTTAGCCTGCATCGGTTTTACTTTTACTTCCGCGTCAGGAAACAGACGGTGTACCCGTTTAACCAGTTCCGCTTCAATCTTTTCACTGGCATTGGGGATGCCGGAGACATTCCGTTTGTCAAAAATCAGTTCGACCCGCATAACTTTCCTCATAAAAGACAGGGAGAAATAACTGTTGAAATATACAGTCTTATTTGTGCGGGTCCAAGTGATTTTTAGTCTGTTCTCTGCATAACGCCGCGCCCGATGAGACGCTGACGATCGTGAGGGCGGCGCAGATCAAGCTGCGGACCTGCCGGAACGATACCTGTCGGATTCAGCCATAAAATACCGTAGTAACCTTGTTTGATATGCGCCAGGTTTACCGTGTCGCTGACCCCCGGCCACTGATAGAGTTCACGCAAATAATTTGAAAGATTTCGATAGTCTTCAATACGGCGAATATTACATTTGAAGGCACCGTGATACGCGCTGTCGAAACGCACCAGAGTGACGAATAGACGCCAGTCGGCTTCGGTAATATATTCACCGGCCATGTACCGGTGGGTGTTTAAATGCGCCTCAAGGGTATCGAGCGTGCCGAACAGTTGGGTCACGGCGGCGTTATAGCTTGCCTGAGTCTTCGCAAAGCCTGTCTTGTACACACCGTTGTTGACGTCGTGATAAATCACTTCATTCCAGCGGTCGATGTCTTCGCGCAGGGCAGCAGGATAAAAGTTATCCCGATTTCCGGTCAGTGCATCAAACGTATGGTTAAGAATGCGGATAATGTCAGCCGATTCATTATTGATGATACGTCCTTCGCGACGGTCCCACAGTACGGGCACGGATACTTTGCCGGTATAGTGTGCATCGCTGGCGGTATAGAGCTGATGGATGTAACGCACCTGCTCAATCTTTTCGCCTGCATCCTGCGGCGTGTCGAACGTCCAGCCATTTTCACCAATCACCGGCTGAGCAACGGATACCTGAATGAATTTTTCCAGCCCTTTCAGATGGCGGAAAATTAATGTACGCGAGGCCCACGGACACAAATAAGAGACGAAAAGCTGATACCGTCCGGCTTCCGGCTCAAGATGTGTCTGGCGAAAGGCAGTTTCCTCACGATGAAATGCCCCGTTTTTTATTTCTTCTTTCGCGACGTCGCCGCTTACCCATTTTCCGTTGACCAGTCCCGCCACGATGGTTGCACTCCGCTCATTTTTTTAGAAAGTTATCAGAATATAGGGTCCACCGTAACGGTTTCAGGCTGCGCTATAAACGACATTATTTTCAAGAAGAAGGTCAAATAATTTGATAGGGAAAAATAGGCGTGGCCCCAATAAAAAAGCCAACCGGTCAGGGTTGGCTTTCATCTTTGCGCTAACGGCGAATGTCAGTTTGCCAGGAAGCGTTTTTCATCTGTCAGCACCTGAAGCAGCAAGCCAAGCTCGGGTTTCTGATCTTTAATCCGCTTGCCGTTAATGTCAAAAGCGCGGTAATCCCCGTTATTTTCCAGTTCCAGCGTCTGGTCCGGGGTGGTGATCACCAGCGTACCGTCGTCGCTGGTCGTGACCCAGTTATGACGACGCTTCGCAGCGAACAAATCTTCGCCCTGCGAGTAATCCGCCGGGGCCGTAGTGACGTGCAACAGGCGCTGCATCAGCGTGGTCATCACATCGGCATGATCCGTCAGCTTATCGATATTCTGCGCCGGTGTGCCCGGCCAGTGAATGATCAGCGGAACCTGCAACTGGCGGCGGTTCATCGAGTTACCTGACCCCCAGGTGCCATTCTCGTTGAATTCAATACCGTGTGAGGCGGTAATGACCACCACAGTTTTCTCCAGCTCTCCGCGGTCTTTTAACGATTGCAGGATGGCCTTGATTTGATCATCCACGCCCAGTGCACCGTTCTGATAGCGACGAATAAAGGTGTTACCGGTTGGCACACTGGCCCCGTCCTGACGCAATGCACTGCTGATGCCGTTCAGGTTCACGTAGGAGAACCACGGTCCGTTGCCAAGGCCATTCAGCCATTGTTGCCATTGATAAACGGTTTGCTGGTCAGTCTGTTTGACTGGCGGCGGCAAGGTGAAATCGGTCAGTAATGCCTGGCGATACAGCGGGCTGTTAAAACCGTCTGAGGCAAATAAACCAAATTCGTAACCTTGTTGCTCCAGCGATGTCACCAGCGCAGAAGGTTTACGCGCCGCCAGAATCCCCTGCATATAGCTTGGCGAAATCCCGTAGAACAGGCCGAACTGCCCGGTGTCATTACGGTTTCCGGAACTGAAATGCTGATCAAAACGAATGTTATGTTTGGCAAAATCACTCAGTGCTGGCATGTCTTTATCCAGCGTGGCGGTATGGACACCGTCGAGTACCACCATCAGCAAATTATACTTCGACCCGGTTTTCGCGAAGCTGAGGGTATTCAGCGGATATTCCACTGCCAGCGCTTCAGGGTTGCCTTGTTCGATCAGCCGTTTCTGGTATTCACCGGCATTCAGCAAGCCGTGTTTTTCAAGGAATTTGCGCGCCGTCATCGGATACGACAGCGGAAGATTCGCGCGCTGCATGGTGATCGGGCGATAGAAGTTGGCATCCGCCCAGATGTACATCAGATGCGAAGCAAAGAAACTGGCAATGAACAGCACGACAATCGGCTTAGCAAAATTACGGCGGTTCAGGCTGCGCAGCTTTTGCCACGCCCAGGTACCGAACAGCATTTCGAGCAGGAATATCACCGGCACAGCAATAAACATCAGCTGCCAGTCGCGGGCCATCTCGCCCTGAACGGGATTGACCACCAGTTCCCACACAACCGGATTAATATGCAGGTGGAAACGGGTAAAGACTTCGGTATCGACCAGGAGCAGGGTCAGCCCGGCAGTAGCCAGAATAGCGGATAAGAACCGCAGCAGGCGTTGTGACATCACCACGAAGGTGAGCGGGAAGATGATCAGTAAATATGCCGAGAAACCGATAAAACTGAAATGCCCAAGCCAGCTGACCAGCGCGTAAATACGCCCCTGCAATGAAGAAGGCCAGTCAGAAACAAACAGGTAGCGGCTGCCGATCCCAAGAATGAGCAGGATATTAAACAGGGCGAACCAGTGGCCCCAGCTGATCATCTGGGATACTTTTTCGCGATAGCGCTGACGATTTGTCACCATGAGAGGGTTTGGGCAAGTTGTGAATTAATGGGCTTTATCTTCTCTTATCGACGCTTGCAACGCTTTCGCAAAGGACTGCGACAAGGCTTTGCGCTGTGCAGGAGCGACGCTGGTATTAATAAGGTTTGTCACCATATTGCCCAGAACCATCAGAGACAGGTCTGTCGGGGCGCGGTGTTTTTCCAGAACTGTCGCCAGCTCGGAAAGGAGCTGTTCAACGTGTTCGTCACTGTAACGGGATGATTGTGCCATAGAGTATTGTGCTTCTTGATCCGACAAAGTCCAATATCTTAGCGTATCACGCCTCTGTTTTCCGCATTTTTATAACCCCTTCACACTTCGGGTTGCAGATGCGTTGACTGCACTCAGTCACCCGAATCACTTACCGGCGTAAGCTCATCGGGATTTCTTCGTTTGCCGCCTTCCTGCAACACGAATTATTTTGGGTTTTTTCTCGCATCAAACTCTTATTTCTAAGGCATGAGCGGTTGCGGCTTTGACGCTTCGGTGTTTGAATACGCCCCGCAGACAAACCCTTCTTACACGGCTGCAATTCTTACAGGAGAAAATCCCCATGAGTCTGGATCTCGAGCAGATCGCTCTGCACCAGTTGAACAAACGTGATGAGCAAACGCTGGATGTTGTGCTGCGTGATACGCTTCTGACGCCCAATGCTGCCGTTGATGAAATGATGGCAGAACTGCACCGCGTCTACAGTGCAAAAAGCAAAGCGTACGGTCTGTTCAATGAAGACAGCGAGCTGGCAGTCGCATTACGCAGTTGCCGCAAAGGGGACGACGATTTCCTGTCATTCAGCCGCGCTGCCACTGGCCGTCTGCGTGACGAACTGGCGAAATACCCGTTTGCCGAAGGCGGCGTGGTGCTTTTCTGTCATTACCGCTTCCTGGCAGTCGAATATTTACTGGTTGCCGTGCTGAACAGCCGCAGCAGTATGCGCGTCAATGAACAGCTGGATGTCAGCAGCATTCATTATCTCGACATCAATCATGCGGATATTGTGGCGCGTATTGATCTGACGGAATGGGAAACCAATCCGGAATCGACCCGTTACCTCACCTTCCTGAAAGGCCGGGTAGGGCGCAAAGTCTCTGACTTCTTTATGGATTTCCTCGGCGCATCCGAAGGTCTGGATACCAAGGCGCAGAACCGTGGCCTGCTGCAGGCGGTTGATGATTTCTGTACCGAAGCGCAGCTCGATAAAAACGAGCGTCAGAATTACCGTCAGCAGGTTTATACCTACTGCAACGAGCAACTGCAGGCGGGCGAGGAGATCGCGCTGGATGATCTGTCCGAAGAACTGCCGCCGTGGAATGACAAGAAATTTAAAGAATTTACCCAGGAGCAGGGCTATCAGCTGGAAGAAACCTTCCCGGCCGACCGCAGCACCTTGCGTCAGCTGACCAAATTCGCCGGCAGCGGCGGCGGTCTGAGCATCAACTTCGATGCCATGCTGATGGGCGAACGCATTTTCTGGGATCCGGCGACCGATACGCTGACCATTAAAGGCACACCGCCGAATCTGCGGGATCAATTGCAGCGCAAAGCGGGCAATAAATAATACCCGTCATACTTCAGGCTGCAGATGCGTTGGCTGCGTTCGCTCACCCCGGTCACTTAGCTATCTAAGCTCCCGGGGATTCACGAACTTGCCGTCTTCCTGCAACCTGAATTATTTAGGGTATGAGCGGATTTTAGGCAATAAAAAACGCCGCATAAGCGGCGTTTTTTATTTGTTCTCGCACGGCGTCCCGATGCGCAACAACTCAGTCAGCGATTAAACGCGAACGAAGTCGATGTGAGCCAGTTTTGGCTTGAACGGGTGACGCTGTACAGCCTGAACTTTAACTTTGGTTTCTTTACCGTCGATAACCAGAGTAATTGCTTCAGAGTAGAACTCCGCTTTAACTTCCAGATTCTTGACAGAATCGTGGTCCAGTTTGATAGAAACCGGAGCAGCTGAGCCACCGTAAACGATAGCTGGGAATTTGTTTGCTGTACGCAGGCGGCGGCTCGCACCTTTGCCCTGCTCGTCCTGTGGACGTACTTCTACATTGATAGTGATCATTGTATGTTTCTCGATTAGAACTACTTCTAAAATGTGCCCCGCCACCTGCGACCGAGTGACGAGTTGAGTACTGCGGCTTTCACACAAGGCGAAAGCGGGCGGTATGATACCGGAGTCGGCGCGCAGCAACAATGAATAATTACCGATTTGGTCATCCCTGTTACCCGCGCAGTTCGTTAGCGCGCCGGTAGCGGCCTTCATAATCAAACATTTTTTCCCGCACCTGCCAGAACTGGCCTTTCATGCGCGCCACCACAAAATCCGGATGACGCAATAAAATCTGCTGCGCGACGATATCCGCGGCGGTATTCCATTCCAGCGGTACGCCCGGCGCGCGCTGGTGCGGACGCAGGAAGTTATGCAGAAACGCCATGCGCTGGGCAGGCGTCGTCAGGCGAAAGCGCTCGGAAACGTCAGCACCGTCTTCATCGTAATAAGTAATCTTCAGCCATTCGCCTTTGTCGTCGCGCCCGTTTTTCAGATTCATACCACCACAGCGCAGCACCAGTGCATCTTTCAGGCGCAGCGCGGCTTTCAGCATATCATCGGGATCGACCAGAATTTCCTGACACTGATGACAACGCCGTGCGGCGATATCGTTCTCGGCGCCACAGTGCGGACAGCTTTTAAAGCGAAAGCGGAAATCACATTGCTCGCGATTGCCTTCATCATCTTCCAGCACGCCCTGACAGCGACGGCCAAAATGCTCGATGACTGTGCCGTCTTCGGTGGTTTTTCCCCAGAAAATATTGGCGAAACCGCAGGCCGGGCAGAACACCTGCACCGGTTTGTTATCGCCCGCCGGTTTATGGCTGCCGACTTCCGGCGTAAACAGGTCATGCGGGTTTCCGGCGTAATCGAGGATCAGGCAATCCGTTTTGCCCGGTGCGAGCCGCAGCCCGCGTCCGACAATTTGCTGATACAGACTGACGGATTCGGTCGGGCGCAGGATGGCGATAAGATCCACATGCGGTGCGTCAAAGCCGGTGGTCAGCACCGATACATTCACCAGATAGCGTAACTGCTGCGCTTTAAACGCGGTAATCAGCCTGTCCCGTTCCACCGCGTGTGTTTGTGCGCTGATCAGCGCCGCTTCGCCTTTCGGCAGCAGACCGAAAATTTCACCGGCGTGTTCCACCGTCGAGGCAAAAATCATCACCCCTTTGCGGTCCTGTGCGAACTCAATAATCTGGCTGATGATGTGCGGCGTGATGCGCTTTTGCTGGCGCAGTTCGTCATTCAGATCGGCTTCACTGAACAGACCATTACTGCTGGCCTGCAGGCGGCTGAAATCGTAACTGACTACCGGCATATCGAGCCGTTCCGGCGGTACCAGAAAGCCGTTTTTAATCATGTAACGCAATGGCAGTTCATAGATGCAGTCGCGGAACAGGCTGTTGGCATCGCCGCGTACAATGCCCTGATGGTGATACTGATAAATCCAGCCCTTGCCCAAACGGTAGGGCGTGGCGGTCAGGCCGAGCAGCCGCAGGCGCGGGTTTTGTGCTTTGAGATGGCCGATGATTTGCTGATACTGACTGTTGTCATCGTCGGAGATACGGTGGCATTCATCGACAATCAGCAGGGAAAACTCACCGCTGAACTCCGACAGGTTAGGCGCGACGGACTGCACGCTGCCAAATACCACTTTGCCGCTGCTTTGCTTGAGATTAAGGCCTGCGGCGAAGATATCGGCTTCCAGCCCGTAAGAAAGGTATTTGCTGTGGTTTTGCGCCACCAGTTCTTTGACGTGGGCGAGCACCAGCACACGCCCGCGGGCAACGCGCGCCAGTTCGGCAATCACCAGACTTTTTCCCGCGCCGGTCGGCAGCACAATCACAGCCGGTTCGTCGTGCTGGCGAAAATGACGCAGCGTGGCATCCACGGCATCTTGCTGGTAAGGGCGGAGGGTAAAAACAGTCACGCGATGATCACCTGTTCGTTATTGAGTTAACTTACCTGTTTATAAAAACAGTAATGCAGTATGCCAAGAAATCCGGCTGATGGCGATGAGCAAAGAAATCGCCCGCTGTGAATGTTTAGCCTGCTTATTTTCCTTCTTCCTTGCAGGATGCACGGCTATACTAATGCGCTCAATGCGGCAGTATTTCTGCCCCCCCGAAGTAATAATAACTCTTTGCAATTATTACGAACCGAACAACCCTGAACCCTGTCAGTTGCTGTATTGCGACGGCGGGGTCTTGTGTTTTATCAGTAACGCGATCACTCAGATCGCCATGAAGGCAAGTCGATCCAATGCGTCTGGACAAGTTTCTCTCTCAGCAATTAGGCGTAAGCCGCGCGCTGGTTTTGCGCGAACTGCGTAACAAACGTGTCACCGTAGACGGTGAAATCGTCAAAACCGGCTCAATGAAAATCAGCCCTGAACAACGCGTCGAGTTTGATGGCAATGTGCTGGATCAAATCACCGGCCCGCGTTATTTCATGCTCAACAAACCGCAGGGATACGTGTGTTCTACCGATGATCCGGATCACCCGACCGTGCTGTATTTCCTCGAAGAACCCGTTGCCTACAAACTGCATGCCGCGGGGCGTCTGGATATCGACACCACCGGTCTGGTGCTGATGACCGACGACGGTCAGTGGTCACACCGCATCACCTCGCCGCGTCATCACTGCGAAAAAACCTATCTGGTGACGCTCGAACATCCGCTGGCTGACGACACCGCTGCGCAGTTTGAGGCCGGTGTGCAGTTGCATAACGAAGATTCCCTGACCAAACCGGCACAGCTCGAAAAAATCGAAGACTGTCTGGTGCGTCTCACCCTCAGCGAAGGCCGTTACCATCAGGTAAAACGCATGTTTGCCGCCGTCGGTAACCGTGTGGTTGCGTTGCACCGTGAACGTATCGGCGAGATTGTGATGGATGAAGATTTAGAACCGGGTCAGTACCGTCCGTTAACTGAGCAGGAAGTGGCCAGCGTTGGCGTTCCTTCGCGATAGTTTTTTCGATAACTGGAGCAGCTGAAAGTGCAAGAAAAACCGGTCTCCCACGTCGGACTGATTTTCATCCTGGGATTGATATCGATGCTGATGCCTCTGGCCATCGATATGTATCTGCCAAGTATGCCCGTGATCGCACAGGAATATGGCGTTCCGGCGGGCAGCGTGCAAATGACGCTCAGCGCTTACGTGCTGGGTTTTGCAATAGGGCAGCTGTTTTACGGACCGATGGCGGACAGCCTCGGGCGTAAGCCGGTTATCTTCTGGGGCGTGATGATCTTTGCCGTCGCGGCCGGTGCCTGTGCGCTGGCGCAGTCGGTCGAGCAACTGGTCTGGATGCGTTTCCTGCACGGTCTGGCAGCCGCTGCCGCAAGTGTGGTCATCAATGCGCTGATGCGCGATATGTTCACCAAAGATGAATTCTCGCGAATGATGTCTTTTGTGGTGCTGGTGATGACGGTTGCGCCGCTGCTGGCACCGATGCTCGGTGGTTTGCTGATGGCCATATTCAGCTGGCACGCGATTTTCTGGGCAATGGCCATCGCCGCGCTGATTGCCGCGACGCTGGTGGGCGTCTATATCAAAGAGACACTGCCCAAGGAACGACGGCAGAAATTTCATCTGCGTACCAGCGTCGGTAACTTTGCGTCCCTGTTCCGTCACAAACGTGTGCTCAGTTATATGCTGGCGAGTGGTTTCTCATTTGCCGGGATGTTCTCTTTCCTCAGCGCCGGTCCGTTTGTTTACATCGAACTTAATGGCGTTTCGCCGCAGAACTTCGGCTTTTACTTTGCGCTGAACATCGTCGCACTGGTCATTCTGACACTCATCAACAGCCGTAACGTGCGCCGTACGGGCGCGGTGAAAATGTTCCGCTTCGGGTTGTTTGTGCAACTGACGATGGGGATGTGGCTGGTGATTGTGTGTACCTTCGGATTGCCATTCTGGGCGATGGTGATCGGTGTGGCGGGGTATGTCGGTGTGATTGCGATGGTGACGTCTAACGCCATGGCCGTCATTATGGATGACTTCCCGCACATGGCCGGTACAGCCGCTTCACTGGCGGGGACGATTCGTTTCGGAACCGGTGCGGCGATTGGTTCTGTGCTGTCACTGTTTACGGCGAAAAGCGCCTGGCCGATGGTCGGTTCAATGGCGTTCTGTGTCCTGGCCGCCACCTTGCTGTATCTCTACGCCAGCCGTCCGGCGAAAGCAGTATCTGCATAACTTCCTCCCCCTTCGCAGGGGGAGGAGCAAAGTCCGGTTGGCCTGCTGATTTTACAGATGTCGAAGCAGGAATTCGGTCTGCTCCCTCCCCTGCGAAGGGGAGGGTTGGGGTGGGGTATTAAGGTCAAAATCAGAAAGCTAACGTTTTCTTTAACAAGGGGTTAGCCTTTAAAACCCCCTCCCAACCTCCCCCTTCGCAGGGGGAGGAGCTAAACCAGCACCGTTTTGGATCATTAAACCACTTCTGCTTTCACTCCCTGAACCCTGCGCGCGGCTTTGGCACGGGCGTATTCATCCGCCATGGCTTTGGCTTTCGCACCCGGCACCAGCGCCATATCGCACTCTTTTGGCAGCAACGTGGTGACTGCCGCGGCAATCAGTAATGAGGCCACCAGGGCATAAATCGCGGTGCTCTGGCCGTAGAGACTGACCAGCACGCCGACCAGATACGGACCGCAGAAACCGCCCAGATTCCCCAGACCGTTGATCACACCCCGTGCGCTGCCTGCCACTTCCGGCGTGGTGACTTTACCCGGAATGGTCCAGAAGGCGCTGGTGGCGGCTTGCAGGAAGAAACCGGCACCGACCAGGAAACCGTAGGCCGCCATGATGTTATGGCCAAATGCGACAGAGGCCGCCAGACAAGCTGCGAAACCACACAGCGGCAGGGCGATAAACATACGACGCTTACCGGTTTTATCCGACAGCACTGACATCGCCAGGATCCCCAGCATGGTGCCGACGTAAGGGATAATCGCCAGCATACCCACCGAACTCATGTCACCGCCGGTCAGGTTTTTCAGGATGGTCGGCAGCCACAAGGTATAGCCGTAAATCCCGGTCTGATAGAAGAAGTTAATGATGATCAGTTTGACGATAGACTTGTTACGGAACACCTCTTTCAGCGGCGCATTGTTTACCGGCGCCAGGGCTTTCAGGGCTTCGCGTTCGCGGTTCAGTTCCGTCACCAGATAGTCGCGTTCACGCTCTGACAGCCATTTCGCTTCTTCCGGACGGTCGCTGATGGTGAACCACCAGAAAATCATCACCACGAAAGATAATGCCCCTTCGATGATGAACAACCAGCGCCAGTCGAGCGTATCAAGAATCAAGCCGGACAACGGCGCGGTGATCATCCCGCCGAGCGGCGCGAACATCAGCACGTAAGCATTGGCGCGGCCACGTTCTTTATCAGGGAACCAGTTGCTGACCATCGTCAGCACCACCGGCAGCATCCCGCCTTCTGCCACACCCAGCGCAAAGCGCAGGAACAACAGCTGATACTGATTGGTGATAAAGCCGGTCAGGATGGAGATCACCGCCCAGGCAATCAATGAGCAGGCAATGAATTTCCGTCCGCTGCCGTGTACCGCCAGGCTGCCGCCCGGCACCTGCAGGAATAAATAGCCGATAAAGAAGATACCGGCGGCCAGACCGGCCATTGAAGCGGTAATCCCTAATTCCGCGTCCATCCCGCCGGGCATGGCGAAACTAATATTGACCCTGTCCATGAAGGAAATAATGCAAGCGATAAGGATTGGCGTTATTACTCGAAGCCAGCGAGCCTTAGGAATCTTATTATCCATATTCTTTCCTCTGTGTGCCTGTAACCGGTGATGGCTTAATAAAAGCATTTTGAGGAAAGTATTTCGTGACAGGAGTCACGTTGAATTATGTTAAGAAAAGGTGTTACCACTTACGTGATCCTGCACCGGAGTTGGCGTGCAGGACGAAGGGGGAGAAATGGACGGGAAAGGAGGATTAAATGGTGCCGCCGAGGGAAATACGGTAATGCAAATCCACCCTTTCGATCGTCGGCAGGTTCCTGATTTTTTTGAGCAATATCTCTGCCACCACTTTCCCCATCTCAAAGCGCGGGGTGATCACGCTGGCTAATAATGGTGTAGTGGCGAGGCCGATATCCAGCCCGTGGAAACCGGAAATTGCCATATCCTGCGGGACGCGGATCCCCTGTTTGATACATTCTTGTAACACGCCGACGGCAATATCGTCATTGGTACACAAAATAGCGTTGGTCTGCGGATATAACTGACGCGCCATGGCCAGCATGCCCGCACCGATAGATACCGACGACACTTTATTAGGCGTGATATGCACCGGCGTCAGCCCGCGTTCATCCATTGCGCGGCTGTAACCCTGATAACGCTTCTGGTCGCGGGCATCCGACATCGAACCGAAATACACCACATGTTCTTTGCCGCTGGCGAGCAACGTATTCGCCATATCGTAACCGGCCTGCTGGTTATCAAAACCGACGGCAATACGCCCGTGCGGATCGTCGAGATCCATCACCTGCGCAACAGGAATTTCTGCGGCATTCAGATACTTATCGGCTTTCAGGGTATGCACGGAATCCGTGAGGATCAGTCCGGCAAGCTGATAACCGAGCAGATTAATGATGTGTTCTTCCTCGCGCTCTTTGCTGTAATCGTAATTGACGACCAGCGTCTGAAAGCCCTGCGCGGAAGTGACCGACTCAATGCCCGCCAGTAAGTCGGAGAAAATCTGGTTGTTAAATGACGGCACTAAAATGCCGATACGCGGCGCTTTGGCCGGTCCGCGGGCTTCTTCCAGCGGATATCCCACTTCTTCCATCACCTTCGTGATGCGTTCGCGGGTTTCAGGAGACACCTTTTCCGGCGTGCGCAGAAAACGGCTCACCGTCATCTTCGTGACATCCGCCAGTTGGGCGATGTCCTGTAGTGTCACGCGCTGGTTTCTCATGCGGAGTTTTCCTGATTGGGCCTGCAAATATACCTTGTTATTGAAACAGAAAGCGCCGGAGATTGTTATCAAAATGATGATGATCACACCCGGAGTAACAGGGTTTTTTAACATTCCATCAGGTGATCTGCATCACAGTTTAGCGCGGGGTAAACCGGTGTAGTGAAGCTAATTTTTTAAATCAGCGTTCAATAAGGCCAACGTCATGACAAATCTCTTCTCACTGGACAATAAAAAGATTCTGATTACCGGCTCGACGCGCGGTCTGGGTTTCCTGCTGGCGAAAGGGCTGGCGCAGCATGGCGCGGAAATTATCGTTAACGGTACACAACAGGAATCCACGCAAAAAGCGGCCGAAGCCCTGCGTGCAGAAGGCTTTATCGCCCATGCCGTGTCGTTTGATGTCACTCGCAGTCAGGCGGTGAATCAGGCGATTGACCATATCGAAAGCACCATCGGGCCGATTGATGTGCTGGTGAATAACGCCGGTATCCAGCGCCGCCATAAATTCACCGAGTTTCCGGAAAAAGACTGGGACGACGTGATTGCCGTAAACCAGAAATCTGTGTTCCTGGTATCGCAGGCGGTGGCGCGTTACATGATCCAACGTGAGCGCGGCAAAATTATCAATATCGGTTCCATGCAAAGCGAGCTGGGCCGCGACACCATCACGCCGTATGCCGCCTCAAAAGGGGCAGTAAAAATGCTGACCCGTGGCATGTGCGTTGAACTGGCACGTTACAATATTCAGGTGAACGGCATCGCGCCGGGCTATTTCAAAACTGACATGACCCAGGCGCTGGTCGATAACAAAGAGTTCTCCGAATGGCTGTGTAAACGCACGCCGGCTGCACGCTGGGGCAATCCTGAAGAGCTGGTGGGCGGCGCAGTGTACTTATCTTCAAAGGCGTCAGATTTTGTGAATGGTCATCTTTTATTTATCGATGGCGGCATGTTAGCTGCGGTATAGGAGGCTCAATGAACAAAATCGCATTAATCACTGGCGGGGGCAGCGGTATCGGTCTGAGCGCTGCGAAAGCGCTGGAAGCGACTGGATTTACCGTGATTCTGGCCGGACGAAACAAAGAAAAGCTGGAGCGGGCCGTTGCGCTGTTTGCGCCGGGACAGGCGGTGGCGCGCCAGCTGGATGTGACCAGCCCGCAGTCAGTCGCCGCGCTGTTTCAGGATATTCACGAAACCTTCGGACGTCTGGATTTGCTGTTCAATAACGCCGGTAATAACGTGAAGGATGTGCCGATCGAACAACTGCCGGTGGAAGACTGGCTGTCGGTGATCAATACCAATCTCACCGGCGCTTTTTTGTGTACGCAGGCGGCGGTAAAACTGATGAAACAACAAACGCCGCAAGGCGGACGTATCATCAACAACGGTTCGATTTCGGCGCAGTCGCCGCGCCCGAATTCTGCGCCGTACACCGCCAGCAAGCACGCGATTACCGGACTGACCAAATCCACCGCGCTCGATGGTCGCGCGTTCAACATTGCCTGCGGGCAAATCGATGTCGGCAATGCGGCGACGGATATGGGCAATAAAGCGCTGGCAGGCAGAATGCAGGCGGACGGACATATCGCTGAGGAACCGATGATCCCGGTGGAGCGCGTCGGTGAGGCGGTGGCGTTTATGGCCGGTTTACCGCTCGACACTAACGTGCTGACCATGACCGTAATGGCGAGCGCCATGCCGCTGGTCGGGCGCGGTTAGTTTTCAGATCCGCATATAAAAAACGGCCCAAACAGGGCCGTTTTGCATTTCAGTGTACGGATTACGCTGCTTTGGTTTTGCGTTTCCGGCCAAGCCAGAAAATCAGCACCAGCAGAACAACCACGCCAGCCACCATTGCAGGAGCCATAAACGGTTGCAGTTTCGCCAGTAATGTCACCGGACCGCCTGCGCGTAACACCGCGACATCATGTGCGCTGACCTGAATGGTCGCATTGCCGTAGTTTTTCAGCACGTAGTTGGAGATGTCAGCAATCTGCTGATCATCTAACTGACCGACATACGAGCCCACGCCAAATTTCGGCATCAGTACGTGATGGTCGCCGACCTGACGATCCACGCCGTAAAGAATGGCGGAAATCAGATTAGACGCATTACCCATGCCGGTGGCGGTATTGTTGAACAGCGACGGATATGCCTGATTTTCGCTGCCAGAACCGTCCGGCTGGTGGCAACTGGCGCAATAACCGCTGAACAGTGCCGCACCGTTGTCGATGGTTTTGTTCGCATTAAACGGGTGCGCGCCGCGTAAACCTTCTTCCACGTTCACCGGTTTACCGAAGGTGTCCGCCGCCTGCGTATCACGCGGGTCACGCACCGGCGGGCTGTTTTTCAGGTAGAAAGCAATCGCGTTCAGGTCACTGTCAGACATGTATTGCAGACTGTTTTGAACCGCTTCCGCCATACCGCCCGCTGCCTGGTTTTTCCCGGCGGTGCGGCCCGTTTTCAGGTATTCCACCAGCTGAGGTTGCGACCAGTTACCAATACCACTGACCGGATCCGAGCTGATATTCGGGGCATACCACGGGCCGACCATGCCGCCTGCCAGCGGTTTATCGGTCACAGAACCCATCATCAGGTTACGTGGCGTATGACAGGTATCACAGTGACCGGCACCGTTGACCAGATACGCACCGCGGTTCCATTGTTCACTTTTCGACGGATCCGGCTTAAACGGCGTGCTGTCGAGATACATCATGTTCCAGCCCGCCATCGCAATACGCATGTTGAACGGGAACGGCAGGGCAGTTTCAACATTCGGTTGTTCGACCGGCTTCACACCCTCTTTGAAATAGACATACAGCGCATGCATGTCGGCATCGCTCATATGACTGTAGGAAGTGTAAGGCATGGCCGGATACAGATTGGCACCGTCAGGGCGAACACCTTCCCGCACCGCGCGGGTGAACTGTGCTTCGGTGTAATTACCGATACCGAACTGTTTCGACGGTGTGATGTTGGTGGTGTAAATCGTGCCCATCGGTGAATGGATTTCATAACCACCGGCAAACGCTTTACCGCCTTCCGGGGCAGTATGACAGGCCTGACAGTCGGCGGCTGTCGCCACTTCTTGCCCCTGACGGATCAGTTCAGCCTGATTGTCCGCAGCGAAGGCGAATCCGCTTAGCGATGCGCTCAGCAGGCAGGCGGTGAGAAGTTTCTTCATGCGGCACCTGCCAGTTTTTTCGCCATATCATCGGCGGCTTTCAGGCCGAGTGCGGCCATAGTCAGCGTACTGTTCACCACGCTGGAGGACGGGATCGCGCCGCCGCCCGGCAACCACAGGTTAGCGTGGTCGTGTGCGCGGCATTCGCCGTTGACTACAGAATCTTTCGGATCACTGCCCATGATGGTGCCGCCCATGATGTGGTTGTTGGCGTTCAGGCTGGTGGTGATATTGAATTCTTCTGCCATGAACAGGGAACCGATGTGCTCAAGCTGCTTGTGAGCCGCTTCCGCGCCTTTGCGCACGTAATCCCCGACATCGTAGTGAATATCCGGGCACGGCAAACCGTGTGGATCTTTACGGGTGGTGCTGAGTGTCAGGCGGTTATTCGGATCCGGCAGCGGTTCCAGGCTGATGGACAAATCCACGCCAAAGATGGAACGGCGGCGGATTTCCTCATCCAGCTCTTTGCCCACCAGCCCCATCTGCAACGCTTTAGAGGTCGCAGGGATCACGCGGCTGATGTTGTTGAGGATCATTTTGTTGGCAGAATAGTCTTTGCGGAAATCGCCATCGCGCGGGCCGACCAGACAACTGCTCTGCGCCGGACCACGACCGATCCACAGCGGCTCTTTGGCGATAAACGTGCAGTGGAAACCGGAGTGATCCATCATGTTACGACCAACATGATCAGACGAATTGGCGATACCGTTTGGATTTTTTTCGTTTGCGGCCATCAGCAACAGGCGTGGCGTCTCGATGCCGTTACAGGCCAGCGCGAACACTTTACCGGTCGCTTTATGCGATTTCTTCTGATTATCCAGCCAGTGAACGGCGGTCACATTGTTGTTTTCATCCGTGTCAATTTTGTAGACCACCGCTTCAGCCAGTACCACGGCACCTTTGTTCTCAGCGCGTTCGACGTGCGCAATTCCGTTATACATCGCACCAATCGGGCAGATTGGCTGGCAGTTGTTGTTGCCACAACAGGTCGGGCGGCCATTCCACGGACGCGTACTGCGACCCTGCGGAATTGGCACGGAACGGTAACCGTGCGGGTTAACGATTTCAGCAAAACGGGTGTCGCCGTAACCGTAAGGCACCTGTTCCATCGGATAGGGTTTGCTGCGCTCAGAAGGCGACTGCAACTCAGGGTCATTCGGACCGGCTACGCCGATTTCTTCTTCAGCACGGCAGTAATAAGGTTCGAGTTCATCATAGGAAATTGGCCAGTCGCGGCCCACGCCGTACAACGTTTTCATTTTGAAATCGTTGGGAACGTGACGCCAGCAGGATGCTGCCCAGTGCCAGGTGGTGCCGCCGACGGTGCGCAGATAACCTTGTTTGAAGCTGCTTGCGCTCGGCCCGGTCAGATGGACGTAGTTATTTTCCGGGAAGTACAGCGGTGCGGGGGCTTTTTCAGACTGCGGGTAAAGCCCCTGGAAGTCAGAGCCAGCGCGGTTTTCGAAAGGCATGTTGCGCCAGTTTTCAACGGCCTGCGCGCGCTCAATGCGCAAACCTGCTTCCAGCACCAGAACGGAATATCCCTGGCTGACCAGCTGATCGGCAATCATGCCGCCCACGATACCGGAACCGACAACAATCACATCAGCAGACGCATCGCCGTCTGCCGTAAATTCTGGTTTTTTCATCAGGCTTTGCTCACAACATGTGTTTCAGAAGGATTAGTAAAACGATCAGCATTCATGGATTCAGGCATCGCAGCGGCGGGAGGTGCGGCGATGAAGTACAGCGGACCGTTTCCGCAGTAAGTGGGCACAATCAGGCCGTCACTGACCGGGCGATACATCAGCGCATCTTTGTATGCAATTAAAATGGAATCGGTTCCATGTCCAACCGTGCCAGTATACCAGGCGGTGACGATGCGGGTCACCAGTTCACCCAAACCGTTTTGCTTTGCCACTTCCTGCAAATCCTTCGCTGCCTGACCGGGTTTCACCAGCGCGTGTAGTTTGCTGACCTGCGCAGGGAAGTCGGGTTGTGAGCGATAGAATGCGTTGAAAATCTGTGCGGAAGAGCCTTCGCTGATATTTTTATGTTCAGTGATAGCCTGCGATACCAGGTAGAACTGGCCGAAGATAACCGGATCTTGCGTGGCGGTTTCTTTCTCCGCCTGGCTCAGGAACGGGAAGCCGAGCAGGGTAGTTGCCACCATCGCAGACGTCAGGCCTTTGAGGAGTTCACGACGACTGAAACCGGTTCCATTTTCGGGTGTGTTGCTTCCAATGATTGAAGGATCGTTTTCCATCTCTTTCTCTCTGGGAATGGGTTTTTGCCAAAAGGCAGGGAGTTCGCTGTCTGATTCTTATTATAATTTGCGTAATACGAGATTTATCAGCGGGTTAGTTTTGCCGATGTCTGTCCCGATAGGGTATACCACTTATAACGATGCGGATGATAAGCCAGAGAAGAGGGATTTGTGCAAACAAATTGTGCGGATTTATTAACATTAGATCCAGATTTTAACGTATGATGCGCGACGATAAAAAATGTAACCAACAGGTTCATTTCAAAATGAAATTAACCGATACCGCATCATTCTTAACTCCTCTGACTTAACTATCCTGTTGATAATAATCATTTTAGTGCGGAATTAGTCATGTTTACGTAGTTTGATTTGTATATTAAATGTAAAAAAATAAGGATCGAAAGGTAGCGACAATTGATTAAAGTGGTTGTTAATAAAGGCGTAAAAGGTTACAAATAAGCCAAAATGAGATCTGCCTCTCAATATGGTCGGGAGCAGACATAAAATTAGCAACAGTCTGTCAATTTGTATCCTATTACGTTAATTCAATGTTAATAATTTGAACGAAGAGTAGGCAAAGAGCAGCCTGTCGGCTATAACTTAAGCAGTGTGGTTGTAGCTATTTTGTAAAAACAGCGTGTAAATAATTTGCATGTATCATTGTCTGGGGAACGACGTGAATAATATCCAACTTTCGGTAGTACATCGTTTGCCGCAAAGTTATCGCTGGTTGTCAGGTTTTGCGGGTATCAAAGTTGAACCGATTCCGCTGCCTGGTAATGATGAAGATAACAACCTGATCGGCCTGAAACTGCTCAGCCATGAGGGCGAATTCGCCTGGCAGGTGATGCATCAGCTCACTGATGCATTAGAAGATATTCAGGTAAAAGCGGCGATTGTCGAAATCGACGGTGAGCCGTGTTTATTCGTTCATCGTGAAGATGAAAGTGCCACGCTCTGTTGCCTGAAAAATATCGGTGCAGCGATCGCGGAATCTGTAACTGCACTTTATCCTTTCTGACACGCCGCAATCCCGGTGCATTCCGGCGTGTTTTGCCTGCGTCTCAGCGCTGGTGGGTGTCGAAAGCCTCTGACGCGGCCAGTAATTCGCGGGTATAAGCCTGCTGCGGTGCAGTAAAAATCTGCTCACACTCTCCCTGTTCGACCACTTCTCCGTTTCGCAACACCATCAGCTGATGGCACAAAGCCCGCACCACGTGTAAATCATGACTGATAAACAGATATGTCAGGCCGTGACGTTGCTGTAACTCACTTAAAATGGTCAGAATCTGCGCCTGAACCGATTTATCCAGCGACGACGTAGGTTCATCCAGGATCAGCATTTCCGGTTGTAAAATTAACGCACGGGCGATCGCGATACGCTGGCGCTGGCCGCCAGAAAACTCCGTCGGGTAGCGGTGGCGGGATTGCGGATCCAACCCCACTTCCTGCATTGCGCGGATCACTGCTTTATCGCGCGCCTGTTCACTGACGTTGCGATGCACCAGCAGACCTTCAGCGATGATTTGCCCGACGGTAAAGCGCGGATTTAACGCAGAGAAAGGATCCTGAAACACCACCTGAATCCGGCTGCGGAACGGCAGCATTTTCTTGCGCGAGAAAGCATGCAGTGGCTGGCCGTCAAACCAGATTTCCCCTTGCGATTTGAGCAAACGCAGCAATGCCAGCCCGGTGGTGCTTTTGCCTGAACCAGACTCGCCCACCACACCGAGACTTTCCCCCCGGCGAAGCTGGAAACTGACCTGATTCACCGCGTGTTTGATGCCGACCGTGCGACGCAGCAGGCCGCGTTTGACGGGAAAACCGACATCCAGATTTTTCACATCCAGCAGAACAGGCGGTTTACCGGTCAGCGGCTGCGGGCGACCCTGTGGTTCGGCTTGTAACAGCTGGCGGGTATAAGGGTGCTGAGGCTGACTGAAAAGTGCGGTACGTGATTGCTGCTCCACGACGCGCCCGTGTTGCATGACTGCTACGGTGTCTGCCAGACGGCGCACTATGCGCAGGTTATGGGTGATAAACAGCATCGCCATCCCCATTTCCTGCTTGAGCTCGTCGAGCAGCGATAAAATCTGCGCCTGCACGGAGACGTCCAGCGCGGTGGTTGGTTCATCGGCAATCAGCAGCTTTGGCCTGGTTAGCACCGCCATGGCAATCATCACGCGCTGGCGTTCACCGCCGGAAAGCTGGTGCGGAAAATCCCGCAGGCGCGAGGCTGCCTGACGAATACCCACGCGATCCAGACAGCGCAGAATTTCAGTGCGTGCTGCATCACCGTGAAGATTACGGTGCAGCGTCAGCACTTCAGTCAGCTGTTTTTCGATGGTATGCAGCGGATTTAGCGACACCATCGGTTCCTGAAATATCATCGAAATCTGGTTGCCACGGATCTGGCGCAATGTGCTGGCATCTGCGTTCAGTAAGGATTGGCCAGCAAACAGAATGTCGCCTTGCGGATAGACCACGGAAGAGGGCAGCAGACGCAACACTGACAGCGCAGTGACGCTTTTGCCGGAGCCGGATTCACCCACCAGCGCCAGGGTTTCACCGGCACGGATATCGAGCGATACATTGCTGACCACTTCACGTTGCTGTTTTCCCTGACGGAATGCGACGCTGAGATTTTTGATTTGCAGTAACGGGGCGGATAACGCAGCGTCTGTCATTTCAGAGCACCTCATTATGGTGTGCGGACGGATTGAAGGCATCGCGAACGGCTTCACCAATGAAAATCAATAATGACAGCAGCGCGGCCAGCACCACGAAAGCGCTGATCCCCAGCCACGGCGCCTGCAAATTATTCTTCCCTTCCATCAGCAGTGTACCCAGCGATGGCGAGCCCAGCGGCAGGCCGAAACCGAGAAAATCCAGTGACGTCAGTGTGGTGATCGAGCCGCATAGGATAAACGGCAGATAGGTCAGCGTGGCGACCATCGCATTAGGCAGCATATGACGCCACATGATAGCGCGGTCGCTGACGCCCATCGCCTGCGCGGCGCGGATATAATCAAAGTTACGGGTACGCAGGAATTCGGCGCGCACCACGCTGACCAGCATCATCCAGCCGGAAAGTACGGTGATCAACAGCAGCCACCAGAAGTTGGGTTGCACCACGCTGGCCAGAATAATAATCAGGAACAGCGTGGGAATGCTCGACCACACTTCGATAAAGCGCTGCCCGAGCAAATCGATTAATCCGCCGTAATAGCCCTGCGTGGCACCGACAATCATGCCAATCACCGAGGTCATCGCCGTCAGCAGAACGCCGAAGAACAGCGAAATCCGCAACCCGTAAAGGATTTGCGCCAGCACATCATGCCCGTTACTGTCGGTGCCCAGCCAGTTTTGAGAAGAAGGCGGTGAAGGGAAGGGCTGCGCGGTAGAAAAGTTAATGGAGTTATAACTGCTGCGGATCGGTGCCCAAATCGCCCAGCCGTGGTCTTCAATCTGGCGCACAACAAACGGATCCTGATAATCGGTTGGCGTTTCCAGCTCACCACCAAACGTCGTTTCGCTGTAATTGACCAGAAACGGCACATAGAGATGTCCCTGATAACGTGCCAGCAGCGGTTTGTCGTTGGCGAGGACGTTGGATAACAGCACCAGGATCAGCATCACCATGAAAATCCACAGCGACCAGTAACCACGGCGGTTCTGGCAAAAACGCGCCCAGCGCGCCTGACTGACGGAGTTCAGTTTAAAAAGGCTCATTACTGGCGGCCCTCAAAATCGATACGCGGGTCAACCAGCGTGTAAGTGATGTCGCTGACGATATTGAGCAGCAATCCAATCAGCGTGAAAACATACAGCGTGCCGAAAATCACCGGGAAATCGCGCTGTACGATGGCGTCGTAGCCCAGCAATCCCAACCCCTGTAAGGAGAACATCACTTCAATCAGCAACGAGCCGGTGAAAAACATGCTGATAAAAGTGGCAGGGAAACCGGCGATCACCAGCAGCATCGCGTTGCGAAATACATGCCGGTACAAAATCTGTTTTTCGTTCAGCCCTTTGGCGCGCGCGGTCACCACATATTGCTTGCCTACTTCATCCATAAACGAGTTTTTAGTCAGCATGGTCAACGTGGCAAATCCGCCAATCACCGTCGCCAGCACCGGCAATGTGATGTGCCAGAGATAATCGGTCACTTTGCCGTACCACGGCAGGGTATCGAAATTCGGCGACGTCAGGCCGCGCAGCGGGAACCAGTCGAGATAACTGCCGCCGGTGAATAGCACAATCAATAAAATGGCAAACAGGAAAGAGGGAACGGCATAACCGACAATAATGACGGAGCTGCTCCAGGTATCGAATTTCGTGCCGTTACGCACCGCTTTGCGGATCCCGAGCGGGATCGACACCAGGTAGATAATCAGCGTGCTCCACAGGCCGATGGTAACGGAAACCGGCAGCGCGCTTTTCACCAGTCCCATAACGGATGAGCCGCGGAACAGACTGTCGCCAAAATTAAAGCGAACATAGTTGGATAACATCTCGAAATAACGCACATGCAGCGGTTTATCGAAGCCGAAGCGGTGGGTGATTTCGGCAATGACTTCCGGATCCAGGCCCCGTGCGCCGCGATACTGACCTTCACCAAACTGCGCTAAACCCGGCGACGCTTTGCCATTTCCGCTGCCCGCGCTGGCACCCGGTAAACCGCCTGACTGCCCCATTTCAATAGCGGCAATCGCCTGATCAACCGGACCGCCGGGAGCAATCTGCACAATAAAAAAGTTAATGGTGATGATCGCCCACAACGTGGGGATCACCAGAAGCAGTCGTCTTAAAAGATAGGCGGCCACAGTATGCTCCTCAGCGGCGTTGCGCAGGTAAACGGGCTGCGCGGTTAACGTCGTACCACCATGTGTCGAGTTCCATTCCGTTGGATGGGGTGACGGCTGGCATCGAGAATTTATCCCAGTAAGCGTAGCGCTCGTGATGGGTATACCACATTGGGATCATCAGCATATTCCACGTCAGCACACGGTCGAGCGCATGGCCCAGCGACAACAGGGCATCAGGTTTGCCCTGATTGGCGGCGATTTCGTCGGTCAGCTTGTCAATGGCCGGATCGCTGACACCTGATTTGTTATAGGTGGAATCGAGATATTTACTGTTCCAGTAAATCTGCAAATCGCTGCTCGGATACGACGTGGCGGGATAAACCGTCGGCAGCATATCGTAATCACGCTGGCGCATACGGCGCACGAACTGCGAATTATCCACTTCACGGATCGACATCTTAATGCCCAGTCGCTGTAAATTATGCTGGAACGGCAAGACGTACTGTGAATTCCCGCCGCCAGGTAACAGCAGCTCGAAGGTAAACGGCTTACCGGTTTTGCCATTCACCAGCACCTGATTTTTCACTTCCCAGCCCGCTTCTTTCAGTAATGCGGTGGCTTTCAGCAGATTTGCGCGGTCATTACCGGTGCCGTCAGAGCCGGGTGGCTGATACAGCGCGCTAAAGACTTCAGGCGGCACTTGGCCTTTCAGCGGCCCCAGCCACGCCAGTTCTGCGGAGTTCGGATAATCTTTTGCCGCGTAGTCGGTATTCTGGAAGTAACTGTTCACCCGCTGATACGCCCCGAAATACAGCGCCTTGTTCATCCAGTCAAAATCAAAAGCCAAAGTGATGGCTTCGCGCACCTTGCGGTCGGCGAATTGCGGGCGATGGATATTGAATGCCAGCCAGCGGGTATCCTGCGCTGCCTGATTTTCCACATCAGCTTTAACGATAAAGTTTTTGCTGAAATTACCGCCCTGATATTGCGTCGCCCAATTTTTCGGCGAGGTTTCCATGCGGAAATCAAACGCGCCGGACTTAAACGCCTCCAGCGCCACATTGTCGTCGAGGTAATAGTCGTAGCGGATGGTGTCAAAATTATAGCGGCCCCGGTTGACGGGCAAATTGGCCGCCCAGTAATCCGGCACGCGGGAATAGGTGATGTACTGACCGAGTTTGTAATCGCTGATGCGGTAAGGCCCGCTGCCCGGCGGCGGTGTACTCAGCGGTTCATTGAATTTATGCTTTTCCCAGAATGTCTGCGGCAAAATCGGCAAACCGAGCAGGCCGAGCATCATGTCTTTATCCGCTTTCGGCAACACCATGCGTACTGTCAGGCGCGAAATGGCTTTTACTTCCACACCTTTATACACCACGCGAAATTGCGGTACGCCTTCGGTCATGAATTTTCGGAAGCTGAAGGCCACATCACTGGCGGTAATCGGGGTATTGTCGTTGAAACGGGCGCGCGGATTGATATCCACTTCGACCCAACGGTACTGGCTGTCATAACGGGCAGAATCGGCGATCAGCGGATAATAACTGCCAGTCTCATCGCTGGAGGTGGTAAACAGGCTGTCGTAAAGCGAGCCGCTGCGCGCAGCCGGATTACCGCGAGACGCGAAGCGGTTGAAGTTGTCGTAAGTACCAATGGCCGCCAGTGTGATCTGACCGCCTTTCGGGGCGGCAGGATTGACGTAGTCAAAACTGGTGAAGTTTGAGACATACTTGGGCTCGCCTAATATGGCGAACGCGTAACTGTCCTGTATGACTTCAGCTTGTGCGCTGAGACTCAGCAGGCACAGCACACCGGCAAAAACGCGAGAAAACATCCTGAATCTGCACTCCTGTGATGACGACAGCATAATGCGGCATTACCGCGGGCTATTTCGATATTAATCAATTGAAAGCAAAGATTTTGTCACGCACGACTCTTCGGTTTCGTCCCTGATTTTGGCCTTTTTATCACAACCGGATGCAGACGCCTAAAAGAAAAATGGAACAAAAGATGCGGGACTGATGCAGGTCAAATCTGCCAGGTGGCTTCTTTCTCATTGAAATCACGTATAAAGTCCAGCAGCTCAGGAACACCGAGCGATTTGCTGTACAGATATCCCTGTAAATAGGTCACGCCGTGATTGCGCAGATACTCCGCCTGCATCTGGGTTTCGACGCCTTCGGCTACGGTTTTGATCTTCAGTTCTTCCGTGAGTTTAAGGACGGTATCCAGCACCGGGGCGATCAGGGTGTTCTGATCAATCGACATGACAAAGCCGCGGTCAATTTTCAGATAATCCAGCGTGAACTTCTCAAGATAGATCAGCGCGCTATGGCCGGTGCCAAAATCGTCAATGGCTATTTCAATCTTATGGCGGCGCAGCCAGTTAAATTCCCGTAATGCACCTTGTGTATCAATCATTCCACGTTCTGTAATTTCGAATACCACCTGGAAAGCATTCTCAGGTAACGCTTCAATAAAATTCATCACATCGTCATGAAAGCTGATTTTGTTCATGTGGTGAGGAGAAATGTTGATACTGAGTTTGCCCGGACCGGGAAAAGCGTGCTGCAAGGTATGGGCGTCCGCTGCCACCAGAGCCATCATATGTTGAGTCAGGTCGACGATAAGCCCCTGATTTTCAGCATAGCTGATAAAAACATCGGGCGGAATGGGCCCCTCAATGGGGTGCTGCCAGCGCAGCAGGGCTTCAACGCCAGTCACCTTCAGGCTCTTTGAGTCGATAACCGGCTGATATTCAACAAAGAATTCTTTATTTTTCAGCCCGCGCAGAACCTCACGCTCAACGTTATGGCGGTTCAGCAGGCTGTGGTAAATCAGCGCGCAAACCAGCAGGCTAAGCAGCAGGCCGCCTGAGAACGTAAAGAGTATGTTATCGCGGGTCAGGGAAGGAGAGTAGAGACGAATGCTGAAAGGATAATTATCTATTTTGACTTGAGTAAAATGGCTGCGGGGCAAATCACTGATCTTGATCAGACCGGCCTGAGAAGAAATCAGTGCGCTCTTTCCCACCAGCAGTGCAAAACCCCGGTAGCCGGAACCTGGCTGCGCAAAAAGCATATACGGCGACAACGTCAGTTCCAGCGTTGCTATCACGCCATCGTCCGTTGCACCGGGGTTACGCTGCCATATAAGGATCACCGCGCGGTTCGGGACGGCAGGGGTGCCCATCTGCAGTCCGATACTCATGTTGTTATCAAATTCGAGGTCATGCAGGGTACTGTTTACAGGAATGTGCTGATTACCGGAAGCCGAGGAACAAAAAACGATGCCATTACGCACCAGCTGAAAATCACGAACACCCATGCTGAATGCGACGTCACGGCTTAATTCCCCGGCAATGGAATGGCAGGGTTCTGTCGTGAGCAGTCCGATTCTGTGCATCGTGTCGGTTAACTGGCGCAGATAATCAGCAGTAAATTGTGCCGTTCGTTGCGCGATTTCATTTTGTTCGCGGAGATTGTTGGTTTTAATAACGGTGAGGGTAACTGCGATAAATAAAATGAAAAACAGGGCTGAAAAAAGCAGGCTTCTCTTTAAATACAGATGTTTGGGCAATACGGTGTGTGTTAACGCCGTTTTTAAACCCATATGTTTTGCCCTTTTCGCGCAGAGGAAATAAAAGAATAACGTCGTCAAAAAATCAACAGACACTTCATACACTTTATTACAGGCATAAAAAAACGCCATCCAAAGATGACGTTTTTTTATTCGCTTGGCATAGGACAACAAGAACTAAATCATAAGGTAACGGGATCAGCCGTTAGCTAAAACTCGTCTTGCTTCACGATAACGTGCATTCCAGTAGGACTCTTTCAGATTTGAAATCATCACACCGTTGCTGGTGGATGCATGTACAAACTGATCGTTACCTAAATAAATGCCGACGTGACGGCCTGTTGAACCCGCACGGAACAGAACCAGATCACCCGGACGCAGTTTCGTGCGCTGGATTTTCTTGCCTTTCTCTTCCTGTTCATAGGTTGAACGAGGTAAATCCATACCAAATTGTTCGCGGAATGTTACCTGAACGAACGCTGAGCAATCGATACCACGCTTGCTGTCACCGCCCAACCGATAACGAACGCCTTTCCAGCCAGCGTACTGATCCATAATTTTGGATTTAACGTTGACGTTGCGAACCATTGCTTCGAATTCATCCTGAGAGGCTTGCAGTAGAAGGCCATCATTGCCATTTACTGCACGCATATCAGTTTGCGCGTTTTCTGTGTTCGAAGAATGTGTACCACTACATGCAGAAAGAATAATTGCTGCACCAATCGCGGGAATTATCCGCGTGATATATCTCAGAAACGGTTGAGACTTGACCATTATTGTTGTTATCCCTTGCTGTCCTTAACGATGAAATCGTTATTAAAATTGCCAAACGAAGCGAGATTACCTGCCATATATCTGTGGGACAAATACCAGGGGGAGGAAATGTGCGTCGCAGCACGTTTTTTTCCTGAACCGGGGTGTTTTTAACACAATTCTATACAGGCGAATTGGAGATTACCGTAATGAACAGGTGATTGCGAGAGGTATTATGAGATTTTTTATAAGAAATTGTGATGTAAGGTGATGTAAGTAAACATGTTAAAAATGCTGTGTGATCTTTACGCGAATTTGGGTTAAAACCGCATCAATAGCGCGTTCAGGGGACATAATACAGCGCAGAGGCGTTGAGAAACATCCTTTAAAAAGGCCCGGCAAATCATAAAGATCTGCCGGGCCATAAATATTATGTATGCATCCAAAATTATGCGTGTGTCTTAGGATTTTTTTTACCGGGTAATTTTTGATCAAGCCAGTTAATCAGCGTATCGCTGGCTGGTGTCATCAGCCACCAGCTGGCACCGACCAGCACGACGGACATTGAGCCGACCGCGATATCAGTAAACCAGTGTGCACCAATCATCACGCGTGGGAGTGAGAAGATGAGGGTGATGATCAAGGCGACAGCGAATGCTGACTTACTCAGGTAGCGCAGCATAAAGCATGAAAAAATAATTAGCATCATGCCATGGTCGCCGGGGAAGCTGTCGCTGGAAGCATCTTTGGTGGGAATGCCGGTCAGTTCGCTCACGCGGTTTACGCCCGGGAAGCTGAGTGACGGGCTTTTATGGCTGACAGGCAATAAATGTCCGAGCTGGTTGAGCACAACGGCAGTCAGCAACATCACGACACCAATAATGATGTACCGGCGACGCCCGTCGCTATCCTGCTTCAGGAAATAGCTCAGATACAGGATTCCCATCGCCAGCAATGAAATCAGATCAAAGGCACGATTATTGGTCACGGCGACCAGGTGCAGGAACCACGCATCAGTGGCCAGATGTTGATTAAAAAAGAAGAAAATCGATTTATCAATCGGGAACCAGAAACCATGGTTTGCTGGCAAATAGAAAGATAAAAATAAGGCAACACCCAATACATTGAGTATCAGGATTGCGGGAATATTGCGGCGCCACATAAAGGAAGACCTATTCTTAGCAAAGTAAGGAATAACTTAGTTAGCGTTAACTTAATCTGATCAACTTAAACGAATCTTCAACAAGGAGGATTGTATTGCATTCCACTGCACTTCATTTTGCGTAATAAGCTCAATTCTGCTGTCTAACGGCGCCACCGCTTTTGTTTCAATGTGTAAGTCATTGCCCTGACGGTTAATCAGTAATGTGCCTTCTTTAATGCGTATAACCCCTTTGACGCGATCAACCTGCACCGCGCGCGCCCAGTCGAGAATGCCTGCGGTCTCAAACTGCGTTTCGCCATCAAATATCCACCCGCAACTGGTATAACCGTCTGCCTGATTCAGTGCGCGACGCCAGCGCTGTTTTCCCGGCAGGCTCAGTGCAGCCAGTCCTTGTTTAGCGGCGTGAGCGTGATGATGTTTACCTTGCGGTAACTCAACCAGATTCTGGCGCGGAAAATCAAGTAATGTCAGGTCGATCTCACCTTGCGAAGCCGTCACCAGAAGTCGCTCGTGACCATTCTGCTGATACCATTCGTCCAGCTTCTGCGTGTCCTGCGCCTGCGTCACATCAGACTTATTTGCCACGATAATGTCTGCTGCGGCTAACTGATCGCGAAAGTTTTCATTATCAGTCACCCGCTGATCGCTTAACTGACGCGGATCCAGCAGGCAAAGCGTGGCATTGAGTGTCAGCCAGTTGCTGTAAACGTCAGACGTCAGTAAAGAAAGAATCTGTTTCGGATGCCCCAGCCCGGTGGGTTCTATCAGCAAGCGGTCAGGTTTAGCCTGCTGCAATAACATATTCAGACCGACCTGCATTGGCAATCCGTTCACACAGCACATGCAACCACCGGGGATTTCCTTCAAAACCGCCCCACTGTCAGCCAGTAATGCACCATCAATGCCGACTTCGCCGAATTCATTCACCAGCACGGCCCACTTTTCACCTTCAGGCTTCTGAGCCAGAAGGTGGCGCAGCGTGGTGGTTTTTCCGCTTCCCAGAAAGCCGGTGATCAGGTTGGTTTTGGTCATGGTTGCACATCCTTTTTGAAAAATTCCCCGCCAATGTGCAGCGACTCCTTAAGAAAATCCAGCGTTGCGCCGATGTAAGACATGGATTGCTTATTTTTGCCGGCAGGCAAGCAAGATTTATTTTGCCTCCAGACGTGTAAATTCAATTAGATGTATTAATGTTAAATTGTGGTTACGGGAACTTTAAAATTAATAGTTATGATGAGGTGTCACCATGAACAGAATTACCTGTGTACTGTTTTTGGGAGTCATGGCCTCAGGGACGATTCAGTTTGCCAGTGCCGCTGCAACAGGCGGAATTATTCATATTACCGGGTCAATTGTTGACGGAGGATGTCACGTCAGTGCCGCACGTAATGCGGTGATCAGCGACTGTGATCGTGGCGGAAAACAGGTGAGGCAAGTTCATACGCTGAATGCGCAAAATCCTTCTTCTTTCGCCTTGCCTTTGTCTCTCGGGCAGGTCACCACGCGGCATATTAATAATGATCCTCGCCTTGCGGTGATGACGGTGAGTTATAACTAAGCAGCCGTAAATAGTTAGTATCGTTAATATGTTTCGCTCCGGTCATTGAGCGCGGTAATGCAATGTATCGTTATGTGGCCGGACAACTTTATGAACTGGCTGGCCCAATCTTGATCGGGCCGTCAGTTTTCTATTCCTGTCCTTTCCCTTTTTGCTGACATGTTATAATTTTCTCTCTTATTTCAGGCATCAGAACGATTAATCAGATGTCAGACCAATTGAGCTTGTGTCAGTGAAAGGGGCAAAAACATGCGACTTTATCAGGAGATAGGCGGTCATTTACGTCGCGATATCCATGCCGGAAAATATGCCCCTGGCGATCGCCTCCCTCCGGAGCGTGACATTGCGGAATCTTATTCCGTCAGCCGAAGTGTAGTGCGTGAAGCGCTGATCATGCTGGAGCTGGAAAAAGTGGTCGAAGTGCGTAAAGGTTCCGGCGTCTATGTATTGCATCAACCGGAAGATAGCCAGCCGGAAAGCGCTGACAGCGGATATGGCCCGTTCGAGTTATTACAGGCGCGGCAATTGCTGGAAAGCGAAGTCGCGGCTTTTGCGGCGATGCAGGCCACTAAGACGGATATTCTGCAAATGCGCGATGCCATTGATGCACAGCGAGAATGCATTGCACGTGGCGTCTCCGATGATGCTGAAGATCAGCGGTTTCATGCCTTGCTGGCGCAGGCTTCCCAGAACAGTGTGCTGGTTAAACTGGTGGATGATCTGTGGCTGATCCGCCAGCGCAGCTCAATGTGGCAGGGGATCCATCAGCATGTCGGCGATAAAAACTACAGTCAGATTTGGTTGCAGGACCATCAGACAATCTTGCAGGCAGTACTTCGCAGGGATCCGAAAGCCGCCAAGCAGGCGATGTGGCAGCATCTGGAAAATGTCAAAGATATGCTGTTACAGGTTTCGGATGCTGATGATCCGTCTTTTGACGGATTCCTTTTTTCCTCAGTCCCCTCAGAACTGAACGACTGATACCGCCGCACAAATAAGAACGGCTGCCGCAGCAGCCGTTCTTAGCTTCAGTTGCCGGGCTTAACCTACGTATTTTGCCACGGTTTTCTTCGCGCCAATTCTTTGCAGATCGGCATACGCGCTCAGTATGGCCGCTACGACTTTCTCTTCATGAGGCAATTGCTCACCGAATACGCCCGTCAGGGCCAGCAGGGCTTTCACCCGCGGTTCGCCATCTTCGGTTGATGCCACAATTTTAGCGACGGTTTCAGCCATCGGATCTTTAATCTCAATGGACTGCCCGGCATCATCAGTACCACCGACATAACGCATCCAGCCTGCCACGCCCAGCGCCAGTAATTCATAGGAACCACCATTTTTAACATGCCAGCGGATGGAATCGAGCATACGCTGTGGCAGTTTCTGGGTGCCGTCCATCGCGATTTGCCAGGTTCGGTGTTTCAGCGCCGGGTTGCTGTAACGTGCAATCAGGCTGTCAGCATACGCACCGAGATCAACACCCTCGACGCTCAGCGTCGGAGCTTGTTCATGCAGCATCAGATGATGGGCAGCGGCCTTATAGTTGGCATCTTCCATACAATCGTTGATGTGCTGATAACCGGCCAGATAGCCGAGATAGGCGAGGAAAGAGTGGCTGCCGTTCAGCATGCGCAGCTTCATCTGTTCGAAAGGCAAAACGTCGGCAACCATCTGTGCGCCAGCTTTTTCCCAGTCCGGACGGCCCGCCACGAAATGGTCTTCCACGACCCACTGAATGAAGGGTTCACAGGCGATACCGCAAGGATCGGTCACACCTCCGAGGGCTTCGGTGATTTCTTCCAGCGTATTTTCCGTCGCGGCAGGAACAATACGGTCAACCATGGTGCTTGGGAAAGAGACGTTTCCGGCGATCCATTCAGCCAGTTCTGCGGAACGTGCTTTCGCCATGCCCAGTACGGCGTTTTTTACCACCAGACCGTTTTCAGGAATGTTATCGCAGCATAAAACGGTGAAGCCTGGTAAGCCGCGCTCATGACGTAAACGCAGGGCTTCGACTAAAACGCCCGGAGCGGTACCCGGCGCCTGACCGCCCGCCAGATCCTGCTGAATTTTTGGATTTTGCAGATCCAGTTCGCCGGTGCCCGGCTCAATGCAATAACCTTTTTCAGTGATGGTCAGGGAAACAATCGCGATCTGTGGCTCAGTGAGTTTTTCAAGTACTGCTTCCAGCCCGTCAATCCCGCCGTGCACAGATTCATGTGCAGAGCCGATGATAATCGCCTGATTGCCGTCCGCGCCTTTTTCCAGCACGGTAAACAGATGATTTTGCTGACGCAAACTCTGGATCAGCGTTTCATTGCCGAACAGGCTAATTTCGCAAATGCCCCAGTCGCCCCCCTGGAGGTTCAGCACGCGGTTGGTCAGTAGCGCCTGGTGAGCGCGATGGAAGGCACCAAATCCGAGATGAACAATACGGCTTTTTAACACATCGCGATCATAAGCAGGCAATGACACTGCTGCAGGCAGGGACGCTGTGGCAATAGTTTTCATGCAATACTCCAGGCAAGTCAGAAATAAATAATTGGTCAGGCCAAATTGGGGCTATTTACCCGTCAGTTGAATTTTATGCTGGATAAAGCGACGATTTAAGCCGAAATCAGGGCTTAGAGTGTAAAGTCATATGATAGAAAGGGGAATTGGTAAGTCCAGATAGCCACTCATTTTGTGATGCAGATCCACTGTCTGAAGGATTAATCGCAAAATGCAGACAATAAAAAAGGAACGCCGCAGCGTAATGCCGATCGTTTAAGGATCAGTTGACCGATCCGGTGGCTCGTGTAAAAAGGGTTCATGCTCATCATGGAC